>JBAZQH010000009.1:0-30059 GCA_041645285.1 Candidatus Margulisiibacteriota bacterium | reverse complement strand
GCTTAAATACTTCTTTGTAATCCGCAATGCGTTCCGCGATCGGCCGGTAAGCACAAGATTCTCTTTTGATATTTAGAAATCCTTTTAGGTCTTTCATTTTCTCCTCACAACCCAAAACTTATCTCATAACTTACTGCTCACAACTCACCCCTGCTCAACCCCCATCTTCTCCAACTCCTCTTCCGCCATCACCTTTTGCTGTAAAACCCGCTTGTATTCAATTGGCATGACTTTCCGGAATCGCTTCACCGCAAATTCAAAATTATCTAATATTTCTTTGGCCAAACGGCTGCGGGTATATTGAAAATGTTTTTTTAAAAGCACATGAATAATTTTTTTATCCGATGCGCGCAAATGCTCCAACTCAACCATTTGCAAATTACATTTGCTCTCAAAATCATTTTGTTTGTCATAAACGTAAGCAATGCCCCCCGACATCCCCGCCGCAAAATTCCGGCCGGTTTCGCCCAACACTACCACCCGTCCGCCAGTCATGTATTCACAGCCGTGGTCGCCCACCCCCTCCGCCACCGCATTTAATCCAGAGTTGCGCACACAAAACCTCTCCCCCGCCCGGCCGCATAAATACGCTTCCCCTGAAATGGCCCCGTAAAAAGCCGTGTTCCCTAGCAATGTGTTTTTATCCGGCGGATAATCGGCTTTACGATCCGGATAAATAATTACCTTCCCGCCTGAAATTCCCTTGCCGACGTAATCATTGGCTAGGCCTTCCAGCTCCAAGGTTATTCCCTTAGTCAGCCAGGCCGCAAAACTTTGGCCTGCAACACCATTAAACTTAAAATGCAGGGTGTCGTCGGCTAATCCGTTTTCCCCGAATTTTTCAACCACCGCACCGCTCAACATCCCGCCCACGGTCCGATCCGAATTTTCAATTTTCAAGTCGGCCGACACTGGAGTTCCGCTCTCCAATGCCGGACGAGCCAGTTGGATTAATTTACGGTCGAGTACGCTATCTATGCCGTGGTCTTGTTTTTGTGTGCAATAATTGCCTGCCCCGGCTTGCCGGTGGCCTGCCCCTGGAAATTCTGCACCAGGATAAAGAATTTTCGAAAAATCAATCCCGCGTGATTTTTCCGGTAATATTGCGGTATCCAATTCCAATAAATCGGTTCGGCCAACCATCTCGTCAACGGTGCGGACACCTAACTCAGCCATAATTTCGCGCAGTTCCTCCACCACAAAACGGAAATAATTAACGATATGCTCGGGTTTTCCGGAAAACCGTTTGGCTAAACATTCATCCTGCGTGGCCACTCCCAGCGCGCAGTTATTGAGATGGCAATGCCGCAGCATCACACATCCCGCAACAATCAAAACCGCAGTGGCAAAACCAAATTCTTCCGCCCCTAACAGTGCCGCAATGGCGACATCACGCCCGGTCCTCAACTGCCCGTCGGTCTGCAACCTTACCCGGCTGCGTAAGTCGTTCATAACCAGCGTCTGGTGAGTTTCTGCCAATCCCAATTCCCAGGGGAGTCCGGCATTCCGGATTGAACTGATGGGAGAAGCCCCCGTCCCCCCATCCCCGCCCGATATCAGAATCATATCGGCATGGCCTTTGGCCACCCCCGCCGCAACCGTCCCTACGCCAATTTCAGAAACCAGCTTCACGCTGATCCGCGCGCGGGGGTTTACATTTTTCAAGTCAAAAATTAATTGCGCCAGGTCCTCGATTGAATAAATGTCGTGGTGGGGTGGCGGAGAGATTAACGTCACGCCCGGCGTGGTGTAGCGCGTTCGCGCAATAATTTCACTGACTTTATGGCCGGGCAGCTGCCCGCCTTCACCCGGTTTGGCACCCTGCGCAATTTTTATTTGAATCTCATCGGCATTGACCAAATAATTGGTGGTAACGCCAAATCTTCCCGAAGCTACCTGCTTGACGGCGCTTCTCCTGTCATCCTTAAAGCGCGCCGGGTCTTCTCCCCCCTCACCAGTATTGGATTTGCCGCCCAGCATATTCATTGCCCGTGCAATGGTTTCATGACAGGGTGCGCTGATTGAGCCAAAACTCATGGCGCCGGTAACAAAGCGTTTGAGAATATTTTCTGCTGGCTCAACCTCAGCAATTGGAATAGATTGCGCTTTTTTAAACTTTAACAAACTGCGCAAAGTTGTAGGATTTGGGGGGCCCATTCCATTGGCCAGCGCCTGGTCATTAATCAACTGCGCAAATGCCTTATACCGCTGGTAATCATTGCCCCGCGCCGCCTCCTGCAAGGCGCAAATGCTTTCCGGATTCCACAAATGAAATTCTCCGTCTTTTTTCCATTGATAAATTCCACCGCTGTCTAAGACCTCCCCATAAACGCCCCGGCGCCCCTCGTTAAACGCCGCCGTGTGCCGCTCCTGTATTTCGCCGGCCAGCTCTGCAAAGCCAGCCCCGCCAATCCGCGAAGGCGTCCCCTCAAAACACTTACCGACTACTTCATCTGCCAAACCCAGCGCTTCAAAAATTTGCGCGCCGCGGTAACTGTTTAAAGTGGAGATTCCCATTTTCGAAAGGATTTTTTTTATACCCTGATGGACCGCCGTCCGGTAATTATTAACCGCGGTCTTCCGATCTAGCGTCAGGTCGCCCTGCTCAACCAGCCATCCCAGTGCAGCATAAGCCAGGTAAGGATTTACCAGGTCCACCCCAAAACCAAATAAAAGCGCAAAATGGTGCACTTCCCGCGGCTCGCCGCTCTCTAAAATTATCCCTACTTTAGTCCGCAACGCTTTTCGAATAAGATGGTGATGGACCGCACCAACCGCCATTAATGACGGGATGGCCAGCTTTTGTTTGTTCACGCCGCGGTCGCTTAAGATAATAAATGTATAACCGTCAGCAATGGCCGCTTCGGCCGCCCTGCAAACCCGATCCAGTGCCGCCGTTAACTCTCCATCAAACAAAATGGAGATTTTTTTTGCGGAAAAACCGTTTTTCTTGATCGCGACAATCTGCGCCAATTCATCATTGGTCAGGATCGGTTCTTTTACGTGCAATTTACGGCAGTGTTCAGGCGTTTCCTGCAAAATGTCTTTCTGCGGGCCAACATAACTCTCTAAGCTCATGACCAACTCTTCCCGGATCGAATCAATGGGCGGGTTGGTCACCTGCGCAAATAGCTGCTTAAAATAATTGAAAAGCAATTGCGGCCGGTTCGATAAAATCGCGTGCGGACAATCGTTCCCCATTGAACCCACCGGCTCTTTGGATTTTTCGGCCATGGGTTTCAAGATGGTTTTTAAGTCCTCCCGGGAATAACCAAAGGCCGACAAGAGTGTTTTATCATCCTGATCATCAAATTCAGCTGCCGAAAGGCGCGGCAAGTCCTCCAGCTCAAGCAGGTTTTCCTTCAGCCATTGCCCATAAAAACGCTTGTCATAAATTTCGGACTTAATTTCTTCGTCTTCCACAATGCGAGCGGTTTCGGTATCAATGTAAAAGATTTTTCCCGGCTCCAGGCGACCCGACACCGCGATATTTTCCGGCGCAATCTCCAGGACCCCAACTTCTGAAGCCATCACCACCATACCGTCTTTGGTTACAATATAGCGCGCCGGGCGCAGGCCGTTGCGGTCCAGCACGGCGCCAACATCTTTCCCATCGGTAAAGGCAACTGCGGCCGGCCCATCCCAGGGCTCCATAAAACAGGCATGATAGCGGTAAAAATCGCGCACTTCTTTTGGCATCAGATGGTTATGCTCAAAAGCAGAAGGAATTAACATCAACATGGCATGCGCCATTGACCGGCCGGATAAAACTAACAGTTCAAAGACATTATCCAAGGCCTGCGAATCACTGCCCCCCGGTTCAATTACGTCCAAACCTCTAGCCCGCATCCAATTGATATTGCCCCGCAAAGTATTGATTTCCCCGTTGTGCGCCAAAAACCGGAAGGGCTGCGCTAAATCCCAATCCGGAAAAGTATTGGTACTGTAACGCGAATGTACCAATGCAATGGCGCTTTTAACTGCCGCATCTTTCAAATCCGGAAAAAACTCATCCAATTGGTGGGGCATCAAGAGTCCCTTGTAAACCAGCGTCCGGGAAGAAAGGTTGGTTAAATAAAAACCATCAGCATGGATTGCTTTTTCAACCTCGCGCCGGATTTTATATAATTTACGCTCAAAGTCGATGCGGTGGATTACTTGCTTGCCCTTAGCGATAAAAACCTGTTCAATTACCGGTAAATTTTTTTGCGCGGTCCGGCCAATTGCGGCCGCATTAACCGGAACCTCCCGCCACCCCAACATTACCTGGCCTTCCTGCTCCACAATCCGAGCAAAAACCTCTTTACAAATACTGCGCAAACGCTTATTTTGAGGTAAAAAAGCTAACCCCACTCCGTAGGACCCCGGACGCGGCAAATCCGGAAAAACAGTGTTAAGAAAATCATAAGGAAGCTGGATCAAGATGCCGGCCCCATCGCCGGTTTGGGGGTCCGCCCCCACCGCCCCCCGGTGGGACAGGCGCTTTAAAACTTTAAGGCCATTTTCAACAATAGCATGGCTTTTTTCCCCATTGATATTGACAACAAAGCCTACTCCGCAGCTGTCGTGTTCAAAACGGGGGTCATACAACCCTTGGGAAGCCGGTGGGCAAGGATTAAGAGGACGATTAAATTGTTTTAAGCCACGTTGATCCATCGTCGCACCTTTGTAACTTAGGGGTAGGGTACAAAGGTGTCGACCCTAAGAAAAACCCTACCCCCTAAGTTAATAAAAATTAAAATTTAAAAATAAAATATCAAAACTAAAGGATCGGGAGATATTTTTTAATCTCGTAATCGGTGACCTGGATGCGAAACTCGTCCCATTCTTGTTTTTTCAGAGTAATAAATCTTTCAAATGAGTGGTCACCCAGGGCCTCGCGAATCAGCTCACTCTTCTCCATAATTTGAATTGCTTCACCCAAACTTGCCGGCAGCGATTTAATCCCCCGCTCGGCACGCTCTTCATCGGTCAGATGGTATAAGTTCAATTCCATCGGATCCTGTAATTTGTACCCTTCTTCAATTCCTTTCAAGCCAGCACACAGCATTACCGCAAATTGAAGGTACGGGTTGCCGGACGGGTCCGGACAACGCAATTCCATCCGGGTGGCAACTTCTTTTCCGGGCTGATACATCGGCACCCGCACCAGGGCCGAACGGTTTCTGCGCGACCAGGCAATATAGACCGGGGCCTCGTAACCTGGCACCAACCGCTTAAATGAATTAACCCACGGCGCTAAAATGGCAATCATTTCCGGTGCGTGCTTCAAGATGCCGGCAATATAACTTTTCCCGGCTGCAGACAAATGATACTTATCGCTGGCATCGTAAAATGCGTTGGCTTTTCCCTTAAACAGCGATTGGTGGCAATGCATGCCAGATCCGTTTTGTCCGAAAATCGGCTTGGGCATAAACGTGGCGTAAACACCGTTTTTAGAAGCGATTTCTTTAACGGTTAATTTGTAAGTAACTACATTATCCGCCATCTTCAGCCCATCATCGTAACGCATATCAATTTCGTGTTGCGATGGGGCAACCTCATGGTGCGAATACTCAACATTAATTCCCAGCTTTTTTAACGCCAATACGGTTTGCCGGCGCAGGTCCGAGGCCATGTCCAGCGGAGTTAAGTCAAAATACCCTCCGGAATCCAAAATTTCGGTACCTTCACTATTTTTAAAGTAAAAATATTCCAGCTCCGGTCCTACGTAAAAATGGTCAAACCCCATTTTAGTCATTTTGGCCAACGCCCTTTTTAAGATGTAGCGGGGATCGCCTTCGTAGGGCTTGCCGCCCGGCTGAAGAATGTCGCAAATCATGCGCGCCACGGCTTTTTCCGACGGCCGCCAAGGCAGGATTTGGAACGTAGCTGGATCCGGCATGGCAATCATGTCTGATTCTTCAATTGCCTGGAACCCGGTAATCGATGAGCCATCAAATCCCATCCCCTGCGTCAGCGCCCCCTCCAATTCGTCCTTCCCGATCGCAAAACTCTTCAAAATCCCGTTCAAATCCGTAAACCATAACCGTATAAACTCGATATCGTTGTCCCGGACCGCTTTCATTATCTCTTCTTTGGTCGTCATTACATTTCCTCCTTTATTAATATTCCAATCCTCAAATACCCGGCTGGGGTCGACCTTTCAATACATTAATAGCAACTTTTCTGCCAAACAAATTACGCAATGCTATTTTTGGCGGCGGGAAGCATAATTTAGCACGTGGGGTCGAGTATTTGACCCATAACTGAAAAAAACTTCTACATTTTTGTAGATAAAACAGAGCAGCACTTACAAAATTGTTACTGGCAAGCGCCTACTATGGCCATTGCCGACCATACTCGATTCCAAACAAGTTTGACGCAGGCGCCCAAGATGGGCCCTTAAAATTTTGAGCCGCAGATAAAAACAACTTTCTTTGTCTACCTTTTAGGTTTAAATGATCTGCTGCAGCTACAAATAAATGATTTCTTCTTTTTTGAGCTGCATTGGCTGTCCCCTTTCCTGCTAAATAAAATAATTCCCTGCTCCGAGGATACGCACAGCCGGCCAAATAGCCAAAGTCGTTCGCTAATTGTATGATCCGCATCTGCGCTTCCGCTTTCATTTGACTTTCGGAAATCCATTCTCCCGGGCCATGTCCGCGCTGACTTTCTAATATATCAACCAACAAAAATAAACGCGGAAACGAACATCGTGCATATTCAACCAAAACCTGCGGATCAAATTTCAGCATCGAATTTTCCTCGCAAATACGAAATAGCGCAATTTTACCTCGTTCATACACAGCAGGGCTTACCGCTCCAAACGGAAGCCGAATGCGTTTGTCATCACACAATATAAAATCTCGCTGACTCCAAAAAACATCAAAATCAACTTGCCTTTTCCCTAAGTCAATCCCCAGCTCAATCAATGATTTTGGCGGATTACCAATCCTGCTCAAAACAACCTGCTCACTTAATGGGACTTCGATTAACCGGCCCCCATCACCTTTCTCTAAAAAACAATCTCTCAAGGGTAAACATTCTCCGCGAAAAACCTTATCGAAGCTAATTGTAGTGGGTAGCGTTTTCCCCACCGACGACGGCACAATTTGAATATGCTCTCTAAACGCCCGCACCATTTCCTGTCTCCCTTGGCACATTACCCTTGGTAAATCAACAATTCCAAAACCCATTTTCTCCTCCCTTTTATCCTTGAGCAAATAAGTATATTTTCCCGGCCCACTGCCCCTTACACATACATCGTCCCCCCCCAGAAAATTTCAGTTGACGGGCCAAATATTTTGCGTCTATAATTGTTCGAAAAATAAAACATATGTCCAATAAATAATACAATGCAATTTCACTCCATTATTGAAAGTTTATTTTCCGGCAAAACCAAAACTGCGGTTTTAACCTTACTACTCCGCTATCCGGCAAAAAAGTTCAGCGGCCGCGAAGTCGCTCGCCTGGTTAAAGCGGCCCCTTCCTCCGTCCTAACTTATTTAGAACAGCTAAAATCTTATGGAGTCATTCATAAAAACCGCATCGGAAAAACCACCCAATGGCAACTCAACGCCGAGCACTGGCTAGCCAACAAACTGACGCCCCTCATCTTATTGGATGCCCTTGCCCAAGCAGATCTACTTAACCGGATCAAAAAATCCCTAGGACAAAATCGGAGAATAATAAAGGCATTTCTCTTCGGCTCCCTGGCTAAAAAAACAGAAACACCAGACAGCGACATTGATTTGCTAATTATCGTCAAAAGCGCAGTCGACAAGCAAAACGTCGAGTCCGCCATTAATCAATTAAACGATCGTTTGATCCGCTTTTACGGCAACACCATTTCTCCTGTAATTTATACGCAAAAAGAGTACTCTGCAAAAAAAACATCAAGCTTAATCAATCAAATCAAAGAGGATCAAATTATTTTAGTGAACCATGCCTAAATCAATCCCTACTGAAAAAATCAGCAAAAATCTTTACCGGACTTATCTTGAAAAAGCCGGGGAATTTTTTCAGCTGATGGAAGATGCGGAAAACAAGCAATTATGGAACGGCGTCGGCCTCAATGCCGTGCATTGCGCCATTTCAGCCTGCGACGCGCTCACCACTTTTTACCTAGGCGAACGCTCCCGCAGTCAAAAACACCAGGATGTGGTACTGTTACTGGATCAGGTTCCGCTAAAGGAAATCAAAGAAAAGACCCGGCAAGTAAGTTCGATTTTAGCCATTAAAAACCTGGTTGAATACGAAGCTAGAGGTTTTTTTAAAGAAGATGCGCAAAAAATCACGCTGCAAACCAGACGACTCTATAAATGGATAAAAGGCCAATTGCCTTAGGCTCGGCTCCTGTCCGGCTCCCTATAACACCCCTTCCCCCCGCTCCTTACTGCTAATCCGGATCACATCCAAAACATCAGAGATAAAAATCTTTCCATCGCCAATGTTTCCGGTTGAGCAAACTGCCAATACGATATTTATCACTTTTTCCAAATTATTAGCTGCCACCACAATCTCCACTTTTATTTTTGGCATAAACTCAACCCGGTATTCTCCCACCCGCCACTCCAGCGTAATGCCCTTTTGTTTCCCCCGCCCGCGCACATCCGTAACTGTCATCCCCGAAAACCCCTGTGCATCCAACGCCTCCCTCAGCTCATCCAACTTTTCCGACCTGATAATAGCTTCAATTTTTTTCATAAAGCACCTCCTATGCTATGCTTTCTGCGTGCTGGGATATATCTAACCCTACCAACTCTTCATTGGCATTTACCCGTAACCCAACCAAAATGTCCACGATCGTAGCCAACACTAAGGTTAAAACAAAAGCAAACGCCGCCGTAACCACCACCGCAAAAATTTGGGTCCACAATAGCCCCGGGTTTCCAAAAAGCAACCCGTTATTTCCCGCCGGGTTAATTGCACGGCTGGCAAAAATTCCTGTAGCGATGGCGCCCCACGCCCCACCCATGCCATGGCAGGCAAAAACATCCAGCGACTCATCAATCCGGAGTTTCATCCTCAAGACAATCATGTAATAAGAAATAACCGCTGCGATCGCCCCAATCGCCATTGCCGAAAGAGGGTCAATAAAGCCGGATGCCGGCGTAACTGCCGCCAATCCCACTATCGCGCCCGTCGCCACCCCCAAAACACTGGGCCGACGGTGTAGCCAGCTCAAAAACATCCAGACCAGGGCCGCCGCCGCGCCAGCCGTATTGGTAACCACCACTGCCGATACCGCTATCCCATTAGCCGCCAGCGCTGATCCACCGTTAAAACCAAACCATCCAAACCAAAGCAACACTGCACCCAAAACCACCAGCGGTATGTTACTGGGCTCCATATTGTCTTTACCGTAACCGCGCCTTTTTCCAATCACCATAGCAATGGCCAAGGCCGAAAATCCTGCCGTTACATGCACAACAATCCCGCCGGCAAAATCCAAAGTTCCCATCATTCTCAACCAACCTCCAACCCCCCAAACCCAGTGCGCAACCGGATCATAAACTAATGTCGCCCAAAGTGCGGTAAAAATTAAAAATGCAGCAAATTTGATCCGCTCCACAAAAGCACCCACAATCAAGGATGGAGTAACAATTGCAAACGCCGCCTGAAAAATCATAAAAGCCAGCGCCGGAATAGTGGCCGCGTAATCAGGGTTTGGCGCCTGTCCAACACCTACCAACCCCAACCATTTAAGGCCGCCGATTAATCCTCCGTGAGTCGGGCCAAACGCCAGCGTATAACCAAACAGCACCCACTGGATACTAATTAATATAAGCGAGGCAAAACACATCATTATAGTAGACAAGATGCTCTTCTTCCTTACCATCCCCCCGTAAAAAAAACCCACCGCCGGAGTCATCAGCATTACCAAAGCCATCGAAACCAAAACCCACGCCGTATCGCCCGTGTTAATTGCCATAGTTGATTGTCCTCCAATTCGCAACGTCTTAATTTATCGCATCAGTTGCTTTGGTTTATAGTTAGCAATTTTATTGCCAGTCCGGAATTTATGCTCAATTGCCATTAATCAATCCATTGACAACATAAATCCATCACATTTTTGTAGAAAAATGAGGCATTAATTACATTTTCGTACTAATTTATTAAATTGCGGCAATTTAACAAAAGGTTTTTACAGCGCCCCATGACCCCTTTCCTTGGTTCGGATACGGATTACATCTTCAATCGGTGAAATAAATATTTTTCCATCTCCAATACTATTCGTTGAGCAAACTTCCAATATGATACTGATTACTTTTTCTGTATTTTTTTCTTCAACCGCCAACTCTACTTTTATTTTGGGCATAAACTCAACCCGATAATCCCCCACCCGCCATTCCAGAGTAATGCCCTTTTGCTTGCCCCTCCCCTTTACCTCCGTCACTGTCATTCCAGAAAACCCTTGTGCATCCAGTGCTTCTCTCAGTTCTTCCAATTTTTCCGACCTAATAACTACTTCAATCTTTTTCATGATCGCACCTCCATAAAAATAATATACTTGCCGCAGGCAAAAACCATTATGCTATGCTTTCTGCGTGCTGGGAGATGTCTAGTCCAACCAATTCCTCATTTTTAGTAACGCGCAAACCGATAAAAATATCAATCAATGTCGCCAAAATTAACGTGACCACAAACGCAAACATAGCCGTTACCATTACCGCACAAATTTGTGTCCAAAGCTGTCCCGGATTACCAAAAAGCAACCCATTATTTCCTGCCGGGTTCACCGCTTTACTGGCAAATATGCCGGTGGCAATGGCGCCCCACGCCCCACCCATGCCGTGGCAGACAAAAACATCCAACGATTCATCGATCCGAATCGCCATTCGCAAAACAATCATATAATATGAAATCGCGGCCGCAATCCCGCCGATGGCAATTGCCGAAAGCGGATCCACAAAACCCGAAGCCGGCGTAATTGCAACCAAACCTACCACTGCACCAGTAGCCACACCTAAAACACTAGGGCGACGGTGCAGCCAGCTTAATATCATCCAGACCAGTGCGGCCGCGGCGGCAGCCGTATTGGTTACAACGAAAGCCGAGACCGCCAATCCATTAGCCGCCAGCGCCGACCCGGCATTAAACCCAAACCAGCCAAACCACAACAAAACCGCACCCAAAACTACAATTGGAATATTGCTGGGTTCCATGTTATCTTTTCCGTAACCCATCCTTTTCCCAATTACCATGGCAATCGCCAGCGCCGAAAAACCTGCGGTCACGTGGACTACCGTTCCGCCCGCAAAATCTAAAGCTCCCATATTTCGTAACCAACCACCGACACCCCACACCCAGTGCGCAACCGGGTCATAAACTATGGTTGCCCAAAGCGCAGTAAATATCAAAAACGCTCCAAATTTTATCCTCTCTACAAAAGCGCCGACAATTAACGATGGCGTTATAATCGCAAACGCACCTTGAAACATCATGAAGGCTAATGCCGGAATGGTGGCCGCATAATCGGCATTGGGCGCCTGCCCAACTCCCACCAATCCTAACCATTTCAGCCCGCCAATAATACCCGCGTGGGTCGGACCAAATGCCAAGGTGTAACCAAACAACACCCACTGGATGCTAATCACTATCAACACCGCAAAACACATCATAATGGTAGACAAAATGCTTTTCTTCCTCACCATCCCTCCATAGAAAAAACCCACCGCCGGCGTCATCAAAATAACCAATGCCGTTGAAATCAAAACCCAAGCCGTATCTCCTGTATTTATCCCCATTTTCTTTTGCCTCCTTCCAAAAATAAGATTTCTGAGCTCTCACCTCTCAGCTCTAAATATTAATATCCAACTGCGTCGTGACCGTTGGTTTGGCCCCATTGTTATATGTACCGTAGGCAAACAAAACCGAAGTATTCGACGAAAACACCCAGGAAAACCCGTAAAACGTTGCGCCGATACTCGATTGGGTTCCCGCGTAGTCAACGCAAAGCCACAATTTATCGGATACATATTTATCCCAGGTTAAAATCAAACCGGCGTTGTCAGCCTGGCCGACAGGATTAATGAGTAAATTGGCATTGCCGCAAAAATATCCAGCGGTCAGGCGACCCAGGTGAAAAGTTTTAGCCAGCACGCCGTATAATATGTTTTGGTCATTAACCCCGTGTTGCAAACCAAACCCATAGCCGCCCACTGCAAAAGCCGGCATGATCGCACTTTCCGGTAATCCATATTTGGCATTAAATACCATCGGGTCAGCAAAAACGGTTTGCGGCAATAAAACATCAACCCCAACTTCTACGCCGGGTAATAATCCGTATGTCAATCCAGTGTCGGTCGGCGCAGTATAACCACCTGCGGCGCGGTCTTCAACTGTAAAGTAATCATCAATCCCGAAGTGATACACTCCAAACGGCTGAATATCAGTTGATGGGTTCCAAATATTGGTTGAGGGTGTTGCCCAAACCGCGGCAGATAAAATAAGCAGGAATATTAATAACAGATACGCTTTTCTCATCTTATAGATACCTCCTTTGTTGATTTACCTTAGCTAAAGCAATTTTTCTGCCAAAGGATTGCACGAAGAAAAACATAAACAAAAATACATTTATGTGGAATAAATTAAGACTATGACAATTTTGTTGGCGAAGTATGGCTAAACAATTTTATACTTTTGCATCTTATACCCCAGCATCCGCTCTGTAATGCCCAAGGCCCGAGCAGCTTTGCGCTGTGTTTTATACTTTTCCAGTGCTTCCTGGATTTTTTGCCTTTCGATGGATTCAACCACCTGCGGCAGCGTGGTGCCTTCGGGTTTAAAATTTACTTCTTGAGATGCAATATTGCCGGGCAAATGTTTTGGACCAATCAAATCCTTATCACAAACAATCACTGCGTGTTCGATTACATTTTCAAGCTCGCGGACATTGCCGGGCCAATTATAAGAAAGCAAAATATCGAGAGCGGCACGGCTAACCCCATCAATGTGCTTATTATTCTCTTTATTAAACTTATGGGTAAAATGGGCAATCAAGAGAGGTAAGTCCTCCTTGCGTTCGCGCAAAGGAGGCAAATGAACGGGAAAAACATTGATACGGTAAAAAAGATCGGCGCGAAATTTTTCTTCTTTGACCATTTTTTTTAGGTCGCGGTGAGTCGCGCAAATGACGCGGACATCAATTTTAATGGTTTTGGTTCCGCCCAGTCGCTCAAATTCTTTTTCCTGCAAAACACGCAGCAGCTTAACCTGGGTGGCCGCGGTTAAATCCCCAATTTCATCCAAAAATACTGTGCCGCCGTTAGCCAATTCAAAGCGGCCTGGTTTGCAATCCACTGCCCCGGTAAAAGCGCCTTTTTCATAACCAAAAAGCTCTGACTCTAGCAAACTTTCCGGCAAGGCGGCGCAGGCAATTTTTATCAGGGGCTTGTCTGCGCGCGGACTGGCATAATGAATTGCGGAAGCCACCATTTCTTTCCCGGTACCTGATTCACCGGTTATCATTACCGCGGCCTGAGAAGAAGCAACCTGGCGCGCCGCCTCCAAAACCCCTTCCATTATCGGGGAAGCATACACTACATTACCAAATTTATACTTTCCCTTTATTTGTTGGCGCAGCGCAACGTTTTCCGCCACCACCGCTTGCTTATCTTTTTCCGCCAGCTCCCTAATTTTAACCGCTTGTCCTACCATCGCGGCAATAATGTTTAACAGATTAATGTCTTCTTCGTAAGAGATATTACCCTTAAACAAATGGTCAACCGAAAGCGCCCCGATTACTTTGTTCCCCGCTTTAATCGGCACGCACAAAAAAGCAAACCGGCGCTCTTCCAGATTTTTGCGGGCTTGGGTACGATTTAAAAAGAGTGGTTCCGCTCCAATATCGGGCACGACCATGGGTTCACCAACCTCCACCACTTTGCCGGTGATCCCCTCCCCAATCTTATATTTGCCGCGCTCCTTTTCTTTTTTGGTCAATCCCTGCGCCACTTCAATTTTCAGCTCATTGGTGACCGGGTCAACCAGCGTGATGGTCCCCCGCTGCATTTCCAGTGAATCGGAAAGAATTTTCAGGATGGAATCCAAACTTTTTTCCAAATCCAGTGAAGCCGAAAGCGCCCCGCCAATTTCCACCAGGATTTTTACTTTAAGATCAAGCATTGAACTCATACAATATTGTAGTATAGACAATTTTGTAGAAATCTGCAATTATTTTTGCAAATCCGGCTTCAGACAAACCACCTTTTGCGCGGTAATGTCCGAAAGCAATCTTAATCCGCCGGCATTGAAAATGTGCAATTTCAACGCCTCCGTGCTGGGGGCGGCTTCCGGCAAAAATTTCAACAAATGATTGGGCAACTGTTTCAGCCAGGCCTCATCAAAAAACACATCTGTCGAACCCATAAAAAGTGCCGCATAAAATATGTTGGTTTCCACCAAATCCAAAAAGAAATGTGAGCCAAATGACAGCTCCGGCATGAAACCACCGGAAGGATCATCAACTTCAACCAGCGCCGCCATATTATTGATTTCCGCAAAACTAACCGGTACCCCTAATGATGGATCGCGCGTTCCCCACCGCCCCGGGCCAATTAAAATAGTCCTTAATTTTTGCGGCCCGATGATTTCTTTGTTTAACCTCCCGATCAAGCGCGCCAGTGTAAATTTTTCGGACATGAGCAAATCACCGTATTTTTTGGGATCCACAAAAATGATGCCGCAAAGCCGCAAATCCACGTTGCCCCCCATAAAATTGGCGTTGGCGGCAAACACTTTTTTGCTTTTTACTATATTAGAGGGGATTTTGACCTGGCCACCAACTCCCCGGGTCTGCAGGGGGCGGCATTGCACCAAATTAATATGCGGCAAAAGATCCGCCGCCAGATTTACGGTAAATTCAATATCTACCGGATATTGGTATTGGTCTTCAACAAATTTTAGCATTCGCTGAAGGGTATCAACTAGATTGCCCTGTCCCAATATTTTATCTAAAGTTAAAATCCAGGCCGGGCCGGATCTGCCAATTTGCCGGAGCTTTTCTTCTGCTTCCAAATCACGCGTGGCCAACCATTCCAGATTGATCCCTAAATCATCATTCAAAACCTCGGTTAATGGCACTGTTTGCAATTCATTGGATCCAGTATTCAACACATCCACTTCGTGCTGCGAAAACTTTTTTACTTTTTCCATCCCGGCATAAGGGCGCAGGGTCGGATTGTCCAAGGCCACAATCCTAGGATAATCCCCTTCCACCCGGTTAACTGCACGCGTACCCAGGCCCAAAACCACCCTCAACATGCCGGCCTTAGGATCCATCTCTTTGTGCCAAACAAAAGTATTATAAGAAACCCCCACCCCGCCCATCAACGGGAAAAAGTATTGCCCATGCTGTCCACCGGAAACCCGCTGTACCAAAAGCGCCATCTGCTCGTCCGAATTCGACAACCCTCGCTGCAAACGATAACACAAGGCATCTTCATTCATGGTGCTGGCAAACACCTGGCGCACCAACCCTTCAAATTGTTGGTAGCGCTCTTCGGGGCTCCCCTGGTTTACATCAAAAATACTTTCATATTTACCGGCAAAAGCATTGCCGAAAGCATCTTCCAGCAAACTGGACGAGCGCACAATAATCGGGGACTGCCCGAAATACTCAATTAACTGGCGAAATTGCTCGCGGATTTCGTGGGGAAATTTTCCGGACAGCAATTTGTCTTGCAACTCTGCGGCTTTAGTAAAATAACCGGCGTCAGTTTTTTGCTCCAGCCACTCTTCCCACCAGCCATTTTCAACCATATATGTATAGAAAACATCCGCCCCAATAAAAAACGAATCATGCGGCTCCAAAATGGTCGACCAATTTTTATCTTTATCCTTCAGTAATATTTTCCGCGCCAAAAGCATGCCCAGCGCTTTCCCGCCGATAAAACCCGTCCCCACCATACGGTCCTTGATCGCCAGCAAATCTTCAAGGGAAAAATTGTTTTTTATCAGCTTTAACATCCGTTCTTCGCGTGACAATAAAATGCGGCTCAAATGCTCCAGCATGTCCGAAACCGGGCCCGCTGCCGTCCCGTCATCTGCCAGCTGGCGCGCCTCCCAAAACAGCCGGTCCCAATAATCCAGGTTTCTTTCCGCATTGCGATCACCTTCAAGCGACAGGTAAGCAAACAGGCGGGAAGCATCCGCACTGCTTAAAAGCGGCAAAAATTCCCCGCCGATTTGCCGGTGCGGTAAAAACATAGTGGGCGAATGCCTTTCCCAAACCTTAAGGGGATGGACATAATAACTGCCTTCAAAATCATAAACATCCAGCAAAAGCTGGGTGGTTTCACGGATCCGTGCAATGGTTTTAAAAGAGTGGTTACCGCGAAAAATGGCAAAATAGGCCACCGTATCCAATCGAAAAAGATATGGGCAGGTCACCACAAAAAAGTTGCCGATCATCAAATCGGTGGCCCAGGACGAAAGCAAATCCGAAAGACAGTCAAAAACGTAATAGGCCCCCTCCCCCTCCAGAGTAATCATGTCGTGGATGCGTTTGGAAAACGACTCAAAACCTGCATCCGCATCAATCGGATAAATTTTTATGCCGGGACCTGCCACCAGCAGTGGCGGATGTTTGGCAAACCGGACGTAGATTAATTTCCTTCCTTCACGCCCGGCATTTTCTACAAATGGAGACACAAAATTGCGGTAGCTTTCAATCCCATCCACCTGCCAGACCACGTTATCGCCAAAGCGTAAATTATGGATAATCTTATCCAAACCGGGCAAGCCGGTGCTGGCCGGATGTGGTAAACTCATTTCACAATTCCTCAAACTTAACCAACTGCGCATAATCCGCCAGCGCCACCAGCGCTTTACTTTCAACTTCCAGCCCCCACTCCATCGCCGCCGCCACCGGGTTTAATCCGCCCGGCACCACAATCCCCACTCGCTCCACGCCCACCGGCATTCCCAAAACCGGCTGGCTGGGACGACCTATATACAATACAGTGCCCAGGCCGGCGGCTTCGGCCAAGGCCAGGATGGCCTCCGCGCTTTGTTTTGAAATTGCCGGGATTTCACGCAAGCCCGCCAGGATTTTGCCGCAACCCGCCGTGGCTTCCCGCACGCTCGTCATTTTGCTTTTAATGAAGATTTCGTGCGGATCCAGCGTTGATCCGGCATAACTGATTAATTCGGTAAAACGCAATGGCCTGCCGTTTTCTATTTGCAGAACCCCGCCAAATTTTGATTCTACGGGGATGGAATGCTTGAGCAAAATTCCGTTCAAATTGATAGTGCAAATTGTCCCAAACCCGATTTTGCCCTTTGGCACAGTCAGTCCGCCAATTTCTTCTCCGGGTTGTGCCACCAACACGCGGTTGCCCATTCCCAACTGCTGAGCAAAAACTTCCCGCATAATTTTCAACGCTTTCCTAAATTCACTTTTGTGGAAAAACGATACGTTTAAAATCACACTGCCCAGCCGCTTTTCCACATCAAAATCCATCAAATACGACATGGTTTCAATTTGGGAGCTGACTAATCCAATTTTATCCGAAACCAGCGCGTTACTTAATTCATCAATCCCTTTTTTAGTAATCATCCGGCCCTCTTTCCAAAAACCCTTCACCAATCCGCGGTCGCCCATGATTTTTAAATGGTAGCGCACCGCCCGCTCTGTCAAATCAATGCCAAAATCCTGCAACTTCTTAGAAATTTCAGCTGAACCAATCGGCTCCTTGGATTCGGCGATGATTTTCAAGATTACGTTGATTTTTCTTTCGATGTCTTGCATTGATTACCCCTACTTGACATACGGCAAATGGTTACCGTATAATCATAGCCAACTTTACTCAATTGGTAAAGCAAAATTATACTGAAAGGGGGAAAGCCAGCAACTAAGGTAAACGCGAACCACTGATTTGGTAATTAACAAAGGAGGTCGACCCTAATGGTAAACCATGTTTTAGAAGCAGTAAAAAAGAGAAATCCCAACGAACCCGAATTCCATCAAGCAGTAGAAGAAGTGCTCCACTCTATCGAGCCGGTACTAGAAAAACATCCCGAGTATAAGACCGCAAAGATCGCGGAAAGACTGGTTGAGCCCGAGCGTCAAATTATTTTTCGCGTTCCCTGGCAAGACGATAAAGGGGAATTCCAAATAAACCGGGGGTTCAGGATTGAGTTTAACAGCGCGATCGGGCCTTACAAAGGTGGGCTCCGATTTCACCCCTCGGTTTACATTGGAATTATCAAATTTTTAGGGTTTGAGCAAATCCTAAAAAACTCACTCACGGGGCTGGCGATGGGCGGCGGCAAAGGCGGATCCGATTTTGATCCCAAAGGAAAATCAGATGCCGAAGTCATGCGGTTTTGCCAAAGTTTTATGGCAGAACTTTTCCGCCACATCGGGCCCGATACTGACGTACCGGCCGGAGACATTGGCGTGGGCGGCAGGGAAATTGGTTACCTGTTTGGCATGTACAAAAAGCTCCGCAACGAATTTACCGGCGTTTTGACTGGAAAAGGATTGGACTGGGGCGGCAGTTTAGTCAGGACCGAAGCTACCGGCTACGGCTTGATTTATTTCCTGCTGGAAATGCTGAAAGACATGAACAAAAGCATTAAAGGCGCCACCGTCGTAAGTTCCGGTTCCGGCAACGTTTCAATTTATGCCGTGCAAAAATGCCAGGAGCTGGGCGCCAAAGTTGTGGCCATGAGCGATTCCAACGGTTACATTGTCGATCAGGACGGGATTGACCTAAAAGTCATCCAGCAGCTAAAAGAGGTGGAAAGAAAGAGAATTTCAGAATACACCAAAGCCCGTCCCAAAGCCAAATACGTCGAAGGCTGCAACGGCATTTGGACCGTAAAGTGCGACATCGCGCTGCCTAACGCCACCCAAAACGAAATTGACGAGAAGTCAGCCGACAAACTGGTGGAAAACGGAGTATGGGCGGTAGCCGAAGGCGCCAACATGCCTTCTACCCCCGAAGCCATCAAGGTTTTCCTGAAAAATAAAGTAGCGTTTGGGCCTGCTAAAGCCGCCAACGCCGGCGGGGTAGCAACATCAGGGCTTGAAATGACACAAAACAGCCAACGCCTTTCCTGGAGCTTTGAAGAAACCGACAAATATCTAGAGAGGATCATGAAAAATATTTATGCCCAGGCCAAAAAGGCCTCCGTTGAATACGGGATGCCGGGGAACCTGGTCGCAGGAGCCAACATTGCCGGATTTGAAAAAGTAGCGCGGGCAATGTATGCACAAGGGCTGGTGTAAAATTGATGGGTGGGGCGACTGGAATAGTTAAAAGTTTATAGGTTATAGATTTTACAAAAGGGCCGTCAAATTATTAGTTTAATTTGGCGGCTTTTTTTCTATGCGGCGCAGCTAACCAGGTTACAATGCTTCCAAATACTTATCCAGTTCCCACGGGGTTATCTGCATGCGGTAGTCGTCAAATTCGGCCAGTTTGGCTTCTTTGAGTTTTTCAAATGTATGATCACCCAGGGCCTCTTTGATCAACGTGTCTTTTTCCAACTCTTCAACCGCCCGCTTGATTGAAAAAGGCAGGGTTTCAATTTTTAACTCTTTTAAGCGCGCGGCATCCATCTCAAAAACATCTTCTTCAACCGGGGGCGGCGGCGTCATCCCTTTCTTAATGCCGTCCAACCCGGTTTTTAACATGGCCGCAAACGCCAAATAAGGGTTACAGGATGGATCCGGGCAGCGCAATTCCAAGCGGGTTGATTTTTCTCTGCCCGGGGAATAGCGCGGAATCCGGATCAGGGCCGAGCGGTTAATTTGCGCCCAGCAAATATAGACCGGCGCTTCAAAGCCCGACACCAGCCGCTTATAAGAATTAACGGTTGGCGCAACCACTGCAGATAGTGATCGGGCATGCAAAAGCTGTCCCGCTAAAAACTGGTAGGCAATTGGCGATAATTTATATTTATCGGCGGCATCAAAAAAAGCGTTACTGCCGTCTTTATTAAAAAGTGACTGGTTAACGTGCATGCCACTCCCCGCCTGTTTATAAAGCGGCTTGGGCATGAAAGACGCATAAAGGTCATGCTGTGCGGCAATGGACTTAATTACATATTTTAGTGTAATCGTATTATCCGCCGAGGCCAACGCGTCAGAAAACCGCACGTCAACTTCGTGTTGTCCCGGGCCTACTTCGTGGTGGCTCATCTCGGATACCAGGCCCATCTCTTCCAGCGCCAACACAATGTCTTCGCGCACGTCGGATGCCAAATCGCGCGCGGTATAATCAAAATAACCGCCAACATCGTGCGGCACCGTGGTAATGCGTCCGTTTTCTTTTTTTAAGAGATAAAATTCAACTTCCGGGCCGGTCATATATTTATAACCCATGGCCTCGGCTTCGGCGATGACCTTTTTTAAAATGGAGCGCGGGTCACCTTCAAACGGTTTACCTTCAGGGGTATGGATATCACACATAAAACTGGCGGACTTTTTGCCTTCCACTTTCCAGGGGATAACGCGGTAGGAATTGGGGTCGGGGAAAAGGATCATGTCTGACTCACAAATGCGCACAAACCCTTGGATAGAGGAGCCGTCAAACCAAACCCCTTTTTCCAGCGCCTCTTCCAAACGCTCAATGGGAATGGTAACGCTTTTGATGGCCCCTAAAATGTCGGTAAACTGGAGGAAAATAAATTTTATCCCGTCGGCGCGGGCCTTATCTAAAACTGATTTCTTGGCCAAATGCAATACCATGTCGACTCCTTATGTTTACAATGATTAGATGATTATACTAAAGCCGGTATGTCCGAGCAAGTAGTAGCATGCGAGTTTCCCCAAAGATGAAAAGCAATGGCCCACATAAAGGAATCATTATTTTCCCATCCGACGCCCCACGTAACCACAACCTGGTAAAAACACCGGTTCCTTGAAATAATCCACCAACGGATAATTTCGGCACACGTTGGGACGCCAAAAATAATTTCCGCATTTGCCGTCGAGAGAGATATGTTTACAGGTAAAAACCAGGGCATGGTTTTCGGTGTCAACTTTTAATAGCACAAAATCAAACAACCAGCTGATCCAGTGTATCGCCAGATTGGTAAAAAGCGGGCTGGCAATTTGCCGGGGCGTCATTGTCAAATAAATTTGCCGACAGCATTGACCGCACTTTTTACACTTGCCAATTTTGCGCCAGCGCGACCGAAATAATGTCCTTAGCAAATTGGTCAAAAGGTTATCCAGCAGGACAAAAAGCATGAAAAAACGTTTTAGATATTTCATTTCAGCCAGGCAGCAATTGCGGCGGCAGCTTTTTTGCCGTCCCCCATGGCCGAAATGACGGTGGCCGCACCCCGCACCAAGTCACCTCCCGCAAAAACCCCGGGAACTGTAGCCATGCCATTTTCGTCAACAATTACCCCGCCCCACTTTTGAGTTTTGAGACGCGGGTCGGCCTTGGGAATTAATGGATTTGGCGTTTGGCCAATGGCCACAACAATCGTATCTACCTGGATTTGGTACTCGGAGCCGGGAATGGGAACCGGACGGCGACGACTGGAAGCATCGGGTTCTCCCAACTGCATTTTTAAACATTCCATCGCCTTTACCCAGCCGTTTTCATCGGCAAAAATTTCGGTGGGAGCCGTCAACAAAACAAACTTTATACCTTCTTCGCGGGCGCGCTCAATTTCTTCTGCGCGCGCGGGCATTTCATTTTCGGTCCGGCGATAAACAATTGTAACTTCACTGGCACCAAGTCGCAAAGAGCAGCGCGCCGCATCCATGGCAACATTACCCGCGCCAATTACCGCCACTTTTTTGCCAATTTTGACCGGGGTCAAATATTGAGGAAACTGGTAGGCCTTCATCAAATTAACTCTCACCAAAAATTCGTTAGCCGAATAAACGCCTTTAACGTTTTCGCCGGGGATACCCATAAAGTTTGGCAAACCTGCCCCCGCCCCCAAAAAAACCGCCTGATATCCTTCCTTAAACAACTGTTCAATCGTTACAGTTTTCCCCACCAAAACATCCACCTGCAAATCTACTCCCAAACTTTTCACAAACTCAACTTCTTGATGGACAATTGCTTTAGGTAGGCGAAACTCCGGGATCCCGTAGCTTAAAACCCCGCCCGGCAAATGGAGCGACTCAAACAAAGTTACCGCATAACCACGGCGCGCCAAATCCGCCGCACAGGTTAGCCCGGCTGGCCCAGCCCCTACCACAGCAATTTTGTTTGGATTTGGTCCCGCTTCGCGGGAGATTTTGGATTTAGAATTTTGCCTTTCCCAATCTGCTGCAAACCTCTCAAGATAACCAATCCTGATCGGCGTGCTTTTTTTTCCCAAGATACACATTTTTTCACACTGGTCTTCCTGCGGGCAAACCCGGCCGCAAATGGCCGGCAGTGAATTTTTTTCTTTTAATTTTTTAGCCGCGGCCGCAAAATCTTCCTTGGCAATCTCGGCAATAAAAGCGGGGATATCAATTTCCACCGGACAGCCGGAAACGCAAGGCGGTTTTTTGCACTGGAGACAGCGTTTGGCCTCGGCCACGGCTTGTGCTTGGGTTAAGCCCAAAGCAACCTCACTAAAATCGCGGATACGCTCAGCGGGTGAGCGTTCGGGCATGATCCTTTCAGACAATTGATTATTCATATGCGCCTCGTGGAAACATAAATCCCCTAACCTTTACTGCTCAACAACCGGCAAACGTGCTCGTCCGCAATTTTTTCTTCGGGCCTGAAGGTTGAGAGACGATTTTTCAAGTCGGCAAAATCAACCAAATGAGCATCGAACTCTGGACCATCCACGCAGGCAAATTTGGTGTGACCGCCAATAATTACCCGGCAAACGCCGCACATTCCCGTAGCATCCAACATAATTGGGTTTAAGCTGACTACGGTTTTTATATTATGCAGTTTGGTAATATTCGCCACCACTTCCATCATCGGCACCGGACCGACGGCATAAACCAAATCAACCACCTCGCCGCCCTCTAGCATTTCGTTTAATATATCCGAAACAAACCCTTTGCGGCCGCTGGAGCCGTCATCGGTAATCTGGCGCAAATCATCCGCTGCCTTTGCAATCCGGTCTTTTAGAATCAATAAATCCTTATTGCGCGCACCAATAATGGTGACAACTTTATTCCCGGCGGCGCGATAGGCCGCAATTGCCGGCAAAATTTCGGCGATGCCTACCCCACCCCCAATTACCGCTACCGTCCCCACCTTTTCAATATGCGCCGGGGTCCCCAGCGGCCCTAACAGATTTTTAATTTCATCTCCAACTTGCAGTGATTCGAGTAAACGCGTAGACGCGCCCACGGTTTGGAAAATTATGGTTATTTCACCTGTCTCGGGATTTTTGTCCGCGATGGTCAAGGGAATGCGCTCTCCGTTTTCATTTATGCGCAACACGACAAACTGCCCGGGGCGGGCGGCATGGGCAATGCGTGGGGAATGCACCTTGATTAACGTGATGTTTTCGGCTAATTTTTCTTTGTGCAAAAGCTTGGACATGCTAAATTTCTTTCGCCTTAAAGACCGGCGGCGCAGAAAATTTATGGCGTGACTGACGCATGCGTTTTTTTACTTTAGCCAGCAATTTGGGGTTGCATTTTTTTTCTTTGCCTGATTCAATCGCTTCAATAATTTTGTCCAATTCACCATAGGTTATCCCCATTTCGCCTTCGTCGGTTTGCCCGTGCCAAAGCCCGGCGGAAGGCGGTTTATTTAGAACTTCTTTCGGGACTCCAAGTTTTTTGGCAAGCTCTCTGACTTCTTTTTTTAACAATCCACCCAGGGGCTCAATGTCTACGCCCCCATCCCCATACTTAGTAAAATAACCCATCACCACTTCGCTCTTGTTCCCCGTCCCCACCACCAGATAATTCAGTTTATTGGCAAAATAGTAAAGCGCGGACATACGCAGACGAGGCCGCAAATTAGCTGACGCCAAATCTTTATAATCCGGCAAACACTCCTTACCCTCCAAACAACGGTACAGTGCTTGCAAAGCGGGGGTTAATTCAATTTCTTTTGTCTCGATGCCAAATTTTTGCGCAACCAAAAGCGCATGCTGGCGATCTAAGGGGTTACTGAAACAAGGCATGATTAAAGCCAGCGTGGTTTTGGGAAAGGCCTTTTTGCAAAGTGCCGCCACGGTCGCCGAATCTACCCCGCCCGACAATCCCACCACGCAACCTTTGGCGCCGGCGGCTTTAACCTGTTTTTCTATCCATTTGGCAATTTGGGCATGCAAATTCATCTTTGACTCCATTCCGGGGCGACACCTCAAATATAGGGATAATTATAACATCGGAAGCGCCAAAGTGTTATACCCTTGAGGAATCACGTAAATTGACGGCTCCGGCAGCAGATATTTTTGCGCTTCTTTCAGCGCTGCACCCATGGAGGGGACCGGAATCATCTGCATTTGCTTGACATGATTATAGTCCATTTTAGTAACCCAAATAATTTTAAAGGTCTCGGCTTTTTTCACGGCCGCGTAAATTGTGTGCTTTGAAATTAAAAACTGGCGGCGTAAATCATCCACAATTTCTGATGCTCGACCCAATTGCGCCCATTTCAAGTAAGCCGCCGTCGGAAAACCCTGCTCGGCCTCGGCTAAAACCACCATCACGCCTCCATCCTTTAACACATAGGAAGCATTTTCCATGGCCTTATGCGCCTGCACAAAATCTATATCTTTTGGATATCCGCCGGCAGACACAATCACCAGATCGGCTTTTTCTTTGACTGGCACGCAGGCATATTGATTAAGCGTTTCACAGCCAACCAGATGCGACTGAATAACATCGCCGGAAAAAACTTTTGCCAGCTTTTTCTCGGGGTTCAATAAAACATTGACTGCAAACGTCGGCCCCAGCATATGGATAGCTTCCAGCATGTCTTCGTGTACCGGGTTTTTTGTCAAATTTCCGGTCACGGCATAGGTGCGGCGGCCGTACTTTTTTATTTCTTCCAGAACCAATTTATGGTTGTTTTGGATGGTCTGGTAGCCGCATACTCCCGGCAAAATCATTTTGCGACCGCCCCCAAACCCCGCAAAATAATGGTAATTGATCCCGCTGATTAAAACCCGCTTATCCGCTTCGGCTACCATTTTGTTTACCCAAACTTCGTTGCCGCGAGACGTTATGCCAACTTTATCCAGGTTAGAATTATCTTCGCTGTCGTGGTCAAACAATTCAATGCGGTCCGCAATTTCCTGCCCTACCAACCGCGCCTGTTCTGCGCGGGTATGCGGCAGATGTGTCCCGCGGGCAAACACAATGGCAATGTCATCGTCGTGCGCGCCGGAACGCTTGATTTCACTGATTACCAGCGGTAAAAGCTTGGGCAGTTTGACATCGCGGGTCTTATCCGGAACGCAGATGACAATTTTTTCGCCCTCCTTGGCAAAATCATTCAGCGCGGGAGCACCGATTGGCTGGGTAAGCGAGTCAATTACTGCGGCGGAGAAATCGGGGGCGGGGGGCATCTTCAACCCTTCCAAAACTCCCAGCAATTTGCCGGGCGGCAGGTTAAAAGATAACTGGGAGTGGCCGTAGTTTAAGGCTGGCAACGAGGAATCCTTCATTTTCGCGAACCTTTCACGTATAGCTTACTTGTTTATTATACACGGCTTTCCTCGTAAATAGGTTAGATACCAAAGAATTAATACATTGTGGAGCTGGCGGCCACAACAACCGCCTAAAAATTGATGAATAGCTTAATAATTTTTGGTAGGTTTCCCAATAAACCTCCGTCAACCTTTCCGGGGTAAAATTTCGAGGAGTAAAATGCACCCCATAAATTGGCTTTTTGGAATTTAGCCAATAAACCGGATCCGGTAACCGCCCCTCCCGCAAAAGACGATTATAAAGCACGGTTCCGGGAAAAGGCGTCAAGGCATACAAGCTGATTTTATCGATATGATTAGCATTAATAAATCTAACCATTTCTAAAATTGACGCTTCAGTATCATAATCCATCCCTAAAATCAAACTGGCCTGAATGGGTAAACCGCAACTATGAAAATTATTGATCAATTTTCGATATCGATCCAAAGAATAAGCCCTTTTATTTACTGCTCTTAAATTTTCCTCGCCCAAGCTTTCAATTCCTAAAAAAGCCGCCAAGCAGCCCGACTTAACCGCCAAAGTTAATAATTCAGTATCCTTGCCCGCGTCAACCGTAAATGCGCTAAACCACTTTATACCCAATGGAATTAAAGCCTTAAATAATTCTTTGGCATGCAGAGAATTCATCGCGATATTTGAATCGCTGAAAAGATAATATTTTGCCCCAATCTTTTGAATTTCCTGAACTAATTTATCGATTGGCTTAAAACGCGCTGGTTTATGGAAGGGCCCCACCACACAAAAATCACATTGGTTTGGACATCCACGCGAGGTTTCAATTGAAACCACCGGAAGTTTGGAAAAAGGCGGCCGCCCACATTTTTTGAGGTTTAAAAGATCAAGTCGCGGAATAACCAGTTTATCCAAGGCAGGCGCCGCCGCAGGCCGGTAGAAAGGGCTTAAAGCATTCCGCAGATAATCTCCCAATATCTCCGGCCAAATATCATCCGCCTCACCAATTGCTACACAATCAGCATGTAATTTTGCCTCATTTGGCATAAGCGAGGCGTGGATGCCTCCCAGTATAACTGGCTTGCCGCGCCGGCGAAATTCGTCTGCCAAAACATAAGCCCGTCGGGCCTGATAAGTATTCAGGCCAATACAAATCAAATCGGCATCGCAATCAAAATTCACATCATCAATAAACTCATCAGTATATGAAACCTCAAACTCTGGAGGGGTTAAGGCAGCTAAAAACAGCAATGCCGTTCCCGGCAGATAAATCTTCTTGAGTTTTAATACCTGATCTTGGTCTACATAGATCGAAGGATTAATAAATTTAATTTTACGCATAAATATATTTGGGCAGCAATTTCAGGGAAAAGGTCTTTCTGACTCTTATTTTATATAATTATACCGTTTTAAACA
Organism: Candidatus Margulisiibacteriota bacterium; assembly: GCA_041645285.1. Taxonomy (GTDB): domain Bacteria; phylum Margulisbacteria; class WOR-1; order JAHJIW01; family JAHJIW01; genus JBAZQH01. The sequence continues at coordinate 3,106 of JBAZQH010000009.1, read as the reverse complement.
GCATTCTTCCAACCATCCGCCAACCGTATACTTAGGCACAGCAAATAATCTGGCCTTTTACACACAAAAAACAGCAAAAAATCTACCCCCAATCATGCAATTATTGGACAAAAATGCAGATATATATATGATGCCTATTGTAGATATTTCATCTTCATACTCAGCGCTGAAAGCCAGATTGGCCATAAGAGGGGCCAGTATTAATATATGGTTTAGCGCACGTAGAGCCAAGACGGCGGATCAACGCCGTCAAGCAATTTGTTATTATGAAGGGTACCGGATCGTTAGACATCTTAGGAAAAGCTGCGACCGATTGCCTTCAATTGAATCCGCCAGTCTGCCAAAATTTGATGAAGCCGCTTGGCGTGGAATGCAATTAGCCATCGGCTATGTACTTTATGACTTAGCCGCAAAGGGTAACATCGGTTTGTATCGCAACGCTTTAACTTCTGCTTCCGTTGACACCGCCGCGATTGGAATTCACCGTTATTTAGAAAGCCAAGAACTGCTGTTCAATCTAGACACGGTTATTCGCCCAACAATAATATGCGAAGGCACCGACCCGGCAGCGCCAATTGATTGGAAGTGGGTGCGCGATCGTATCGAGACCTGGTCAAGGGCCCCAAAAATCTGGTTGATCGGAAGACCACGGGCAAGAAAATTCCATGCCGCTACGGCAGCAACGATATCGCCAATGCTGTCTGTTTTTGCTTCACTCGATCAAGCCCGGCTGGACCTCCTCGCAGATAAAGATGCTACGGCATTACAATTTGACGTAGCGGAAAGAGAAGCCGCTTTAGGAAGAATGGGCGCCCTAGCCGAAGTTGTGGCCGAACGTGAATTTGCTGAAAGACAAACATTGAAAGCATTGCGCCAGCTGCAAATTGCCGCAAAACAAACCTATCCCTCAGCTGCCGCAAAAACACAAGCCCTCCAAAAATTGGCTTGCATATTAATGACCGCGCTGGACCCCGCATTCAAGCGGTGCGTTTTGTTTAAAGTAACTACAGGATCAGAGACCATTGGAGATACTACCCATCCATTAGATCAACTGGATTATCAGGCAGTTTGGACTGGGGATGAAATATCCACCACATTTACTGTCCGCACATTTAAAGGTCAATTTTCTTTGCCTATCGACTTTCCGCAAACTGCCGATCCCAGGGCTCTGGCAGACGCTTATAAGAGAGGTCCGGAAATACTAGATGCCGTTTTACGGCATATCCCCGATGAGATACAAAATCAACCGGAATTTCAAGCTGTGTTAGTAGACGTGCGCGGCGGCAGAATAGCTGGACATCCCGGACTACCGTTGCCCGGCGAAGGCGGCTCAATGATGGCTAAAGCCGTCAGAACCATGCAAGCTCAAATGCGAATGGATCGCAGGAGACTAAGTGAGGTACCAGACCCAACCTTCCATTCCGACAAAGATTCGGAACTTTGGTGCGCCGAATTTGATCCATTGGAAGGTAGTCGTGGCGCCTGGAAAGACGATATTGTCCGTCGCACCAGCGAAGCAACTGATTCGCGCGGGCAAATTGCTCTTCCTTTTGCCGTAGAACGAAAGGGTCCCGCCGGCCAAACAGAAAAAGAAACTTTCCTGTTTGTTATCGACGGCGGCGCCCCCTGGGAAGATACCGCAGCCATTCGAAGATTAAAAAGCAATCTGAGCCTATATCAACAAATTGTCGAAACTGTAGGTGGGGAGTTATCCCAAATAGAACATTCTACGGAAGCCGAGGCAACCGCCAGAACCGCAGCAGCTTTCATGCCGTTGGGTGAGGCGGAGGGGGTTTATGCTGGAAATCCGGAAAGGGACGGAGACGGTGTCGCTATTTGGCTCGATATTTCCGGTTACACACCTTTTGTAGAAGACCATGCGGATGATCCGGGAGCCGGCTCGGATTATTGCAATGCTTTCATGTTGGAAGCAAAACCAATATTGCTTGAACACGGATTTTCTACCTATGCACATCCGGGTGATGCCATATTAGCCGGGTTTGTTCCCAAGGCCGGAGAAAACTTTGATGAAAGCATTGTGGTCCGTGCTTTTCAGGCCTGCATGGCCATCCAAAGAAGAATTGCGGAGATCAATCCTCACATAAAAGAATTAGGGTTACCGCCAATTCAATTAAAAATGGCAGTTTATCCCGGAAAGCTCGCCGTTCGGTACTTTGGCACAGAAAACGAACGCTCTCTAACCCTGGCAGGGCGCCCAGTCAATCGTGCCCAAAGGATTTGCTCCGTCAGCAATTCAAGCCTGGTCTTAACCCCGGATGCTTACCGAATCCTAAAAAACCACGGCATCATTGATGAACATGTGGAAGAATTTAATCTTTACATATTAAGATATTTGGTGCACGATCACGAACCCGCTAGCCGGGTAGCGCATAATTCCGGCATATTTCAAATGATCGAAACGCTGTACCAAGCAGCAATCAATGATGACGCCAGCATGCGCGCGAATGTACCATTAAGTCATTTCATGGAAGCACTGCTCCAGAACTTAGGAGTTGACGATCTTTTAGGTGGTTTTATCCCTTCCAACGAAGATGATTTATGCCCAAGTATTACGTTGCGGAATATAAAAGGGATCCAAGAGGATCTTCACGTGCGAAACATAAGTTGGGATCGGCATGGGCGCCGCCCACCAGCACGTTGGGAAGCCCAAGCAAGCGCAACGGAAGAACTGGCTGACACAATTTTTGAATGCGGCCACGCTGATATTGCCCACAACACAACCCTTGATTCAGTTATCGAAGAGGTAACTACTGACCCCGCTAACCGACAGGTATTATCCCAAATTAAAAGTCTAGCAGAGATGCTATTAGCGCAAGGAGAAGACACTTAATATATCTTTGATCCGCGAAACCGCCTTTTCGGCTGCCGCTTCCCCTCTTTTAATAATTTCTTTGGCCCGGGCATAATCCCGCCACCTAAAATCAGTGGTTTCGGGCTTGATCACCACATCCGCGCGCGCGGAATCCAGTTCGGCCATGCGGTAGGCCGAAATAGCGCGGCTGAGCATCACCACATCAAAAATGTTGGGCCGCGCGCTCTGGTCGTTTAAGGGTGAGTTAACATTGACCGCAATCACAATATTGGC
>JBAZQH010000008.1:0-31057 GCA_041645285.1 Candidatus Margulisiibacteriota bacterium | reverse complement strand
ATCGACCCCCCCGTGGCCGCAAACACTTTTTTAATCCCCAGATGATCCAAAAGATAGGTTTGCGCTTTTACAATATCGCCAATGGTAATAACCGGAAAATCCAGGGCATAGGGCTTGCCGGTTTTAGGATTGATTGACGACGGCCCGGTTGAACCCTGACAGCCGCCGATATTATTGGCGCAAATTACAAAGTATTTATCCGTATCAATGGCCCTGCCGCTCCCCACCATGCCATCCCACCACCCCGGCTTTTCGTCGGCTTCAGCATGGTAGCCGGCCACATGCTGGTCGCCGGACAAAGCATGAAAAATTAACACCGCATTGTCTTTGGCGGGCGAGAGCGCTCCGTAGGTTTCATAAACCAGCGTAATGGGCCCCAGCTTTTTGCCCGACTCCAAAACCATTTCGTCAGGCGGCGCCGCAAAGGTAACGCGATTAGGTTTAATAATAAGTTTTGTCATAGTCAAATATTATTTACGCAATGCCTCATCAATATCCGCAATTATATCATCCACATTTTCTATGCCTACCGACAAACGGATAAAATCGTCGGTTACGCCGCAGGCCTTGCGCTCCGCTTCAGACAACTGCTGGTGCGTGGTGCTGGCCGGATGGATCACCAGCGTTTTAGCATCCCCCACGTTGGCCAGGTGCGACAACAGCTTTACATTATTGATAAACTTTTTCCCTGCCTCCAATCCGCCCTTCACCCCAAAACCAATAATGGCGCCCGCGCCACGTTTTAGATATGTGTCCGCTTTGGATTTTTCCGGGCTACTGTTCAGCCCCGGATAATTTACCCACGACACCTGCGGGTGCTTTTCTAAAAATTGCGCCACTTTCAGCGCATTGGCGACATGGCGCTCCATTCTTAAATGTAAAGTTTCCAGCCCTTGCAAAAACAAGAAAGCATTAAACGGCGAAAGCGCCGAACCAAGATCGCGCAGTAAATTGACACGGGCCTTGGTAATATAAGCAATGTTGCCCTGCGGGCGCAGCGCTTCCACAAATTTCAGCCCATGGTAACTGGGATCCGGATCCGTGATTAACGGAAATTTGCCGCCCTTTTCCCAGTCAAATTTACCCGAATCAACAATTACCCCGCCCAGTGATGTCCCGTGCCCCCCGATAAATTTGGTGGCCGAATAAACCACAATATCCACACCGTATTCAATTGGCTTTAGCAGGTATGGCGTCACGGTATTGTCTAAAATAAAGGGGACCCCGGCAGCATGCGCAATTTTGGCAACCGCGGCCAAGTCGGTTACGTTTAGTTTGGGATTGCCGATGCTCTCCGCGTATACAGCTTTGGTTTTATGGGTAATGGCTTTTTTGAAGTTTTCGGGATCCGATGAGTCCACAAATTTAACCGTAATGCCAAACTTCTTAAAAGTATTACTGAATAATGTATACGTGCCGCCGTAAAGGTTATCCGCCGAAACAATTTCGTCGCCGTTTTGCGCAATATTTAAGATTGCCAGCGTAATAGCCGATTGGCCGGATGCCACCGCCAGCGCCCCTATCCCCCCATCCAACGCCGCTACCCGCTTCTCAAAAACATCGGTAGTTGGGTTCATCAGCCGCGTGTAAATATTACCAAACTCTTTCAGGGCAAAAAGGTTGGCCGCATGCTCGGCATCCTTAAAAACGTACGACGTGGTCTGGTAAATTGGCACCGCGCGCGATCCCGTCGTGGGATCAGCGACTTGCCCCGCGTGTAACAAATTGGTCTCATCTTTATAGTTCGTCATTTTATTTTCCTCCCTTTTATTATGTCCTGCGAATATCAACCTTCATCAAATAATGCCGTACTTAAATACCTTTCTGCTGTATCCGGTAAAATTACCACAATTAATTTCCCTTTATTCTCTGGCCGGGCGGCCATCATTGCCGCCGCATGCAGCGCGGCACCACCGGAAATCCCCACCATGATACCATCTGTTTTCGCCAGTTTACGCGCGGCCGCAAACGCATCGTCATTTGTCACCGGTATAATTTCATCAATAATTTTTCGATCCAGCACCCCCGGCACAAACCCCGCCCCAATCCCCTGGATTTTGTGCGGTCCCGGCCGGCCGCCGGACAACACCGGGGAATCCGCCGGCTCCACCGCAATAATTTTTACTGATTTTTTCTTCTGTTTCAAAAACTCACCAACACCGGTAATGGTGCCGCCGGTTCCAACTCCTGCCACCACCACCGCCACCTTACCATCCGTGTCTTGCCAAATCTCTGCAGCAGTGGTTTTTTTATGGATGGCCGGGTTGGCCGGATTTTCAAACTGTTGCGGCACGTATGAATTCTTGTGCTCTTTCGCCAGCTCCAGCGCTTTATCCACCGCACCTTTCATGCCCTTGGCGCCTTCGGTCAGGATCAATTCAGCGCCTAAAAATTTCAACAATTTCCGCCGTTCAATGCTCATGGTTTCGGGCATGGTCAAAATCAATTTATATCCTCTGGCGGCGCAGACCCAAGCCAGCGCAATGCCGGTATTGCCGGAGGTCGGTTCAATAATGACTGTTCCCTTTTGAATTTTGCCCGCTTTTTCCGCGGCGGCAACCATTGCCACTCCGATCCGGTCCTTGACAGAGCTGGCCGGATTGAAAAACTCAAGCTTGGCCACCAGCTGGCCACCCAGCCCTTCGGCAAAACCGTTGAGTTTGACCAGCGGGGTACTGCCCACCAACTCTAAAATATTTTTTGCGATTTTCATTTTTATTTTCCTTCCCTGGTCTACGGTCTACGGTCTGTTCTAAATACAATAATCTAATGTTCCCTTTTTTTGCGCCATTTTCTTTGCAGAAAGGTCTTTTAGCTTTGCAAAAGTCAATTGGTCAATCTTATTATTAATGTATTTGCCAATATCCAAAAACACGTCGCGAAAAACGCATTGCGCGGCATAATTGCAATGTGTCTCCCCGGTTTTAGCAATGCAGGAGATGGGTTCCGTCGGCCCCTCAATATAACGGATCACCTCGCCCATGGTAATTTTTTCGGGCAGTCGCGCCAGGGCGTAACCACCCTTTCTCCCGCGCACGCTCCGGACAAAACCACCTTTTTTTAATGCCAGTAATATTTGTTCCAAAAATTTCAGCGGTATGTCCTGCCGCCGGGCAATGTCTTCAATTTTTTCGGGACGGCCCGCGTTGATCGATAAATCCAAAACCGCTTTCAGCGCGTAGTCACCCTTAAAAGTAATCTTCATGTTTGCCCCTAACTATACTAACTTGATAGACATTGTATACTATATATCGTGCAAATGTCAACAAAAATTGCAGGAAATCAGGAAATTATTTTTGGGCGCGGGAACAAATTAACGATTGGCCCGTGGTGCGCAACTTTTATCCTTTTGGAAAAACAGCAAATAAATAATTTCCAGAACGCCCACGGAACTCAAAACAAAAATCGCCAAAAACCAGCTGAGCTGGTCATTGCGTGCCGACCGCCACATGGCAATCCCCTTCCAAACTAAACTCCAAATAATTAAAACCAATAATAATTGGCCCTGCGGCGAGGCCAGCGATGGGAACATAAGCCCTCCCTCAAACTCTTCCTAATATATAATATATAGTATACGCCCCGAAGCTGAGGATTCAACTTCGGGGCATACTACATAATTTTTACTTATTAATCGCCGCGTTGATGGCGCCGTTGACTAAATCAATTATCAACATTGAAGCAATCCAAACCGCCACTAATTTCCACGGCAAATTAACCAACAACAACATCGACAACATCCCCGGCAACCCCGCCACCAACCAAATCAAAAGGCCGTACATTGCACCTTTTTGCCAGCCGTTTACTCCCGGCACTGATGGTCTGACAATCGCATACACCAGCATAAATAAAAACCAGGAAACCAAAGACAAAGCCAGAGAATAATAATAAAAACTGGTGGGTGGCGGACCGGCATTTGGGCACATAATTTTTGACCAAATTGCCGCGCGCGCTGGATCAATATAATATTTCATCGTCAGCATCGCCTCACCCGTATGTATCACCTGCGCCACAATCACCAACAGGACCAGGGACAAGACAATTTTCCACCAACTCATTTTTCCCATAACATCGCCTCCCTTTGCATAAATTTTAGCGCGCAACATGTAAAAGTCAATCTATTCCGCGCTTTTTTTGGGGGCGATTTATTGTTTTTTGCGTTGCTTTTCATAAACCGCCGGATATAATGACAACATAAAATGAAAGGCAACCAATGGCCGTTAATTATTGTTATCTTGCTGGCGGTTATGATTATCGCCGGCTCGGTCTACTTGTTTATATTTAGCCCCTCCGCGGGATTTTTTCTCATGCGTCAAAGAGTGAACTTTGGCACATTCACTGCTCCCGCCGCAATCCCCCCCTACCTGATCGAGAAAAAAGGCTGGGATAAAGAAGAACAGGTAAAAATCCGGACGCGCTTTTACCCCGAAAAAGAGCTGGGGGCAGCCCTGTTAAGCGGCAAAGTTGAGGTTGCCATCATGGATTTCCTCGCCTTTCAATCCGCTTTTGCACAAGCTAAAAGCGCCGGCAAAGAAATTATTTTTTATTGTCCCTTTTATATCGACAAAGGCGACGCCATCCTGATTCGCGCCGGCAGCAAAATCAAGCCCTTTGCCGAAGTGATAAAAGGCAAAACTATTTTTACCACCAAAGGCAGCAATGCCGAACAGCTGTTACGGTTGGCGCTGGAAAAAGCCGGGTTAAAAACCTCTGCGGTTAAAATGGCTTACGCCCCGCCGGATAAATGCCTGGCCGCCTTCCTTAAGGGCGACGCCGAGGTCATGGCCGGCGATTTATCGGTTCAGCTGGCCGCACGCAAAGAAAACCATCCGCCATTAATTTTTGCCTCCGATCTGGGATTGATTTCAATTTATGGCCTGGTCACCACTAAAGCTTATCTCCAAAAACATCCCGCCACCGTAGAATCACTGATAAACCTCTGGTTTCGCGCGGTGCAAAATATTAAGGAAGACCCACGGAAACACACTAAAGCACTAATAAAAGAATTAAACCAACGCACCCGACGGAATTATGACGGAGATGATTTTGCTTATGTTTTTGAAACCGCCGGCATTTTTCCGGAAAGCCAACAGGCCGCCGCGGATTTACTTTTAAGCCATTTCTCCTATTGTTACTGGCAAAAAGTGTGGGATATAAACAACCAATACCTAATTAAGGCTGGCAAAATTGCCCAGCCGGTGCCCTACGGCGCATTTGGAGAGAAAAATCTGCCGGCGGTAATTATAAGGCAGTAATCCCCGGCCGTTTTGCATTATCTAGATTGTGGCAAAAAACCAAAATATATTTCCTGCAATTCTTTAATCAGCTCATTCCAATATCGTTTATTCCCCGCTTCGGGAAAATGCCGCGCAAAATCCGGCTCCGGGCTTTGCACAGACAACCAGGCCGCAAAATGAATGAGACGCATCCCGCGCAAAAGCGGCACCAACTCCAGCGTGCGGCGGTCAAACGGCCTGAACACCTCATAACCTTTCAAAAACCAACCTAACTCGTTTTCGCAATGGTCAGGGGTCCCGGGCAGCAACAGCCACAGGTCCTGCATTGGCGGGCCCACGCAAATGTCGTCAAAATCAACAACATAAATGCCCTCCCCCGGCCGGTGGATAAAATTCCCCTTATGGCAATCACCGTGCAGTTTAATAAATTCCTGGTCGGCAAAGAAAGGGTCCGCTTTTTCAATAAACTGCTCGGTAATTTGTTTAAAGCCGGGCTTAAAATCGGACAGTAAATAATTGCCCTTTAATAATACATCGAGATGCTGAGCGGTGGCGACCGCCGGCCGCCAGATAATGCGCTGGCTCTCTTTATGCAACGCCCCCACCAAATGAATCCGCGCAATGATGCGCCCAATCTCTTCCCACCCCTCCTGGTCAAACTCATCCAACGCCCGCCCACCTTTTTTGGGAAAAATTGCAAAATAAATTGCGGTTTCCGCGGGGGAAAACTCGAAAAGGGTTTGGCCGTCAATTGTAAGCGGCGGAACAACCGGCAATTCTTTCGCGGCCAGTTCAGCCAAAAATTGGTGCTCTTCCAAAATCATGGCCTTAGTCCAGCGCCCGGGGCGGTAAAATTTTACTACCAACCTCTCGCGCGAAGCGTGCTTTTCCAATTCATAAACGCGATTGATATAGCTGTTGCGGGCGCGCACCAGGTTGCTAAGCTTTTCCTGGATAGTTTTTTCAACTATATCGAGGACGCTATCGTGGTTAAGTTGCTGCCAGATTGATTGTGTTAACACGAAATAATGATAGCAGAAAGTGTGGGACTTTTTTGTATATTGTTCGATAATAATTCATGAGAATTCAAGCAGGATGCTGTTATCCCTTAAATTTCAATTGTAGAATTTCAGCTCATTATATGGGTCAAGCTTACATTAATCTGTCACGCAGGTCAGGCGGATTTGAAATTAGACCGCAAAGATATCAAGCGTTTGAACATGAAACCGCCTTGCGCGTTCACTTTTCGGTGGCAACAAGATCTTCATCCGAAGCCGCAGCCTTTAGCCTGCAGATAGCACAAAGTGTTACTCCTGATACCAACGACTCAACCTTTCGACAGATTTTGGCATTTTTTGCTAGCCCACATAAATATCGTATTTCGCTAGGTTCTGGAATACTGCATTATACTGGCATGGGCGCGCGGGTGCCGGTTACCGTTGATGGCATATCATATGAAGCTAATTTTATAAGCTCACCATCAATTAGAGGCGGATGGCACATCGATCTATTTAGAAATTCAGAGATGCTCGCCAGAGAATCTGGTTCACATTTTGCCGATAACGATCTTGAGGCTTTGCGTGCATTTTCGGCTTTTGCCCTACCTTTTTAAAGATCGCTTTTTGGCTAAATACCTCACAAAACAACTGAAAGCGTTAGCAGATATTGAGGGGACAGTGGAACATTCTTCCTCATCAGGATTTTCAGGAAAAGACTTCTTACGAGATCCCGTACTTTGCTATCATTTGTTCAACAAATGGGAAGGCACTTCTTCTGCAAAAAGTAAAATTAGCAGGGGAAGGCCCTTCTTTTATACTTAATCCTTGATAAACTGTGAGGGCTTCTTCTGTCGAGTGCCCACAAATAAAAGGAGCCTCCTCTTCCCCGGCAGGAACATATTGCAAACAAGCTTGAAGAACCGCGGCAATTAACACTCTCCCAACTCCAGCCAAAGCCGTTTCCGATGAATATTCACCACTATGGATATTATTCCATGGCGCAGTAGACATGCAAAAAAAAGCCGACCGAAACGGTTCACCCTCTGTAAATGAGAAACCAAACATTGCCGCACCTTGGACAAGCTCCTCAGCAGTTACCAGAAAAACATTATGCCAACTTGCAATCCTCTGCGCTGGGTCGAAAGTTTCCGTGAAAGAAAAGAACGGGCCAAAATGACTCGGCTCTTTCCAATGAACTGCCTCCTGGTTCATAAAATTGCCATTTGCTCTCCCAGCAACCAACCGAACGGGTACCCTGGATAGAGGCCTTTCCCGTTTCTCCCTATATGGCAAAGCAAAATTGACGTGGGGAATCACACAACTAAGTTTCATTACTTATATATCGTCAAAATTATGAAAAAATATCAGCTTTTTTAATGGGGATTTGTCCTGCCTCCCCACATCGTGTGCCGGGCCGGCCGAAAGTGTTAGCAGAAGTGTTAGTAGATTGGGGGGGGCAAGGTCACCGCCCGACTTATGGCTAATATGTTGCTTTAATAACGCCACCGTTGTAGACCCACGACAAACTATTATTTTCATTGGTGCCTGGATTATATTCTCCATCGGAAAACCCAGAGAGGGTGACCGCATAACGTCCGCTTTTAAAGCTGGCCACCGGCTGAATTACCATCCAGGTAAAGCCGCCCCCTGCTTGCAACGTTTTGCCTTCATCCGGAGTCAAATGTTGGAGGAAGCCAGCGCCAATGAAGGTTCTGGTATAGGGCAAAGCTAAAGTCCCCATTGGTCTGATAAAAGTATCCCCGGTCGGTTTGGCCTGGTGTTCCACCAAAGCACCTACCGACATTGCCGATCCGCCCAATCTAAACTTAGCGCCATAAGCCAAGCTAAGCTCGTTGACGCCAGCATAAACATTGCCATCTGGATTAACTGTAGCGGAAATTGGGTAACCAACCTTATAATCTTCGGTCAGTGTTAGCTTATGCCTCCCGACTTCGAAATCCAATTGGGACGCAATCTTAAGATAGACCATCGGAAATTCGATTTTCGTGCCTTGGTCACCAATCGGCGCTTCTTTATTATAGTAGAAACAACCGGCGGACGGGATCAACGGTGAAAATGTAACCACCACGCCGGTTTCTTTTTGCTTTTCTCTTTTTCCTTGCAACGCTTTTTCGTCATCATCTCTGCCATCATAAGTTATTGGCAACAAAAAGTTCGGCTTCGGCGTAACCCCAGCAGCATTCAAAGAATTAACTAACATCGCGGCACCTTCCTTTTTACCTTGCTTATCGGCTGGCATTTCCAAAAATTTCATTTTTTAATGAATTATTTTCAAAACTTTGCCCGTTTGCCAAAATCGGTCAAGGCAGGTTCGAAATGGATTAGCAAAAGTATTAGCAGATTTTTGGGACGGCATTAGTAATCATGGGTAAACAATCGCTCCGGGGATCTAACAATGTGTTCCGAAGGGCAAAACAATTCTTCAATTCTCTGCGCAGCAATAGCTTGATCCGTATATCTGATACTGGTAAAAAACATCCCAAAGCAACAATGATGCATAAAAAATGCTAAGGTATCCATTATCCTGAATTGTTCTGTCATTGGACTGTTTAATTCCCAAGTTCCAAGAGAGGCATCAGAAATAGTATCAAAGAGATCCATATCAGCACTAATAACTAATCGTCTATCGGCAAGCCTTGGTAGTACACTTCTAGCACGCATTGAATTAACAAGGGCAAAAGGCGCCCCCCCCCAATCTACTTGGATCAAGCCCTGCCCTCTTCTCATTAGCCCGGGATGTAAAAACCACCTTTCCATGCGAGGGAATAAAGTTGCTACATGAGAAACATAACTTGCCGTTGGAGAACTAACCAAATAATCTACTCTGTCATTATCGGGATGGAGCTGAGAATCAAGATGTATAAATAATTCATCCCCTTCAATCACCCGACGTTTTTTTGCAATTTTCAGCATATCAGCTGCACTGCCATGATCTAACCCGATCATGAACTTTTGTGGAAGGGTACAATCAACCAGAACGAAAGTATCAGGTGAAACTGCCGTCGCATGCCCACCAAGCATCAAGCCAACCTCCCCAGTCAGACGAGCCGCGTCTTTCCATGCAGCTGCCTTGCTCTGGCATGCAATTCTTCTTTGAAATTCGCTTACCTCTGCCGGCGCTTCTGTCTGCAATTTTAATCTTCTTACATTAGTGATATTCATGTCTTAATATATTCTTAATTACATCATCCTGTTTGGACTAAACTTAACCAATGTCTTCCCCATAAATATATCGAAAAATATGCAAAAATATTTCACCTTAGGCGATTTGTTCTGCCACACACACACACATCGCGTGCAGGGAGAGTACATATTCTTGAGGATGTTGCTTAGCAGTTAGGGGTGGGACAGCAAAATCCAACTTGACCGATTTAATCTGCTAAAGTACAATGGCCATATATGTACAAGAAACGCTTTCTAGAAGAACAGATCCTCAAGCTAAGCCGCTCCTTTAAGGTCATTTACCTGTCCGGGCCAAGACAAGTCGGCAAAACCACCCTACTGCTGCATCTGGCTAAAGGCAAAGATATCAATTATGTATCGCTGGATGACCTATCTATTCGGCAATTAGCACAAAATGACCCCGAGTTATTCCTACAAAAGCATCCCGCGCCCTTACTGATCGATGAAGTCCAATATGCGCCGCAGCTTTTCCCTTATATTAAAATCAATGTCGATCGCTCAAATAAAAAAGGGCAATACTGGCTAACCGGCTCTCAACAATTTGCTATCATGAAAAATGTCAAAGAATCGCTGGCTGGACGGGTGGGCATTGTTAATTTACTTGGTTTCTCATTGGCCGAAGAACGCGAATTACCACTTTTGTCCCACCCATTTCTACCCGGAAAGACTTTAATCAAAGTCCTGCCACTTAATGCAACAAAACTTTTTAAGCGTATTTTACGCGGAGCCTTTCCTGCCCTTTCCCAAAAAGACGCCCCCCCCTTAACCGCATTTTACAATTCGTACCTCCAGACCTATATCGACCGCGACCTACGTGATATTTTTAGCGTATCCAAAATAACTGATTTCCACCGTTTCCTGTCGCTTTGCGCCGCCCGTACCGGCCAAATACTAAATTATTCTGAATTAGCAAAAGATGCGGGTATTTCTGTCCATGCCGCCAGGGAATGGATCAACATCCTTGAGGCAAGTTTTCAGATAATTCTGTTACAGCCTTATTACAAAAACCTTTCCAAGCGCTCCATTAAAGCCCCAAAAATCTACTTCCTAGATACCGGACTAGCCGCATATTTAACCAAATGGAAAACCGCAGAAACTTTATTTAGCAGTACCATGGCCGGCCAATTTTTAGAAACTTTTGTGGTTGCCGAAATCATAAAAAGTTATTGGCTGCGGGGGGAAGAAGCCCCGCTGTATTATTGCAGAGATAAAGAAGGTCACGAGATTGATTTATTAATTGAAGCCGAAGGCAAAATATATCCAGTAGAAATAAAACTGGCTAGCCGGATACAAAACAATGATATAAAAAACATAAATTATCTGCGCAAAAAAATTAAAGGCATTGCTACCGGCGCAATAATTTCCCTGAACCCCAACCATCAACCATTCGACCGACAGAACGAAATGGTCCCGGCATCGTTGATTTCATAACCACACAAAACAGCTGAGAGAGTTAGCAAAAGTGTTAGAAGATTTTAGGAGCTATACCAATAGTTTCCCTTATGCGTACCGTAAAAGTCTGTAGAGCGATGAATGCTTTCTAGAAATGTACGCGCATTTTCAACAATGTCACCATCCTCAGCCAAGATTACCTGCTGATCCTTCAGTTCAAGCATAATTGCATCTTGTATATGTCGTTGGCGAGCGATCGGATCCGCTATCCGCCACTTAAGAGTTTGATGCTGAGCAATTCCTGCCGTCACCATTCCAAGCTCAATAGACGTAAGTCCTAATTTACGCACTTCTGCCACGATGGCGCTTGCTCCGCCTAAATTTTCAAAGGTCAGATCAGCATCTTCTTCTAATTGTGCCGCCAAACTATCTTCTACCTCACCAACGATACTACGCACTGGAAGATAAGCACATTCTTCTAACCGCCCCAGCCGCGCAAGCGCAACACTATATAATAAATAATCCAAAGAACTGCCATCAAGAGAGTCGTCTCCGCGTGGCCCAATCGGTTTTAGCCCATAGTCTTTATAAAACCCTGACAGTCCCCAGAGTCGACCACTACTTATTCCCGCTCGAGTAATACCAACGGATGCCAATACGGGTTCGGTTGTGTCCAGTGGCAATCTTAATTCCTTCTTTACTTCCTCTAAGCCAAATGGCCGGGGTATAACTCTGCCATGCTCATTAACGCCAACAATCTCTTGTTCGCGAAAAGGGAGTGTCCCCTTATGGCGATCAATAATTTGCCGCGCATTTTCAAGACTTAACAACCTTCGAACTCTTGGGGGTCCTTCTCTTGTAACTAGCGCGCTTCCACCCATTCTTATTCTCCTTGTTTTTTTAGGTAATTTATTATCGACAACTTTCAGCCAAAATTGCAGATTATTTATAAAATATTTGCACTGTCTCCCCACATCGTGTGCAGGGGGTTCACAAAACGACCGAGAGTGTTAGCAAATTGTTAGCAAATTTAATTATGCGACCTTACAGGGGACAAACAGAAAGGCTTCTTTTTTGGCGACACACCGTCAAAATGGAGAGGGAAGGATTTGAACCTTCGAAGGTATAAACCGCCTGATTTACAGTCAGGTGCATTTGACCACTTTGCTACCTCTCCGTGCGCCTACTTTCTTTTCCTTGTATTACAACCAGCTAGCAAATTATATTACATCAAAATGGGGGTTGCAAATTTGTAAGCGCAAACATACAAATTGCCGCCGAAACCGAAGCGTTTAAAGAATTGATTTTGCCGCGCATGGGGATTTTTATCAGATAATCACAGTTTTCTTTTACCAGGCGCGAGATGCCGCCACCCTCCCCCCCTATCACCAGCGCCCGCGGCCCCTCAATTTTCACCTCTGTAACCAATTTTTCGCCATCCTCTTCGGCGCCAACAATTGTAAACAGCTCTTTTTTTAAATCCTGGATGGTATAAGTCAAATTGGTAACGCGCGCTACCGGCACATATTCGATGGCGCCCGCCGAGGCCTTGGCCACTATTTCGGTCAGCGGTGCTGCGCGCCGCTTAGGAATAATAATCCCGTGCACGCCAAAGGCGTCGGCCGAGCGGATAATTGCGCCCAAATTATAAGGATCTTCAATGCCGTCTAAAATAAGCAGAAAGGGAATTTCACCTTTTTGTTTGGCCGCGGCAATGATATCGTCAACTTCTACATAATCTTTGGGCGCCGCATAAGCCATAATTCCCTGCGGGCTTTGCGAATTGCTTTTGGCGTCAATTAGTTTGCGCTCTACCCATTCAATAACAATCCCTTTGTTTTTTGCCAGGGTAATAATTTCATCAATTTTGGGGTCGCGGCGAAAAGAGCTGGAAATTAAAATGCGGTTGATGGGCCGGCCGGCACGGAGCGCTTCCAATATGGGGTTTTTGCCTTCGAGAATGTTCATCCTTGTCGTGTTTCCCTTCCTCCATCTGTCGCTCGCCTATGCCATCCTATAATACCTTTTCTAAAATCCTTAACCCCATATTTAATTGTGATTTCTTAATGTTGAGAGGCGGAACCAACCGGATAATATTATCTTCGGGGCCGCAGCTGATTAGGACCAGCCCGGCGTCCAGCGCTTTATAGCGAATTTCTTTAACTGTAGCGCCATCTTCAAATTCAACCGCCAGCATCAACCCCACCCCCCGCACCTCTTTGATTTTGGGATTTTTCTTTTGCAGTTTTTTAAGTTTTTTCAACGCATAAGCGCCCAAAGCAGTTGCATTTTCCAGTACATTTTCTGCTTCCATGGCTTCAATGTTGGCCAGCGCGGCCGCACAGGTTACCGGGTTGCCGCTCATGGTTGACCCGTGTGCGCCCGGCGTCCACCCCCGCATCAAATTTTCACTGGCAATCACTGCCCCCAGCGGAAATCCCGACCCAATCCCCTTCGCCACCGCCATAATATCGGGAACAATTTCAAAGTGCTCGCAGGCAAACCATTTTCCGGTCCGCCCAAAACCCGACTGCACTTCGTCGGCAATAAATAAAATGCCATTTTGTTTACAAAGCTGAAATATGCCCTGCAAAAATTCCTTAGACGGAATTAAATAGCCGCCTTCCCCCTGGATGGGCTCAATAATTGCCGCAGCAATATTTTGGGCGCCCACCTGATTAATCAGCGCCTCAAACGCTTCCACGGTTTTTTCGCAAACATAAACATTGGGCAATAGCGGTTTATAACCGTCGTGGTATTTTTCTTTTGAGGTGGTTATCGAAAGCGCGCCCAATGTCCGGCCGTGAAAGCCGCCCCTAAAACAAACAATTCCCGGCTTCTTGGTGGCATACTTGGCCAACTTTAGCGCAGTTTCAACGGCTTCAGACCCGCTCTGGTTAAAGAAAACCATATCCAACCCCGGCGGCGTAATTTTGACCATTTTTTCCGCCAGCGCGATATTGGCCTCGTAATACGCGATCCCGGTATTGACGTGGATTAATTTTTTGACTTGAGCGGTGGCCGCTTTAACAACCTTGGGATGGCAGTGCCCGACTGGAAGCGCGGCAATACCGGTGGCAAAATCCAGGTATTTTTTACCGTCGAGGCCAAAAAGATAAGCGCCTTTGCCGCGCTCTACTTCAAAATCGGTAAAATAGCGGCCAATGACGGGAGACAAAACTTTTTCCGCTCGTTCTTTTAATGACATTTTTGCACCTCATCCAAACAATTTAAGCAGCTTTAATTTCTACAATCAAATCCAACTCTACCGCCGCATTCAGCGGCAATTCGGTCATGCCTACGGCAATTCTAGCGTGTTTGCCCTTTTCACCAAAAATCTTTTGCAGTAATTCGGAAGCATAATTCATTACTTTATGTTGTTCAGTGAAACCCGGCGCCGAATTAACGTAACCGCATAGCTTGACCGCCCGTTCAATTTTATCCAAATCACCAACAATCCCTTTGATTGCCGCCAGCGCGTTAAGTAAACACATCACGGCCGCCTTGCCGCCTTGTTCTAAAGTTAGCTCTGCGCCGATTTTTCCCGCAAATTTAACTTCACCGGATTGCGTTGGAATCATGCCTGCGGTAAAAATTAAATTGCCCGTTTTAACCGCAGGGATGTAGGCACCGGCTGGCACCGGGGACGGCGGCAGTAAATAACCCAGCGATTTGATGCTAGCTTCGATTAGCAACATAACGCGGTTATTATAACATACCCATATTATTCAGTAGGTTCAACATGCTGGCGAACCAGGCGGAAAGTGATTCCGGTTAAAGATTGATTGGGTACCGCCGATCCAATTTCCCGCACCTCATATTGAGGAGAACGAATACCTGGACTACTGGAAAAAGTCCTCTGGGCGTGCACAACCATTTGCTCGCCAGGATTTTTGCCCGGAGTGCGGGTTAATTCCGGCCAATACAAAGTCAGAGCATCTGTTCCCCGTGCAAGATGACCTTGGTGCAAAGCCGTAGAACGCAGCATCAATGCATCATTTACCTGGCTCACGGTTGGCAAAAAAACCCTATACCCCCAGCACCGGGCAAGGCGATTTATTAACTGGATCATGTCCCTAATTTGCCTAGGAGTTAAATTAACAACTACCCGATAATCGCGGTAAGAATCCAAAAAATTCCCTTCATGATCTAGGCTAACTTCTGCCCCATCGTTCCATATACAGGCCAACGCCGACGCTAATTTAAAAGAAATCCCATTCTGCAAAATATCAATTTCAGGTGGTGCTTCTTCTCTCATGTGCTTCCCCGGAACCGGAACCCACCGCAGGCCATTCTCATATCCAAAAGCATCAAAAACTATTTCATCAGCACCTAATAATCTAACCACATTTTCTTTCCCAGGCGTTCCCTCTTCACTCCTCACCAGGCCAATACATCTGGCAACCGGCACCGGGAGCCGCCGGTAATTACCCATGCCAAAAAAATCGAGATCATCCTCACGTAATGTAATCCTTGCGCCCGAAGCATCCAGCAAGGTTCTCCTGCGTTCTCCGGACACTCTCTGTCCGCGACATTTCTCCCCTCCAGCATCCCGCCATACTGCCCGGGCCCTGGGTCCAGGGTATTCTCTGACTCTGACCGCCATTTCGTTTGCCATAATAACTCCTCCATTTTTATATATTCGAACGGTGCCACTCTCCTGCCTGCCTCAACTAGGTTCTTATCTGCATAACCTAGTGAAAATTTCAGATATCAGCCATTTTTTTTCGTGCTAAAATACATTTATGAACAGCCGCCGCTTACGCCTTTTTCTAGCATTGTGCTGGTTGCCGGTTTTTCTGTTATTTTTCGACTCTCCCGCTTTCGCCGCTTATGTACAAGGCGAAGTCGTGGTTAAATACAAAATTCCCATCCACCGCGAGGTTGACGACAAAATCGAACTGCGTACGGTGGATATTCCACTGAAAACCTCCGCTATCCTTAAAAAAATTGGCGGGGTGCCGCTGAAAAAGTTTGACGATTACTATGCAAAAATACGGAACCGGCCGGCCTGGCGCGGAAAAATCATGCAGGATACGGTTGAGCCAAAAGAGTTGCCGCCGCGTTTCCAAAATCTTTATAAGATGCGGGTTGCCTTGCCGCTGAATGAGGCCATTGCTTATTTACGGCAGGATCCGGAAGTTGAATACGCCGAACCCAATTATATTGTAAAGGCATTGGATACTACGCCCAACGACACCTATTATTCCGATCAGTGGGGATTAACTAAAGTTGACGCTCCCACCGCCTGGGATACCACCCACGGCAGTACCTCCATCAAAATTGCGGTAATTGACACCGGGGTCAATTACAACCACGAAGACCTTTCCTCAAAAGTTACGCTGGGTTATAACTTTGCGGACGACAATGACGACCCGGATGACGACGACGTCTTGCATAACGGACACGGGACCCACGTGGCGGGGATTGCCGCCGCCATCACTAACAATGCTACCGGCATTGCCGGCCTGGGGTGGGATACCAAAATCCTGGCGGTAAAGGTTTTACATTCTTCCGGCACCGGCGATTCTTATGCGGTAGCCCAGGGCATTGAATATGCCGCCGACCGTGCCTCGGTATTAAACTTAAGCTTGGGCGACTCTGACCCATCAACGGCAATGGAAGACGCAGTGGCCTATGCCACAGACCAGGGCTGTCTTGTGGTGGCCGCCGCCGGGAACGACGGTAATTCCAACCGAATGTATCCTGCAGCTTATTCGCCAACCATCGCCACGGCTTCCACAGATACAAATGACCAAAAGGTTTCCTGGAGCAATTACGGGAGCTGGATTTCGGTCTGCGCCCCGGGAAACAATGCTTATGGCCCTGGCTTAAGCAATAGTTATAGTTATATGTCGGGGACTTCCGCTTCCGCGCCTTTTGTCGCCGGGCTGGCCGCGCTGGTTTGGGCGCAAAACCCAACCTGGACTGCCACCCAAGTAAAGGAACAGGTCCTTTACACTGCCGACAATATTGATTCAATCAATATCGGTTACGCCGGCCTTTTGGGCCACGGCCGGATCAATGCCGCCACGGCAGTCGGATACCCGCTGGCCTCCATTTCTTCCCCAACCAGCCGACAAAACGTGCAAGGGAATGTGCGGATAATTGGGAGCGCCGCCGGCACCGGTTTTTCTTACTACAAAGTTGAAGTAGGCAGCGGCGAAAGCCCATCTTCCTGGACTCAACTTGGCACAAACCACACCTCAACCGTAACCGATGGGCTCCTGGAAACCTGGGACACCTTGCCCGGCAACAACGGGCTTCACACAATAAAGCTGACGGTTTCCGCCAGCAACGAAAACACGTATTCGGTGGTAGTAAATGTAAATAACCCCGTTTCCTTATTAAACAGCTCCCTGGCCGGCCCCAATCCTTTTAATCCGGTCACCCAGGACTTGACCATCCAATTTGACCTTTCAACTTCAGCCACGTTGGCAATATATATTTATGACATTACCGGCAATGTGGTTTGGTCTACAACCCAGGCCTGCGCGTTCGGCACAAACCGGATCACCTGGGACGGCAAAAATCATTACGGCAGTTATGTAGGCAACGGGGTGTATTTGTATCGCATTGCTACTTCCGGCAATACTTTTTTGGGTAGCGGAAAGATACTTGTATATAGGTAGCAGGTTGTGCAGCTAGAAATTCAACGTCCCCTCAAACGAAAGCATATTGGCCTGGAAATTATCGGTCGCAGATAAATAATTGACGTAATCGATGTACTTGTATAATGCTTTCAACTCCACCGAACTCAAGATCGGGTTGCTTTGCGGCAGGTTCATGGTAAACGAAACCTGGTCAATGGTCTTCAATAAATTCAAATTAACTAACGACCCGGCCTGGATCTCGCCTTGGTTATGCTCCTGCGACCAATCCAAGGCCAATGTCCCCCAACTGAAAACCCGATAAATTGCGCCGGCTTTGATTAAACTTTTGTGGCGATTGATATCGTCCAGCAAACTGCGGGTAACCTTAAGGTCATAGCTTGAAACAATATCCAGCTTGGGCAAGGGCGCATAGGTAATCACCAGTTTTGTGGTTTGGTTTTGGGTGTTGGTATTTACCCGACTGGCAACATTGTTATCATAATTAATATAGTCCTCCTGCTTAAATCCCGGAATAATTTTCAACGCTGGGAAAGGAATATACGTAAGCGTATAATCCTGTGCCAGTGAATTTGTGTTGGTAGTAACTTCATACGTGCCGGAAGGCGCCAGCGCCACCCGGTCATATTTTGTAAACCGGGCCGCCAGTTTCAAATAGCTCCAGGCAATAGGGATAAAATCCAGCGTATAGGTACCCGCATTACCCAGTGTATGTGACCCGGTCTGGCTAAAGGCATCATCCCAAGCGCCATTCCATTTTAAGTTCAGGAAGCTATACGGCAACAAGGCGATATTGGCCCCGGTTTTTTGGGTTTTGGGATTGGCTTGTCCCGACACATAAGCCAGGGTCTCGATGCGGTTGTGGTCAAAGTAAGTAGTTAACATCGGAACCGGGATAAATTCAAGCTGGTAGGTTTCGTTGCGTGTGTTGCCCGCTTCAGATGACGGATTAAAGAAATCAATCCCTTCATGGTTCACCAATTTCAGGCGAGCCGTCAACTTTTTCAACTGCCATTGTGTCAAATTAAGCGCCAGGTCATACGTGGTATCCCGGGCCAGCGTGTGGGCAGATTCAACCTCCTGCGTGGTTCCGGATTCATCGGTGGCGGTGGTAGTTAAGGGCTCGTTGATTTGGTGGTCAAGCGTAAACGAAACCCGGTCGGTAAATTTCAACACGTTATTGGTCCTGAAATAAACTGATTGCCGGGTAGAAGTATTTTGCCGGTCAATGTAATCATAGCGGGTCGCGGTACTTTTATAATCATTATCACTATCAAAAGTAACGTCGCCAAATTTCAAATGCGGCAGAGTGTACCCTGTATCCCAGCTTTCCAATAAATTATCGTTATTGCGCACTTCCGCCCCCGGTAAAACATCGTCCGTAGTCAAAAAATTGCGATAAGTGACCGCGGCGCTGCCCCAGCTAATCCCTGACCATGCCAGATTGGTATTGCGGTCATAGCCGCGCGAAAACCGGTTGGTATAGTTTGAAATCTGGTCGGCGGTTTCCCGCATACTGGTATAAATGGTTGGGCCGCCGGATGGAGTATAAGCCACTTTGTAGTCCATGCGCTCGGACCCAATGCCGATGGAGGTACTGCCCATCGGGATAAAGTTGTTTTCCACCCGCTTCAGGTCACCCGACAAAAACAAATCCCCAATTTTACTGGTGCCCTCAACATTGTAGGCCGTGCCCACCGTTTCCAACACTTCCCCAGCCGAACCGGAACTTTCGTATTCGTATTCAATATAAATCGCATCCGAAGAAGCCGGCGTGACGTAATAAAAAACCAGCTGGCCCGGGGCGCTGTAGTTGATATAGTAATCCACGTCGCGGTTCAACACATAACTATTCACCCGCACCACATCACTGCCATCAATGATGTCCCCGGCCGCATGCAGGGTATAAATCCGGCTGCTGTTCCCCACAAAGGACTCGGTGGTGGCCTCTTTGGCAATCACGCGGTCGGCACTGGAGCGGGCCACCGAACCTTTAATGCTGATCAGGTCCCCCATCTTCAAGCTGCCGTCCAAACCAATCACATCTTTGACCAAATCCTGACCCGTAGAAGAGTTTTCGGCCACATATTTAAACAGTACTGAATAATTGTAGTCCGTGCCCAAGATTTCGTTAAAAGTAATATACGGGTTACCGTCGTAGTAATTGATGGCATATCCATAAATTCCGGCATTTCCCTCAAACGATGAGTTGCGGGTGTAAGTTGTTAAAGTTGACGAGCCCTGCTGCCATACCTGCAACGTTTCGGATCCGGGCACCACACTGCGATAATTGGACAGGTAATAGGGCCCGCGGCTGCCGGCTCCGGCGCCGCTGAAACGGCCGACCACACTTTTCTTATAAGTATAAACCACCGTGAGTTCATCGGTGGATTCAATGGTGCGCAGCAGTTTGACGGTACCGGTATCATGGCCGCTGGATAGGTCAGTGCGGTCGTTGATATACGCCAAAACCGCGTACGGCTCAACGCTGGCAAAACCGGTGGCAGGATCCAGCGTGGTAACCGGAATTTTATAATCCACTTCCGCAGTCAGCGCTACCCCGTTTAAGCTGACCGTAAAATCCGCTTCGTCCGAACCTACAACGGGAAAATAGCTCAAATAAATTGTATTGCTGGCACCAATAATGGTTGACCCGGAAATGGTCTGGACCAACGAAGCCGTTGGCGCTCCGGTGCCTTTTTCCGATTGCTCCCGCAAATAGGTGGCGCCCGCCGTCAGCTTATGGGTTTCCAGCCGCCCGGGGAGGACAGGGGGAAGCAACATGACCCGGTGGCAATAATCAACTTTAATCAGGGAAGCAGTAGAGATGGCAAAATTAAAAACCAATTCGCCGGTCTGGTAATTAATTGTGTAATCCAAATCACGCGTAGCAGCAACATCATCAATTACCACTTTTTCGCTGCCGTCAAGAATCTGGCCAAACTTTAATGAGTACGGCCCCTTACCACCGGTACCGTCCAATACCTCCGATTCGTATGAGGTTACCGGGTAGGCATGCCAAACGGTCAGTGGATTATCGGCCGAAGGCAAAGTCGGGGTCAGTAACACTATTTTCCCGGTGGTGTAATCAATTGTGTAATCAATTTCCTGCTGGAGAATCTTACCTTCAAAAACAATTTTTTCGGAGGCCTTTACCAGCGGAGAATGCGCCAGCTGGTACTGGCCGATCGTTTCCTCTTCCTCAATTTGCATCCGGCGGGGGTTCTCTTCCTCAGTTGCTCCTTCTGCGCCATTTGGCACGACGGTTTCCCCGGCAGCAATCCTGCCTTGTAGATCACGAACCGTAAATTCGTAATCCTGCGCGCGGTCAATTTCCGGCCTGGTCACCTGCTCAACGCGGAGCTGCTGTCCGGCATAAATTGCATCCGGGCTGCCCACTCCCAGGGTATCCGCAATGATCCGGTAAAATAATTCTGCGTCTGCAACGCGGTAGCGCACCTTACTCCAAAGGTAGTCATAATTTTTATTTTTCGAATTCACTATGATCCCGGAAAAAGTATCTCCGTCCAAAACCACATAATATTGGCGCGCGTCCTCACCTTCGGGAGTGGACGTAACAAAGGGCAGGATTTCCACTGTTTCCGACAAAGGAACGGCCTCCCAGGAAGCCGCCTCCGCCGAAGTCGCATCGGCTGGCTCTGCAAAAACAGTCGGGAATACTTCCACACTGGCCTGAATTATCGGCTTAGGGCCTTCCTTTTTTTTGCCGATTTCACGCGGATCAAGCGTAAACCGGTTTTGGAAACCCAAAAAATTGGTCCGGGATAGGGACACAAAAAACAAATCCAGGACGTTGGTGAATTCGTAAGTATAGGCAAACTGGTCGTCGGAGGTTATGATGTTTGCAAAAGTTACCCTGCCGTCAAAATAATCAATGGTATAATCCGCGCCGCGTTTTAACAAAATGCCGTTTAACTCAATGCGCTCGGTGCCTTCTAAAATGGAGCCGTGCCCAAGGTTATAAGGGCCGCGGATCCCGGTCCCGTTTTGGGTGGTATAACCCTGGCTCTGACTGCGCCCCTTAGCTGAAGGCACAAGGGTAAGGTCGTACCAGGAATCTTTTGAGGTAAACATAACCCCGTTGACAAATTTTGAAATGGAAGCAAATTCGTTGCCGGAAATGTCAACATTGATATCGCCAAACGTCAATTTGTGGTTATCGTATTTGACTTGGACATTGTATTTATCCGGGCTTTCCGGCTGCTGCTCCAAGTCATAGCCCACGGACAAGTTTTCCGAAAGCTTGCCGGTAATGGCCAAAATCAGTTTTTCCTGCCAGGGCCCGCCGGAATAAGTGGGCGAATAACCAATCTGGGAAATCGCTAAATAATAATTGCTGATCGGGGAAACATTGACGGACTTATACTCATATTTTTTATAGCCGGAAATATCCAGCTGGGGATAGGTATCCACCGCCGCGGCCGCCGCCGTGCACAGAAAAATTATTGCCAGTAAGCCACCCCATAATCCTCGAAGGATTTTGCTTTGCTCAACCAATTTTTGCATCCTTTTTTTGTGCTGGCCAGATTATAACATCCGCGGTCGCTATTTTCCCCACATATATATATCGTATTTCTAAAGGGTAAAATTGCCTGAAAAGCGAAGAAATTTTGACGTTTTTTAGGAAAACCGCCGCACAATCAAGATGGCATTATGCCCGCCAAAACCAAAGGAGTTAGACATGGCAATATTGACAGTTTGCGAGCGGGCCTGATTGGGAACATAGTCGAGGTCACACTCCGGATCCGGGGTTTGGTAATTCATGGTTGGATGGATAATCCCCTCCAGAATGGTTTTAACGCAGGCAATAAATTCGACCGCGCCAGTGGCGCCCAAAAGATGCCCCATCATTGACTTGGTTGAACTGATGGGAACTTTATACGCTTGGGCTCCAAAAACGGTCTTAATTGCCATGGTTTCAAATTTATCATTCAGCACTGTCGAAGTGCCGTGCGCATTGATGTAATCAATTTGGTCGGGAGTCATTTTTGCGTCACGCAGCGCCGCGCGGATGGCTCGCCCCGCACCCTCACCTCCCGGCGCCGGCGCCGTAATATGGTTGGCATCCCCGCTCATCCCGTAACCCACAACCTCTGCCAATATTTTTGCCCCGCGGGCTTGAGCATGTTCTAAATTTTCAAGGATCACCACGCCCGCTCCTTCCCCCATCACAAAACCGTCCCGATCTTTATCAAAGGGACGGCTGGCACTTTTTGGGCTGTCGTTATGTGTTGTGGTTAAGGCTTGCGCCGCACAAAACGATCCAACTCCCAACGGCGTAATCGATGCCTCCGCCCCACCCGCCAGCATGACCTCCGCCTCCCCGCGCTGTATAATTCTGAAGGCCTCACCAATGGAGTGCGTTCCTGAAGCGCAGGCCGTCACCACGCAGCTGTTGGGCCCCTTAGCTCCCAACTGAATTGACACAATCCCCGCCGCCATGTCGCAAATCATCATCGGCACGGTAAAGGGCGAAAGCCGGCTGGGGCCTTTTTGAAATAATATTTTTGCCTGCTCCTCCAAAAACGCAATGCCGCCAATGCCGGAACCAATTAAAACCCCAATTTGGTTGGCCGCCTCGCCTTCAATTTTTAAGCTGGCATCCGCCACCGCCATTTTGGCCGCCCCCACCGCATATTGGATAAAAGCGGTGATCCGGCGCGCTTCTTTTTTTTCAAGGTAGAGGTTGGGATCAAAACTTTTGACTTCGGCTGCGATCTGGCAATCAAAACCGGTAGGGTCAAAACGGCGGATGCGGTCAATTGCGCTTTCCCCTTTTTTCAGCCCTGCCCACATGGTTTCAACATCATTTCCCAGAGGCGAAACCGCTCCCATGCCGGTAACTACAACTCTCTTTTCTTCCATAAAGACCTAAACCTCCAAAATAAATTCACCGGAAATCACTTAACCGCCGCGGCTTCTGCCACTAACTCTTCAATAATTTTGGCCGCGGGCTTAATTGAACGATCTTTAATTTTTGCCACATTTTCACCGCAAAAAACCACCCCGTGGTCAACATCTCCCCGCTGCGAATTAATCAGCGCCTGGATAATGCAGTATTCAAGAGAACAATGCTTCAGGCAAAAATCGCAACCACTGGGGCGCGGCGCGGTTTTATCTAAAATTTTTTCGACAAAAGGATTTTTCAGCGCTCTGCCCGGCAAGCCCACGGGCGAGGTAATCAACGTGACGTCGCCCGGCTTAGCTGCCTGGTACATTTTTTTAAATTCGGGCGCGGCATTGCACTCTTCCGAAAGCACAAACCGCGTGGCAATCTGCACGCCGTTTACCCCTAACTTAAACATTTCCACAATCTCCGCTCCCGTCGTCAACCCCCCGGCCGCCACCACCGGCAATTTTACCGCTGGACGGATTTCGCGCACCAAATCCCGGATCGGACGATCGGTCCCCAAATGTCCGCCGGCTTCTTTCCCTTCAATTACAATGGCGGAAGCGCCCAGCGCCTCCGAAATTTTTGCTAATTTTACAGACGAGACAATCGGCACCACGGGTATCCCCCCTTCCATCCCCAGCTTAAAAAGATCCCGCGAGAACCCTGCCCCCGAAATAATCAAATCAATTTTTTCTTTAATTGCGGTCTGAACAATCCCTAAAAATTCGCGCGCGGCAAACATGATGTTAATGCCAACAATTCCTCCCTGCGCCAAATCCCGGGCAATTTTTATTTCGCGGGCCAACTCATCAAACTCCAGGCCGGACGCCGCAATCACGCCAATGCCGCCGGCGGCCGCCACCGCCCCGGCCAATCTTCCCGTCGAAAGCCGGATGGCCATCCCTCCCTGGATAATGGGAACCGGTGCAACTAAGTTGCCAATTTTTAATTCTGGTAGCTGCATATAAAACCTTCCCAGCCAGGGTAGCCCTATAGCCAAAATTGTGGCTACATGGCTACCCGGCTGCATTCAGCACTGCTATTTTGCGTGCTGCATAATAAAACTGACGGTATCTCCCACGGTCTTGATCTTCTCTGCATCTTCATCCGGGATTTCCAGTCCAAACGCCTCTTCCAGCGCCATGACCAGCTCAACCGTATCCAAAGAATCTGCGCCTAAATCATCCACGAAGGATGATGCTTTGGTGACTTCCCCCTCGGCCACCCCCAACTGTTCCACCACCACCTTTTTCACGTCTTCAAATACCTTTTGCTCGTCCACTTTTTCACCTCCTTCTTTACATATACATGCCGCCGTTGACAGATAACACTTGCCCTGTAATATAATCCGAATCACTGCTGGAAAGAAACACTGCCGCCTTAGCAATATCTTGCGGTAAGCCCAATTTTTTCAGCGGGATTTGTTCTTTCATTTTTTCCTGGATTTCTACCGGAATTTTTTTGGTCATCTCGGTATCAATAAATCCCGGCGCAATCGCATTGACCAAAATATTCCGGCTGGCCAGCTCCTTTGCCATGGTTTTGGTAAAACCAATTACCCCGGCCTTGGTAGCCGAATAATTGGCCTGTCCCGCGTTACCCATGAGCCCCACAATTGAGGCAATGTTTACGATTTTGCCGGTGCGTGCTTTCATCATGATTGACGCCACGGCTTTGGTGCAATTAAACACGCCGGTTAAATTAACCGAAACCACCGCACTCCATTCTTCGGGCTTCATACGGATCAGCAAGGCATCTTTAGTAATGCCCGCATTGTTAATTAAAATATCAATTTTACCAAATTCCGCGGCCGCGGCCTCAATAACTTTGGTGGTTTCCTCAAAATCCGCCACGTTTTGCTTAAAGGCCTTGGCCTTGGCTCCCGTCGCGGACAATTCATCCGCGGTTTTTTGCGCAACTTCCAGGTTAATATCAGAAATTATTACCGTCGCACCCTCGGCCGCAAACTCTGCGGCAATCGCCTTACCAATACCCTGCGCCCCGCCGGTGATAAAAGCAACTTTACCCGCCAATTTCATGTTATCCTCCCAACACCGCTAACGTTTCATTCAAGGACGCCATATCTTCCACGTTTAAAATTTTTACCTGCGGGCTGATTCTCTTAATCAATCCCGACAAAACCCTTTTAGGCCCTACTTCCACAAACGTATGGATGCCGTGGGAAACCATATTTTCAACTGACTGCTGCCAGAGTACCGCGCCGGTGACCTGTTCCACCAATTTTTGTTTAATTTCATCCGCACGGCTGACATACTCACCGGTGACGTTGGCTACCACCGGAAAAGCCGCATCCTTAAATTTAATCTTTGCCAGCTCGGCTTGCAATTTTTCGGCCGCCGGCTGCATCAGAGAACAATGAAAGGGAGCACTGACCGCCAGCGGGACAACCCGCTTGGCCCCTTCTTTTTTACATTCTCCGCCAACTTCGGCTACGGCCCGGGCTTCGCCCGAAATCACCACCTGGTCTGGAGCATTAAAATTTGCAGCCGACACAATGCCGCTGGTAGCATACGACGTGATTTCCAAAACTTTCTCAAAGGGCATTCCCAGCACCGCCGCCATGGCGCCTTCGCCTGCGGGAGTTGCGCTTTGCATAAACTTGCCGCGCAAATGCACCAAGTGGACCGCATCCATAAAATCAATGGTACCGGCAGCGGTCAGCGCCGAGTATTCGCCCAAACTGTGCCCCGCCGCAACCTCCGGATAGAAACCCTTTTCTTTTAAGACCTCAAACAGTGCAACCGAAACGGTTAAAATTGCCGGCTGGGTAATGGGTGTTTTCTTCAGCTCTTCCTCCGGCCCTTCAAAGCAAAGCTTTTGTATATCAAACTCCAGCGCCGTATTGGCTTCATTAAAAATTTTTGCCGCAATCGGAAATTCTTGCACAATTTCTTTCCCCATCCCCACGTATTGCGAGCCCTGCCCCGGAAAAACAAATGCTACGTTTTTTAATGTTTTCTGTTCAAGCATTCCCTTATCCCTTAAATTTTGCAATCAACTTAGGCACCACTTCAAATAAATCTCCTACAATGCCGTAGTTGCATACTTTAAAAATGGGCGCATCCGGGTCTTTGTTGATGGCCACAATTGTATCCGAAGACGACATCCCTGCCAAATGCTGGATGGCACCGGAAATGCCGCAAGCAATGTATAATTTTGGGCAAACGGTTTTGCCGGTTTGACCAACCTGGTGGTGGGAAGAAATCCAGCCGGCATCCACGGTAGCGCGCGAAGCCCCCACCGCCCCACCCAAAACCTTGGCCAGCTCTTCAATTAAAGCAAAATTTTTGGCCTCCCCCAATCCGCGGCCGCCGGAAACAATAATTTCGGCTTCGGTCAAATTAACTTTAACCGATGTATCTTTGATAATTTCCAAAACTTTAACCGCCAAATCCCCCGCGCGCAACTGGTGAGTTTCCTTAATAATCTCCCCTTTACGGGATGGATCGCGCGCCAGTTTCTTCATAACCTTGGGGCGGACGGTAGCCATTTGCGGGCGGTGCTGGGGAGAAATAATGGTAGCCATGATGTTGCCGCCAAACGCCGGACGCGTTTGCAGCAGCTTGCGGTCTGCAACGTCTACGTCCAACCCGGTACAATCTGCCGTCAATCCGGTTTTGATGCGGGCGGCAATGCGTGAGGCCAAATCGCGGCCAATGGTAGAAGCCCCAATTAAAACAATTTCCGGTTTATGCCGGCCAATCAAGTCCGACAAAATGGTCGCATACGGAGCGGTAGTATAATGTTTTAATTGGGGAGATAACACTAACAATACAGAATCGGCACCGGCATAAATCAACTCCTGCGCTTGCGCTTCCACTGCCTGATCGCCAATTAAAACCGCCGTCAACTTTGCTTTCAGCTT
This sequence comes from Candidatus Margulisiibacteriota bacterium, assembly GCA_041645285.1. Taxonomy (GTDB): domain Bacteria; phylum Margulisbacteria; class WOR-1; order JAHJIW01; family JAHJIW01; genus JBAZQH01. The sequence continues at coordinate 3,818 of JBAZQH010000008.1, read as the reverse complement.
GTCCGCCAGCTTCCGCCCCTCCCCCAAAAGCTCCAGCCCTACTCCCTGCACTTTTCCTTCCTGCTGTTCGGCAAAAACCCAAATCCCCCGATACTCGTCAACGTTCATCCCGGCTTTTTTGTCAATTGTAAGGTCGATAGCATTGACCGGGCAAACCGGCACGCAGGCCGAGCAAAAAGTGCAGCCGTCTTTGATAATGGCGCGCTTGCCTTCCATCTCAATCACGCCAAATGGGCAGGCCGGCACGCATTTTTTACAACCAATACATTTGTCCGTAACGGTAATGGGCATCAGGCAATCTTCCTTTCCTTAATTGCGCCTACTACTGTTGCCACCGCCGCATCCACATCTCCGTGGTATACTTTCCCGCCGCATTTGGGGGGCGGGGAAAAAATTTTTACAACCTGGGTTGGCGAGCCGTCCATCCCGATCCTGAATTTATCCGCGGCAATCTGTTCCGCGCCCCAGGTAGGAATTTCCGCTTTTTTGGCCCGCATCATCCCTTTCAACGACGTGGTCCGCGGTTCGTTAATTTGTTTAACCACCGTTATCACGCACGGCAGGGGGGCTTCCACAATTTCGTTGGTTTCTTCCAGCAGCCGCTCGGCTTTCAATTTTTTTCCATCAATCTCGATTTTTACCACAAAAGTCACCTGAGGAAGGTTAAGCCATTCGGCAATGCCGGGGCCCACTTGCGCGGTGTCTCCATCAATGGCCTGTTTGCCGCAAATCAGCAAATCAAATTTGCCGATTTTTTTGACGGCCTGGGAAAGGGTATAAGAAGTTGCCAGCGTATCCGAGCCGGCAAAAGCGCGATCGGAAATAAGGATCACTTCATCAACGCCCATCGCCATCACGTGCCGCAGCGCTTCTTTGGCTTGCGGCGGCCCCATGGTAATGACCGTAACCTTGCCGCCATGCTGGTCGCGCAGCTTGAGCGCAGTTTCCACCGCGTTTTCGTCAAAAGGGTTGACAATTGACGGGACCCCTTCACGGATTAAAGTATTGGTGGCGGGGTTGATTTTAACTTCGGTTGTATCGGGTACTTGCTTGATACAGACGATAATATCCATTTATTTTCCTGCGGCACTTTCCTTAATCAACTTCAGCGCAATCTGGTTGCGCTGAATCTGGTTGGTGCCTTCATAAATTTGGGTAATCTTGGCATCGCGCATCATTTTTTCAACCGGATATTCTTTCATGTAGCCGTAGCCGCCAAAAATTTGCACCGCATCGGTGGTAACCCGCATGGCCACATCCGAAGCAAACAATTTTGCCATGGCCGCTTCTTTGGTAAAGTCCTTCAAGCCGCCATCCACGGCTTTGGCAACCGAATAAACCAATGCCCGCGCGGCTTCAATTTGGGTCGCCATATCTGCCAGCATGTGTTGGATCGCCTGTTGCGCGGCAATGGGTTTGCCAAACTGAACCCGCTCGCGCGCATATTTCAGTGCTTCATCCAGCGCACCTTGAGCAATCCCCACCGCCTGCGCCCCAATCCCCGGACGGGTCTGGTCCAAAGTTTTCATGGCCACAATAAAACCCATGCCTTCTTTGGATAACATATTGGCTTTAGGCACGCGGCAATCCTGAAAAACCAGCTCGCGGGTAGCCGAGCAGCGGATCCCCATTTTGTTTTCCTTTTTACCAAAAGAAAAACCCTTCATGTCTTTTTCTAAAATGAAGGCCGACGCGCCGCGGGTCCCCTTGGTCTTGTCGGTCATGGCAATCACTACATAAATTTCGGCCTCGCCGCCGTTGGTAATCCACTGCTTGGTGCCGTTTAATATGTAATCATCCCCATCTTTTTTGGCAGTGGTTTGGATGCCGGCCGCATCCGACCCCGCGTTGGCTTCGGTCAAGCCAAACGCCGCTAGTTTTTTGCCGGAAGCAATATCCGGCATATATTTTTTCTTTTGCTCGTCCGTCCCAAACAGCAAAATTGGCAAGGCCCCTAAGGCCGACGCCGCAAACGTAACGCCCACGCCCCCACACACCCGGCTAATTTCTTCTACCGCAACGCAAAATTCCATTTCTCCCCCGCCAAACCCGCCGTATTCTTGCGGAATGTACAGCCCGCACAGATCGGCTTCCGCAAATACCTTCATGATGCCCCACGGAAATTCCCCTTTTTCGTCCAATTCCAGGCGCACCGGCAAAATTTTATCGAGTGCAATCTTGCGGGCCAGGTCGCGAATCATCTGCTGTTCTTCGGTTAATTGATAATCTAACATCTTTTTTTATCCTCCTGTTTTTATTAACCTATTTTCTTTGTTATGCATCCCTCAACGTTTCTCTCTTACCACTTCATCAAATTAGCCCCGTACGTTAACCCCGCCCCAAACCCCGCCAAAACCACCACGTCTCCCTTCTTTATTTTACCATCTGCCAGCGCTTCATCCAAAGCAATTGGGATCGAAGCCGCGCTGGTGTTGCCGTATTTGTGCAAGTTAATAAAAACCTTTTCTTTTGGCAATTTCATTTTCGTGCACACGTGATTAATGATGCGGATATTGGCCTGGTGCGGAATCAATAGGTCAATATCTGCCGGCTGCAAACCAGCTTTGTCCAGAACTTTGCGCACCGACGTTTCCAGCGCCCGCACCGCAAATTTAAATACCTCTTTGCCGTTCATGCTGATAAACCGCTTGCCATTTTTTAATTCCGGGTCACGCGATCCACCGCCCGGCATAGTCAAATAATTGCCCCCCGCACCCTCCGCCATTAAAAAATTGCATAAGATGCCGCTGCCGTCTTTAACCGGTTTTAATACCGCAGCCCCCGCCCCATCCCCAAATAAAACACAGGTATCGCGGTCGGTAAAATCAAGATATTTGGTTAAGGTGTCAGCCCCTACAACCAAAGCACATTTATATTGGTTATTTTCAATAAATGCGGATGCGGTCGCCAAGGCAAAATTAAACCCGGAACAAGCCGCCGATACGTCAAATGCCGCTGCGTTTTTGGCCCCCACTTTATCCTGTAAAATACACCCCACCGAAGGGAAAAGCATGTCCGGAGAAGAAGTCCCGACAATAATTAAATCGACCTCTGCCGGATTCACGTTAGCCGCGGACAGCGCCCGCTTGGCCGCTACCACCGCCAAGTCCGCCGTCGAGGTCCCGTAATCCGTCAGGCGCCGCTCTTTAATGCCGGTCCGGGTCGTAATCCACTCGTCTGTGGTCTCGACCATCCGGGTCAATTCTTCATTGGTTAAAACCTTTTCCGGCAAGCATGATCCCGTCCCGACAATACCAGCCCTGATTTCCGTCATGCGTTGCCTCCTGCCACTCTAATGCAATTTACTACGTTTTCGGCAACCGCCTCCCGGGCAACACGAATGGCATTATGGATGGCCTTGGCATTGGCCCGGCCGTGCGCCTTAAAACAAATTCCCGCCAACCCCAACAGCGGCGCCCCGCCATATTCATCGTAATCTACCAGCTTTTTAAGGTTAAACAACCCCGGCGATAACATAATTGCGCCCAGCTGTGTAACCGGGTTGCGGCGTAATTCTTTTTTCAACATGTCTACAATGCTTTTCCCGATGTTTTCGGCAAATTTTAAAATTAAATTACCCACAAAACCATCGCAAACCACCACGTCCACTTTCCCGTCCAAAATATCTTTGCTTTCAACATTACCCACAAAATTCAGCGCCGAATTTTTTAATAAAGGATAGGTTGCCAGTGTAAGTTCGTTGCCTTTTTCCGCTTCTTCGCCAATGTTCAGTAGGCCGATGCGGGGGAGTTTTTTATGCATCACGTGCTCGGCATAAACTGACCCCATAAAAGCAAATTGCTCAAGGTGTTTGGGTT
>JBAZQH010000007.1:0-31642 GCA_041645285.1 Candidatus Margulisiibacteriota bacterium | reverse complement strand
TTAGTAGAAGGCAGAATCCAAGTGCGGCAGTTTGATACCGAAGGCGGCAAAAGGAAATACGCGACCGAGGTGGTGGCGCGGAATATGCAAAGGCTGGAATCCAAAAAAGAGGGAGAGGCGACATCTCGGCCCGCGGCGGCCAGCGCCGGCCAATCCCACGCAGCACCGGCGGCGGTGGATGACGATGAAATTTTTGAGGCGCCGGACGATTTACCGTTTTAATTATATGTATAACAAAGTTTTTTTAATTGGAAATTTAACCCGTGACCCGGAGGTTCGGTATACGCCGGCGGGGATCCCTACGGCACGCTTTGCCCTGGCGGTTAATCGTATTCAAAAAAAGGGAGCTGAAACCGAAGGCAAGCAAACCGTTGATTTTATTAACATCATTGCCTGGCGGCGCACGGCGGAGATTTGCGGAGAATACTTAAAAAAGGGTTCGCCGGTGGCAATTGAAGGAAGATTGCAAATCCGGAAGTACGTAAAAAACGGCGAAAATATGGAATACGCTGAAGTGGTGGCGGATAATATGCAAATGCTTCCGCGGCGGCAGGGTAGCCCAAGCCAAGAAGGAAAGACCTTGGGTGAGGTGGCCAGGCGCGAAGATGCCCCCGGCGGCGAAGCCGGAGCCGATATCCCGTTTTAGCAAAAGGAGAATAAAAAATGGCGAGAGAAAGAAACCCCCAAAAAGGAAAAGGAAGAGGAAAAGGCAAAGGAAAAGGTAAGGGTAAAGGAAAGTATAATCAGAATTCGGATGCGATGGCGCGCCCGCGTTTTAAGAAAAGAAGAAAAGGGTGCATGTTCTGCATCGAAAAAAGGACCACGCTGGACTATCAGGACTTGGATTCGGTACGCCGGTTCATGACCGAGCGGGGGAAAATCGCTCCACGGCGCTTTACCGGTTGCTGCGCCAAACACCAGCGGGTAGTTTCCCGAGCAATTTTGCGGGCCAGGCAAATGGGGCTGGTTCCTTATTCTATGGATTAAAGGGGGGCGGCATCCATGAAAGTAATCTTGACCAAAGAAGTTATTGGGACCGGCGTGCCGGGCGAAGTGGTAGAGGTATCCGACGGGTTTGCCCGCAATTATCTTTTCCCGCGCAACCTGGCGGCGGAGGCGTCGACGCAAAACCTCAAAACTAACGAACGACGCAAAGAAAAATATAAAAATCAGGAAGCGGCAAAGCAGGCCGCGGCAGAGGAAACCAAAGCCAAACTGGAAGCGGCCACCATTGTGATTAAGGTGGACGTGGGCGAAGAAGGAAAGCTTTACGGGTCGGTAACCACCAAAGAAATTGCGGAAGAAATATTTGCAAAGCTGGGGCTTGAAATTGACAAAAGAAAGATTTTACTCAACAAAACCATCAAGGAAGCCGGCGACATTGCGGTGCCGGTAAAACTGCACAAAGAGGTTGAAGCAATTTTAAAAATACAAGTGGCGCCAAAGCATGTCCGACCAATTGAGCCGGCTTAAAGAAAAAGCCCGCAATTTTCCTCATCAAAGCGGCGTTTATCTGTTTAAAAATTTATCCGGCCGGGTAATTTACGTCGGCAAAGCCCAGGACTTAAAAAAAAGAATTGCCGCCTACTTTCGCCGCCGGGCGCAGGATCCCAAAACTTTGGCGCTGCAGCAACAGGCCGCATCCTTGGATTATATTGTTACCGCCAATGAGCTCGAAGCCCTGTTTTTAGAAAGCAACCTGATCAAAAAACACCACCCCCGCTATAACGTGGTTTTGCGGGACAATAAGCAGTACCCTTACCTGAAATTGACGTTGCCCGAAAAGTGGCCCCGCCTGCTTCTGGTGCGCAAAGTTGAAAAAGACGGCGCCCAATATTTTGGTCCGTTTGAGGGGGGCGTGGCGCGGCGGACGTTAAAAATTATCCGTCGGCTTTTTCCGATTCGCACTTGTGTCTCTTCCCCGTTGAAGGAGCGGAAACAACCCTGCCTGCAATATCATATGCAAAGGTGTTTGGGCCCGTGCGTTAAAGCAGTCCGGCACGAAACTTATTTGGCCCAATGCCATGGGATTGCCGCTCTTTTATCGGGCCAACTAGCGCCACTGGCGCAGACAACCCGGCGCCAAATGCAAGCCGCCGCCGGCCGGCAGGACTTTGAAGCCGCGGCCAAACTGCGCGACGTTTTGTTGACGCTGGAGCGGTTGGCCGAAAGACAAAAAGCGGTCATGCCGGGATTTGGAGATGCGGATGTTTTTACTTATGCCGAAAGTGCACGGGGCTTTAAGGCGCTGGTTTTGAAGGTGCGACAGGGCAAGCTGCTGGATAAAGAAAGTTACCGCAAGGAGATGGAGCTGCTGGAAGATCCGGCCGAAGCCCTGCGCCAGCTGCTGCTGCAGTATTATTCGGATGCCATTGACGTGCCGGCAGAAATTATTGTGCCGTTTGATTTTGCCGGGCGGGTGGATCTGGGAAAATTCATTTCGCGGCAAAAAAATAAAAAAGTCAGGTTCACGGTGCCCCGCAGCGGCAACCGGTTGTCTTTGTTGCAAATGGCGATGGAAAATCTGTCATCCCTGCCGGAACCGGGGGCCACCCACCAATTGCCGCTAAAAGCATTGCGCGAGGTATTGAACTTAGAAAAACTACCCCGCCGGATCGAGGCCTTTGACGTTTCTAATTTGCAGGGGAGCAATATGGTGGCGGCAATGGTTACCTTTGTTGATGGCTTGCCTAAAAAAGAGCATTATCGTAAATTTAAAATCAGGACCCAAAAGCGGCCCAACGATGTGGGCGCCATATTTGAGACCGTTTATCGCAGGTTTACGGGCAGCTTGCGGCATAAGCTGCCGGATCCCGACCTGATATTAATTGACGGAGGAGAAGGGCAGCGCCGCGCCGCCCAAAGGGCGCTGGATGAATCTGGAAAAGGGCAGATCCCTTTAATTGCTTTGGCCAAGCGGCAGGAAGAGATTTTTTGTGTTGCGGCGGCGCCATCGCTGAAAATGCCGCGCAACCACCCGGCGCTGATGCTGCTGCAGCGGATCCGCGACGAAGCACACCGGTTTGCCGTAACTTACCACCGGAAAAAACGTTCGCTCTTTGCTTGAGGGCGATAGTTTGGTATAGTAACTGTTGACGAACATTCTTTTAGGTGTAAAAACGTGCCCAAATTTTTAAGTTTTAGTAAATTTTTCTTTGTCGCACTCCTCCTTTGCTGCTTGATGTCAGCGGCTTTTGCAGAAAGCGAAGTTGCCTCCGAAAAAGACAAGCTCAAAAACATCCAGGAAGAATTACTGCGCCAAAAGCAAATCTTGGAGGCCACTAAAAAACACGAACAGGAAGCCCTGGGGCAGCTGGCGGCCGTGAGGAAGGACTTAGCCAAAACTACGGCGGAGCTCCGGCAGGCCAACCAGAACATTATTGTAAACGAATCGAGGATTAAGAATTTGGTCGTAGAGCTGGATGCCTCCCAAAAAAAACTTAGCTCGCAGGGCGTTTATTTGCGGCAGCGGATCAAAGAAGTTTATAAATGCGGGGAAGGGCGCTACCTGGACCTTATTTTTGGGGCCAAATCCATGTCCGATTTTGTGGACCGTGCCTATTATTTTGGCAAAATTTTAGAAAAAGATGTCCGGCTGATTTCGGCAATTGAGTCAGAGTACAAAAAAAGCGAAAGTCAAAAAAACGAGTTAAGCAAAACCACCAAGGATATCAAAAAGCTGGCGCAGGTTATCAAACAGAAAAAAGGAACCATTGAAGAAAAAGAAGCCGAGCAAAAAACGCTTTACGACAAGTTAAAAATTCGCCGGGCCGAATTTGAGCGCAATATTGCCGAACTGGAAAAAAGCTCACAGCAAATGGAGGGGTTGATTGCACGTAAAATTGCCGAGCGTGCCCGGGCCGGCCTGCAGGCGCCCACCAGCTCGGGACAATTTATCTGGCCGGTCAAAGGCCGCATTACTTCTACTTTTGGTTATCGCCGTAATCCGATGTGGGGCGGCAGAAATTTTCATACAGGGCTGGATATTGCCAACTCGTACGGCCTGCCGATCAGCGCCGCGGATTCAGGCGAAATTATTTTTGCGGGGTGGTGGGACGGTTACGGCAAAGCGGTAGTTATTGACCACGGACACGGCACCTCTACTCTTTACGGGCACATGTCGAGGTTATACGCCAGCACCGGGCAAACGGTATCCAAGGGGCAGGTCATCGGGCTATTAGGCAGTACCGGCTACTCTACCGGGCCCCACCTGCACTTTGAAGTCAGGAAAAGCGGCAAACCGGTCAATCCCCGTCCCTTTCTGCCATAATTAGGGGTGGCAATAGGAAAGGTTTGGAGATAGAATAATCAGAGCCAAGAGGCAAATTTTTTATGTTAAAAATTAAGCATCGATTTATTTCTGCCGCATTAATTATCTTCCTGCTGGCCGGCGGTTTTGTTTTGGGGGTTTCTTTTGAAAAAGCGCGCGCGGCAGAAGAGCTGGAAACCAAGCTGGAAGTATTTTTACAGGTCCTGGATATTTTACGCAATGATTATGTTGAAAAAAACCTGAATTATTCAAAAATGGTGTACGGAGCCATCCGCGGCATGCTGAAAGAGCTGGACGACCCGTATACCCGTTTTATGGAACCCGAGGCGTTTAAGGAAATGCAAATCCGCATGCGCGGGACATATTCCGGCATCGGGATTTATATTGGGATGAAAAATGAACAGCTGGCGGTGATTTCGCCCATTACGGGGACCCCGGCGGACAAAGCGGGACTGAAAAGCGGGGACCGGATTGTTACAATTGACGGCAAAAGCACCGAAAATATGGCCCTGGAAGAAGCGGTGAGCTTGATCCGGGGCCGGCGCGGGTCTCTGGTTACGCTGGGGATAGCGAGAGGCAAGAGCAAAGATCCTAAAGAGTATAAAATTGTGCGCGACAAGATTGAAATTAAGAGCGTTGAGTCCAAAACGTTGTCCGAAAAGGGTATTTATTACATCCGGCTAAACACTTTTGAAGACCAGCGGGCGGCCGTGAATATGCGCAAGGCCTTAATGGACGCAAAAAGAAAACGGGCCAAAGGTGTAATTGTGGATGTTCGGAACAATGGCGGGGGATTACTGCAAAACGCAATTGATATTGGCAGTTTATTTATCAAAGAAGGCCCCATTGTGTATACGGTTGACCGGGAAGGTAGAAAAGAGTCCTTAAATGCCGGCGGCGGGGTGGTATGGGACGGCTCGGTAGTGGTTTTAGTCAACGGGGCCTCGGCTTCTGCTTCCGAGATTTTGGCCGGCGCCCTGCAGGATACCGGCCGGGCCAAGGTAGTTGGGGCCAAGTCCTTTGGCAAGGCCTCGGTGCAGTCGGTGCGCACCTTAAACGATGATTCAGCGCTGCTGGTTACCATTGCCAAGTACCTGACCCCGTCCAGCAAAGATATCAGCAAAAAAGGGATTATGCCGGACTTTGTGGTGGAGGTGCCGACCCGGGAGGCCAACGGAGGGGAAGAAATCTGGTTCACGCTGGGGGATGAGAGGGACGATATCCAACTGCAAAAGGCGGTTAAGGTTTTGCAAGATGAAATCCAATGAGTTTATCAACATTTTGGCTGCGCTCCCCGAACAAATTGAAAAAGCGCAGGATATTTGCAGCCGGGTAAAAGTTGACCTTCCTGAAAAAATCAACGCGGTGTATATTGCCGGCATGGGCGGCTCAGGGGTGGCGGGACTGCTGGCAAAATCCATCCTGTCCGAAAACCTCAAAATCCCGGTAGAGTTAATCCGGGATTATGCCGCTCCCTTTGCAATGACAAAAAACAGCCTGCTGGTGGCGGTCAGTTATTCGGGCAATACCGAAGAAACTTTAAGTGTTGTGGCGCAAGCTGAAAAGCGCAGAGTTCCCATGGTATTTATTTCTTCGGGGGGGAAGCTGGCGGAGCTGGCGGAAGCAAAAAAAATCGATATTTTTGAAATTCCAAAAGGATACCAGCCGCGCGCCGCACTGGGATTTTTGTTAATTCCTCTGCTTTATATTTTTGAGAAATTAAAGATGGCGCCGGGCCTAAAAGAAGACCTGGCGGAGGCCGTGATCGAGCTAAAAAAATTGTGCGGTGAAATTGGGCCGGGGGTTTCCCCACACCAAAATGAGGCGCACAAGCTGGCGGCCAAAATTTGTAAAACTTTCCCCTTAATTTACAGCTCCGCCGCCCTTTATCCGGCGGCCTACCGGTTTAAATGCCAGTTAAACGAAAACGCCAAACTGCTGGCGCACGCGGGAGAGATGACCGAGTCCAACCATAACGAAATTGAAGGCCTGTGCGCCCTTAAGCGCGGCGCCCACAACCATTCGCTCCTGTATTTGCGCTCTGAGCGAGACAGTGAACGCACAAAAAAGCAGATGGAAATTACCAAATCGCTGGTGGGGGCGCAGTTGGGCGGGGTGAGGGAAATTTTTCCGCGAGGTAAATCTCTCTTATGCCAGATGCTTTCTTTGGTTTACTTTCTGGACATGGTTAGTGCCTACGTTGCAGAGGTGAACGGAACGGATCCGGCGGAAATTGGGACAATCTTAAAATTAAAAAAGGAGCTGAGCAGATGAGGGCGATCATCATTGCCGGGGGATTGGGCACCCGCTTGCGCCCGTTAACCTACAATACGCCCAAAATTGTGGTGCCCCTGGTGAACCAGCCGTTTATTTTTTACATGGTGGATTTGCTTTTGCGCCACGGAGTTTGCGAAATTGTTTTAAATTTGCATTATTTGTCGGATAAAGTCCATGAGGTGATCGGCGAACTTGAGAAAAAAGGCGCCAAGATTTTTATTTCTCTTGAAAAAGATCCCTTGGGGACGGCGGGCGCGGTGAAAAATGCGGAAGAATATTTTACGGATGAGCCGATGGTGGTGCTTAACGGGGATATTTTAACCGATTTAGATATTTCGGCCATGGTAAAAATGCACCGGGAAAAACAAGCCCGGGTTACGGTTTCCTTGGCAAAAGTTGAAGACCCGCGCGCCTACGGGCTGATTGTGCTGGATCAGGCCGGGCGGATTTCAAGGTTTATCGAGAAGCCGGCCAGCCACCAGATTATTGCAAATACGATCAATGCCGGAACCTATATTATAGATCCGAAGATTTTTGTCAATATCCCCAAAAGTAAGTTTTTTATGTTTGAGCGGGATGTTTTTCCGCAGCTGCTGGCGGCAGGAGAGCCGCTGTACGGGTATACATCGGACGCATACTGGCTGGATTGCGGCACACCGCAAAAATATTTTATCGCGCACCGCGACATCCTACATCAAGATGTTGAGGCCAAAATTTTTGGGCATAAAACCGAGCGGGGGGTGTACCTGGGCGAAGGGGTTTTGCTGGATAAAAGCGACAAAGTTTTGGGTCCCAGCGTTTTAGGGAATCACGTGAAGGTTGGCGCCGGGACCTACGTTCAGGAGCTGGTGTGCCTGGGCGACAATGTTGAAGTCGGCGAAAATTGTAATTTAGAGCGGGCGGTGGTGTGGAAAGGGACCAAAATCGGCAACGACGTTAGAATCCGCGGAGCGCTCATCGGCAACGAATGTATTATTGAAGACCACGTCAGCATCGGCCCCGGCATGATTTTGGCGGATGGGACCATTGTGAAAAAAGGTTCGATTTTGGGATATTATGTGGGCTGGCAGGATTAAACATATGGACAAAAAGGCGACCGCTGCGGTAGTAAAAATGATTAAATCCTTTGCTGGCGCCGACGAAGCGGCAAGAGAAAACATTGTTTTTGGCTGGGCCAAAAAATTTGACGGCGTCAAATTAACCCGGCAAAACATTAAGGTTACACAGGCAGAAATTAATCGTGCAGAAGCGGTCGTGCGCTCAAATGCCCCGAAATTCTTGCCCGCGTTAAAAATTGCTGCGCGTAACATCCAAAAGTACCACGAACAACAGCGCGAAAAAGGATTTTCGCTGAAGATGGGGAAAAAGAGCAGCCGCGCAGAAATAGGATTAAGAGTTTTGCCGATTGAGCGCGTTGGGGTATATGTGCCCGGCGGGTTAGCGGCTTATCCATCTTCGGTTTTAATGAATGTTATTCCGGCGCTGGTGGCAGGTGTCAAAGAAATTGCGCTGATTACCCCGCCAATTAAAAACAGTTCTCCGCCGCGGGTTAATCCGTTTGTCCTGGCAGCGGTTAAAATGCTCCAGCGGCAGTCACGCAACTGTAAGATTGAGGTATGCCAGATTGGCGGGCCGCAGGGAATTGCCGCGCTGGCGTACGGCATCCCGGCAATTAAGAAAGTTGACAAAATTGTGGGGCCGGGGAATTATTTTGTAACGCTTGCCAAAAAAGAGGTTTTTGGGGTGGTGGGGATTGATAAACTGGCGGGGCCATCCGAGGTTTTGGTGATTGCCGATGACAGCGCCAATCCGCAATATGTTGCCGCCGAACTTTTGGCGCAGGCCGAGCATGACCCGGCGGCGCGTGCAATTTTAGTGACTACCTCGCGCGCTTTGGAAAAACAAGCAAAAGATGAAGGGTGTTCATGCGTGGTGCAGGTAAAGAATCTGGATGAAGCAGTAGCCGCTTCAAACGCGATCGGGCCAGAACATCTGGTAATCATGACGAAAAATGCGGAGCAACTATCAAGGAAAATCACCAATGCCGGCGCGATTTTTATCGGTGAATATTCTCCGGTGGCCCTAGGTGATTACTTTGCCGGCACTAATCACGTTTTGCCGACCGGCGGTACCGCGCGGTTTTCTTCGCCACTGGGTGTTTGGGATTTTGTAAAAAGGCAGAGTGTGATTAACTATTCAAAAGGCGCGCTAAAAAAGGCCGGCGCGGCGATAGAAATATTAGCTGCCAGCGAAGGGCTGGAGGCGCATGCTAAATCGGTGCGCATGCGCGACTAAAAAACTGCAATTTCCCTCCAAATTGTTCGATATAAATGCATGCAAATTTACCCAAACCCGATTCGTATTACCCTAAAGCAGGAACGCCGGGTTTTGCGCCGACAGCAGGCCGCAGCTGATTTTCGCGTACCTTTGCCTAAGCCCGGAGAAGAACACCTGCTTTTAACGCCGGGCAGTTGCCTGCGCCAACAATTAGTGGTTCCCGTGGGCGCGGAACGGTTTTCTTCCGGGCCAGTAATGACGGGGGAACAAAGGCGGCAATTGGATAGAGCGGCGGAATGGACATTAGTTGGAGAAACGGCGGATAAAATTGAAGCTGGTTTGGCTTTTGCCGAGCTGGTTCAGGACGAACCGGAGTTTGAACTTATAGCGGGGACGTCAGTGGCGGATAACAAAACCTACATAGCCAAAGGGCAAGAATCCCTGGATCCTAGCTTGGAGAATGTGAACGAGAGCCTTCTCCCCTTTGATACGGCGGGCTGGCAATTACATACTCATCCGGTACATACATTCGCCATGCCGTCCATGGCAGATTATTATGTTCTGCTGTCGCGGGCCGCACCTTTTGGACTAATCTTTACGCCCAAATATCAAGATGGTCTGCGGTTGGCGAAATATTATGTGCTGGGGCCCTTTGTTTGTTTTGAAATGTTTTTTTCGCCACACAGGGATGGCCGCAGAGCTTTATTAAAGGCCTTAACCAGCGATGGAAAAGGACCGCCCTGTGTTTTTATCACATTGGGGCATCAGCCAGGAATGGTCCCACTCACAAGAGAAGCCCAAAGTGGCCTGTTGTCTGCTTACGCCCAATCAATGGAACGCTCTCGCGATAGAATTGCCGAATTACAGGACTGCTTATTTCTTAATCCTGAAGTAGATTTACTTTTAGCCAGAGAGTTAGCGGGGCTCTATATATCAACACAGCATCATCTAAACGCATTATTATTGATTGAGCGGTGGCCCATGCTGGCAAAAGATCCGGCGGCAAAGCGGTTGCGCCAAACAGCGCTGAAAACTCTTTTTCCTCTGGCCTTTTTATAGCTTAAGGATAAGCTCCCTCGGATTATCCCTCACTGCTACCAATGCTTCTTCGTACGACAGTCCGGCGTCCTGCGCAATTTTGAGGGCTTCTTCCTGGGTAATTAAATCGTGGTCGGTGTGGGCATCGGTATTTACCAAAAGCTTGGCGCCGTACTGTTTGGCCAGTTTGGCGACAAATTGGTTTCCTCTTTTGTGCCCTTCGCGTGCGGAAATCTCGAGATAAATTCCGTTTTGTTTGGCCAGCATTACGTCTTCCACGCTGATTTGTCCGGGATGCGCCAAAATATTGACCAGGCCTTTTAGCTGGACGGCGGCGTGGTTGGTGCCCGGCGGTACGGCGGGTTCATTGACCGATTGGCCGTGGACCACAATAATTTTTGCGCCCAGTTTGCGGGCGCGCACGGCCAGTTTTTTTATGTCTTTCGGGTTAACGTAGCTGATCTCGGCGCCGGGGATAATTTTTATGCCCAGCGCGTCGCCGGCCTCTCTGCAAAAGTTAACAATGCTTTTTGTGGCAAAATCGACATTTGAATAATCGATGTGGTCGGTGATGGCAAGGGCGGCATTTCCTTTGTATTTGGCCTCAATCGCCAACGCGGCCGGCAAGAGATGGCCATCGCTTAAGGTTGTATGAGCATGGAGCTCGATGCGGGAGCCGATGTCTGGGTGCATGCGGTAATTGTACTTTAAGCCAACCAACGGGTCAAATTGAGAAATAGTTAGCTAAAAAGTGAAATCTGGTTGCTTATTTGACGACAATGGCTTAGCCAGTATAAGTAATGGGGGAACTCTTTCGAAGGAGGAAAAATATGGGAGACATGGTAGGCGCATCAAAAAGGATTCGGGTTTCAGAAGAATTAAGTCATTTACAGCCGCGCATTGGGTTGGCGGCAAGGACGCTTTCGATGGTCACTGCACCGCGGGACGAGGGCGCATCGCCCAAAATTTGGTTGAGAGGGGCTCCCAAGTCAGTTGATAGTGACGTTACTATTCTAAGGCCGGAACATATTCCATTGGCATATAGCCCTGTGTGGAACAGAGAATTGTGGAGCAAACGAATTACTTTGACCCTAGGTGTGATACAAGACATTCAACTTAGAGATGCTCAAATAGCATTTTTGGCCGGAGTTGCAATGATTAGAGATGGCGGGATGCACTTAACTCGGATATTTAGTAATGGGCGGCAACCGGTAGGGCTGCGAGACGTTATTGCAGAATTTTGCGCAAGCGAAGTTGTGGAATATCCTGGCAATAGTGAGTGGCCACTTTGCGAGGATACCCGATTGTTATTGATTGAACAGCCCGATTCTCTGCTGATGCGTTTGGGCTATTGGTTACAAGACCGGGCTAACGGGGCCACTAGAGATGTTTTGGATAATTCGGACCAGGTGATGGCGCAAGTTAGAAAAGGAAGAGTTATGGTTGATCCTGGGCTAGGATTGTATCTTTTAAATGGAGGAAAACCTCTGACTCCGGGGCCCCAGAACGTTCCTGTAAAAGTCATGGGAGTTGACTTATGCAATGGAAACAGACATGGCAGATACGCAGAAATTGATACTGGGTCTTGCTCACGCCCGCCGGCGGGCAGGAAGACATTTCCAAATATAATTGAGTGGAAAATAGGACGGGAAGGGATTGAAATAAAGTGGGAGCTTCATGGTCAAACCGGATTGGTTGATATTCCACAAAGATTCCTTACGGCAATCTGGCTGGCAAAAGAAGACGGCGATCCAGAAATTAATCGCGAGGGTTGGTAATTGTTTAGCTGAAACTTACGCGGCATTTTTGAGCCGCCTAAACCACACCAGCTGTCTTTTGGCAAATTGCCGCGTGCGTTTTTTGATTAATTCAATTGCATCTGCCAGTGCATACTTGCCATCGAGATAGTCAATAATTTCCTTGTATCCCAGCGCCTGGAAAGCATTCAGGTTTTTGGCATAACTTTTTTTAAGTAACCCTTTTACTTCTCTAACCAACCCTTTTTTAATCATTTTATCCACGCGGGCCTCGATTTTTTTATAAAGTTTTTCGCGAGGAGGGTTAAGGAAAACTATTTTTGTGTTTTTGCGCTCGGCCAAATTAGCCGCTGTGCCTCGCGAAAGCACTTGCCGATTTTTTTGCAATTCCGAAATCCTTTTCCCCGTAAGTTTATATACTTCGAGAGCGCGAATAATCCGCTTTTTATCATTAGGATGGATTTTGGCGGCGGCGGCAGGGTCAACCCCTTTCAGCTGTGCGTGCAATTTTGCGGAAGATATTTTTTCCAGCCGCGCGCGGATTTTGGGAGAGGAGGGGGCGATAGGGAAAGCAAATCCCTCTAAAAATGTCCAAATATACAGCCCGGTGCCGCCCACAATAATGGGGATTTTCCCGCGACGGCGGATATCTTCAATTAAGCGATTAGCTTCTTCCACAAACAAGGAAACATTCCATTCTTCATCCGGAGCTTTAATATCAATCAGATGGTGAGGGACGCCGCGCATATCTTTTTTGGTGGGTTTGGCGGTGCCGATATTCATGCCCTTATAAACCTGCATCGAGTCGGCTGAGATAATTTCGCCGGCGCCTTTGCCCTTTGTCCCAACCAACTTTTTGGCGAGATCAATGGCGCACCTCGTTTTGCCGGCGGCGGTGGGCCCGATGATAATATAAATGTCGGGGTGCATATAAGGAATTATAAAGGAAAAAAAGACGGCAAAAAAGCGCAAGTTTTGGCGGGTTTTTATCGATATATATATGTAAAGAGCATTGGGCTAGACAACGAAAGTTGTACTGGTGGGCAGCGCTATTATTTTAAGCGCGGAGGGAAAATAATGTTTGACGGAGTCAATCACGCAGAAAAAATCGGCGGTGCGTTGCGGATAGCAATTTCGGCTGCCGCGGGGCGCGAAAGAGTGGCGCATGAGATTGATTTATGTGCTGGCGCAAGAGGAGAAAGTTGTGCTGGGCCGCTGTCGAGCGCACCTAATATCCGCCGCTTGTTGCATTTACCGGGCATACAAAGCATTCCGGTTGAGCGCCTTCGTATTACCTTAGAGCACAATTTGTTTCGTATTGAGGACGGGCGCTTTGTTTCTCTTGCGAAACCGTTTGCGGGGAGAGAGTTCCCTCCAAAAAGTGTTATTGTTGTTACCGACGGCGGGCTTAACTGGCAAAGGGAAGGCGAAGCAGCTCCTTTTGTATTGAAGGAAGGAACAATTCTGGCAACCCCTGAAAGCGAGTATTGTTCACGATTAGTTAATGTTGCCGATGAGGATATGCTGGGGCCAGCCGATCAGAGAGTTGGTTTAATTGTATTGCCTGATGAAGAATTTTCTGTGTTGATTAATATTGCTAAGATGCGCCGTGCGGATTGGGCAAAACTAAGGGAAGCTGGTCCTCCCCCTCGCCCCACCGCCAGCAAGGTCCCTTTTCCGGTACAGAGTGTGCTGAGTTGGCTGGGAGCTTGGGGTGCAAAATAACCTTAAGCCCCCCGCAAGATAGTATTCTGTATATACTGCTTCAGCGTCAACTGAAATGACCGTAAAACATCTTTTTCGTAGGGCTTAATTGTATTGAATTTTGGATCTAAACAATTTTGTGCCTTAAACTGCTGGAGGACAAATTTATTGGCGCCCTTCAACTGCCGGCCAATTTCTTCAATATCTGCCTCATTGATTAAGTCGGGAACCACCGTCAAACGAAACTCATAATCGATGGCGCCGGCGGACTGGGTCAGCAATAGGTTAACTGACTGTTTAATTTTTTCTAGGTCAATTTTTGCCCCGGTTGCCCGGCAATATTTTGCTTCATCGAGGGGCGCCTTAATGTCCATGGCGATATAATCCACCTGCGCTGGCGTCCCGGCCTTTTGATTAATCAGTTTTTTTAGTATTTCCGGATTTGATCCGTTGGTGTCGAGCTTGATCAAAAACCCCAGGTCCTTGAATTCTTTAATAAAATCGGCCAAATCGGGATAAAGGCAGGGCTCGCCGCCGGTGATTACCAAGCCGTCAATAAAATCTTTGCGCGCCAGCATGGCGGCTTTAATTTTTTCTTTTAGTACGGGTTCGATAGTCAGGGGATGCGTAACCAGCAGGGCATTATGGCAAAACGGACAGCGAAAATTACAGCCGCCCACAAACGCCACGGAAACCACTTTCCCGTCCCAGTCAATTAACGAGGTTTCGATAAAACCGCGCAGATCAATCATGCTGATGCCTCATAATTGTTGGATTGTTTTTTGCGGGCAGGCCGCAATACAAACTTTTTGCCGGCGGCATTTTTCCGGGTCAATTTCCGGGATGCGCCCGTCCATGGAAATTGCCTGCTCCGGGCATTTATTCACGCAAATCCGGCAGGCAATACAGCCCGTCCGGCAATATTTTTTCACCTCGGCGCCCTTGTCAGCGGTGTTGCATAAGACAAAGATTTCCTGGCGCGCCGGATACATTTTTATTAGGTTTTTTGGGCAGGCGGCGACACATTTTTCGCATGCCGTGCATTTTTCGCGGAGGATGATTGGCACGCGGCCGCTCTCGTGGTGAATTGCGCCAAACTGACAAGCTTTGACGCAATCCCCAAAACCCAGACAGCCGGCGTCGCACATTAAAAATCCTCCGCCCGCCAAACTGGCCGCCGCGCAGGTTGGCTCCCCCACATATATGGATTTTTGGTCGCACGCTTCGGGCCCGGCCCCACACTGCACCACCGCCAGCATTTTTTCTGCTTTGTCGGCCGGCGGCCCGGTGGTTACTCCTAAGATTTGCACTATTTTTTGGGTGGTTTCGGCTCCGCCGATTTTACACAAATTGGCGCCGGCAACGCCTTTGGCGATAGCTTCGGCCGCCGCGGCGCAGGATGGATACCCGCACGCCCCGCAGTTTGCGCCGGGCAGGGCCTGCAAAATTTCTGCAATACGCGGATCTTTTTCCACGCGAAATTTGTTGGCAGCATACGCCAGGCCAAACCCGCAAATAAAACCGATCCCGCCCAGGGTGATGACCGACGCGAGTAAAATTTTAAGTGATTCCGGATCCATGCAATGAATTTCCTTTAAGCCGCGGCCGCAGTGGTGCGGCGGATTACTTTATCATCCCCACAAACCCCAAAAACGCAATGGACATCAAGCCGGCGGTTATCAGTGTTATCGGCGCGCCCTGCAAAAACTTGGGGATGGGCGACAGGTCTAATCTTTCGCGGATGCCGGCCATCAACAATAGGGCAAGCGTAAATCCGACGCCGGAACCAAAACCGTTAATCGTGGCCTGGATAAAAGAGTAATTGGAATTGATGTTTAAGATTGCCACTCCCAGGACGGCGCAGTTGGTGGTGATCAGCGGCAGGTAAATTCCCAGGGCGCTTTTTAAGGTTGGGCTGATTTTGTTGATTACAGTTTCGGTAAACTGGACCAGCCCGGCAATGACCAGGATAAAAGCAATGGTTTGCAAAAAGCCCAAGCCCAAAGGGACAAGCATGAAAGTTTGTACCAGCCAGGCCACGGCGGAGGCCAGCGTCATGACAAAAATTACCGCCGATCCCATACCTAACGAAGAATCAATTTGCGAGGAAATCCCCACAAACGGGCAAATTCCCAAAAAACGGGTCAAAATAAAATTGTTTACCAGCACCGCGCTGATAATAATGAGGCCCAATTTTTGGATCTCTTCCATGGCTACTCTTTAGGGGGCGATTTTGTGGTTTTATCCCGGATATATGACTTTTCCATGTAGCCCAGAACCTGCAGGGTAAAAACGGTAATCAGGGTGGCGACAAAGGCGCCAAAATACATACTGCAGCCCAGTGCCAACCCGATGGCTGAAGTTACCCAAATGGAGGCGGCGGTGGTCAATCCGCGGATCCCTTCGCCGGCCCGCAAAATTGTGCCGGCCCCCAAAAAGCCGATGCCGGTTACCACCCCGGAGGCGATGCGGCCGGGATCTGCGCCGGAAGATTGCGTCAGCATATTGAATGAAATTTGCATCAGGAGCGCGGAGCCGACGCAAACCAAAAGGTGCGTCCGCAACCCGGCGGTTTTCCCCTCAATTTCGCGCAGATACCCAATGATGCCGCCAAACACAAATGCCAAGAGCAGGTTGATGAGAATAGAATAATCGAGCGTTGCGTAAATGTCCATAAAGTGTCTCCTTTGATGCCAAAAATTATAGCACATCAAGTGAAATTTGACCGCGAAAAGGACGAAAAAGAAGGAGAGGGCAAATGGAAAGAACAGGACAAAAAATATAATGAGTTCGACCAACCCAGTTAACCGGGGGCCCCGGTTTTCGGTAAAGGCGGGGCTAAGGATGCAGAAGGCCATGTTTGGCCGCTGCCAGGACATGGTTGCGCGTTCCCCTAGACAGGAAGTTTTTGGCCCGGCCAGCCCGGTAGAATTTTTGGCGCGACGATGCGTGGACAGTTTTTCCTTAAGGATAAGCATAAGGGGAGACAGAAAATTTTTTGATGATTTTGCGGCCCTCGCCGGCTTTCATGTAGAACAACCAAACGGCAGGCAAAAAATCGGGGAGCTGTGCTTAGAAGGTTTGTGGTCTGGACAGCTCCGCCAGATGCGCCGGCTTGATTTTATGTTTAAATGGGGAAACGGTGCGCGGCAAAGCATTTTTTCTTTTGATAAGTCGGATTCGCGCTTTCGGTTGCTGAGCTATGCACAAATTGGGTTGGAATTGGCTGACCCACGCCATACTGGCGAGCGCGCGTTATTTAGCAGCTTTTTGTCAACCTTTGCAGAAAGATTATCAGCTTGGCAGTTGGAACAGTCAATGGCCGCGGCGCAGGATGTCTCCGCGCAGAAAGCTGCTTCCGCGCCCAAGCGCGCATCCTCGCGGATAACTAAAAAGCAAGTGGCGGCATTAACTGATTTTTTATTGGGTGAGCCGGTTAAGCCAGCGCGGAAATAATGGCGCGTCCCATTTCCCTGGTTCCCACGGCGGTGGGGTCGTCACGGTTGGGTTTCAAGTCATAAGTTACATTTTTGCCTTCGGCAATGACACGGGCGGTGGCCGCTTCTAGTTTTTTTGCAGCAGCTTTTTCGCCTAAATAATCCAGCATCATTACTCCCGACAAAATCATGGCAACAGGATTAACTTTATTTTGCCCTTTATATTTTGGCGCACTGCCGTGAACGGCCTCAAATACCGCAATGTCTTTGCCAATATTGGCGCCGGGCGCCACGCCCAATCCCCCCACCAGCCCCGCGCACAAATCAGATAAAATATCGCCGTATAAATTTGGCAGGACCAGCACGTCGTAAAGCTCGGGCTTTTGCACCAACTGCATACACATATTATCAATCAGGCGTTCTTCGTATTCGATTTTTCCGGCATATTCTTTGGCCACCGCGCGGCCAACCTCAAAAAACAGCCCGTCGGTAAATTTCATGATATTGGCTTTGGCGATAGCGGTAATTTTTTTGCGGCCTTCTTTTACGGCATATTCAAACGCAAAACGGATAATCCGCTCCGAATTGGTCCGGGAAATGGGTTTGATGCTGATGGCCGAATCTGCCCGGATGGATTTGCCGGATGCTTTGGTAATGGCGTCAATTATATTTTTGGTTTCGGGCTTCCCCACTTCAAATTCGATGCCGGCGTATAAATCCTCGGTGTTTTCGCGCACAATCACCAGGTCAATGTTTTTATAATATGACCGGACGCCGACAAAGGACTTGGCCGGGCGCAAACAGGCGTATAAATCCAATTCTTTACGCAGAGCAACGTTGACTGACCTAAATCCGCCGCCGATGGGGGTGGTGATGGGGGCCTTGATGGCGACTTTGTTTTTACGAATGGAATCCAGCACATTTTGGGGCAGAGGCGTGCCGGCTTTTTCCATAATGTCCACGCCTGCCTCCACTACGTCCCAGTTAAATTTTATGCCGGTAGCATCTAAAACTTCTCGGGTAACTTCCGCCAGCTCCGGCCCAACCCCGTCGCCGCGAATTAACGTAACGTTGTATGCCATTTTTGCATCCTTTCGATTTTGGTTAAATTATACCATTCCGTGCAAGTTTCTGGATACTTGATACGATAGGAGTAATAGCAAGCGGAAGGGAGAAAACAATTTGAACGACGTTATTTCAGTTGCGACAGGCGCGGTTTATGCTCCGGCTAAGACCGCCAGTATCAAAGAGTTAAGAGAGGCCCTAATTGCGGCAAGAGAAAATCCAGTTGAGCTTTCGGTCCCAAATTTAAATCCGGAGACCCTAAAAAACATTGCGATTAAATTGGCAAAGGGGCTTGGCACTAAAGAAGTAATCCACGTAATTGCAGTTGTCGAACGCAATGCTCAAGGTGAAACTGGAGCGCGGATCGAATTTGAACTTTACGGAGCCGAATACAATAAATTATTTGGCAATCCTTTGGCTTCGTTGGAAAGGGCGTTGAGTACGCATGGTTTATTTCGACCTCAGGGGGGAATCAGGTTTATTAACTGTTAATGCTACTTCCGGCTTTTTAGGTTTTGTTCGGCCGCTTTTACTTTATTGATGATATAAGGATCCAGCCCTTCCATTTCCATTACCTCATGGTAAAGCTTCAGCGCTTTGGGGTGCTTTGATATTTCGGCCAGCGTCAATTTGGCGCGCGCCACTAAATCGGTGTACTCGGTTTTGGATTTGGCGACAGAGACGCACAATTTTTCGGCTGACTTGAAATCCTCTTTTTTGCCGCGCCGGATTCTAATTTCGGCTTCGATCAAGCGGGCCTTAAGGGTGAAATAATCTCCGGGACGTTCTACCAAAAGCTTTAGGGCTTCTTCGCAAAACTTGATGCCGTCAGTCAGTTTGTTGGGGCTATGATATAAAATTAATTCGCCGCGGCCTAAAAATCCCCGCGCCCTAAAATACCAGTGGGCTTTCCGGTTGTTGGTCACGGTTTCAAATAATTTGGCGGCTTTAGCGTGGTCGCCTTTTTGGTCGCGCGACATACGCAGGTCTGCTTCCACAATCAGCGCTTTTGAAGTAAAAAAATCGCCCAGGTCTTCTTTGAGTGATCGGGAAGCGGTTTCGCATAAAGTAATTGCATCAGACAGTTCTTCTTTATTGCCGGAAGAAACCATCAACTCGGCCTTGCCCACCAGGGACCGGGCGCGCAAATATTCGGATCCGCCGGAGAGTAAAATACTGTTGTACAGCTCCATGGCTTTTTTGTAGTCGCCGGGGGCGTTGCGGCCCACGTATAAATCGGCCATGCCAAACTTTATTTCCCCCATGTCGGCGCGGTTGGGGTAACTGCGCTGGATTTGGCGGTAGCGCTCAATGGCTTTAGTTAGTTTGTCTTTCTCGGCCGGCGCGGGGAAGGTTGACTCTTTGCCGACGATGTAATCCATGACTGGTGATAAGATGCCCATCCTTGCTCCTTTATAAAACCCAATTGTAAATTAATTCTATATAATGTAAAATACAAAGTCAATGACGACCATGGATGAGAGAGAAGTAAAGCTGCAAGAGCTTGAAAAAAGTTTAGGTCTGTCTTTCCTCAACCGCCAACTTTTCAACCAATCTTTATCCCACAGTTCGTATGCCTACGAAATGAAAAGCAAGGATATTTTGGATAACGAGCGGCTCGAGTTTTTGGGCGACGCGGTCATCAAGCTGGTAACCAGCGAATATCTTTATAACAAATTTCCGGAAAAAGCCGAAGGGGATTTAACCAAAATTAGGGCGGACGTGATTTCGGACCGGACGCTGGCGGCGGTGTCGCGCAAATTGCGCCTGGGCAGTTTCATGCTGCTGGGGCAAAACGAAAAGAAAACCGGCGGCAAATCGCGCCGGTCAAATTTGGCCAACGTGTTTGAAGCCCTGGTGGGCGCCATTTACCTGGATGCGGGGTTGGGCAAGGCGCGAGATTTTTTGCTGGACCAGGTTGGATCAGAAATTGAAAAAGTAAGCCGCGCCGGGTTTATTCGCGATTACAAGTCGGCACTGCAAGAGCTGGTACAGCAAAACAAATGGGGTTTGCCGCAGTACCACGTGATCCGAGAAGTGGGGCCCAAGCACAAAAAGGTCTTTTTGGTTGAGGTTAAAATCCGCGGGCGGGCGCATGGGGCAGGGAAAGGCCTGAACAAAAAAGACGCGGAACAGCGCGCGGCATTTGAAGCGCTGCAAAAATTGAAAGGCAACAGCAGTCCACACCGGGCAAATGCGGCCAAAGAAAGTGGCGTGGCGCCGGCCCGGGAAGGGGCGCGCGCCCCGGGCGAGGGCCGCAAGGCCGAGGGCGGCATTGGCGGGATGTTGAGTCGGGTCAGGAGAAGGTTTTCAAGATAAATATGGCAACCAGCTTATTAATTAAAAACGGCAGAATAATCGATCCCGCCTCCGGCAAGGATGCCGCCGGCGATATTTTGGTGGCGGACGGCAAGATTGTAAAAATCGCTAAAAAAATCAGCCAGCGGGCCGGCAAAATTATTGATGCCAAAGGATGCTGGGTTGTGCCGGGATTAATTGACATGCACGTGCATTTGCGCGACCCGGGTTGTGCGGAACAGGAAACCATAGCATCGGGCACGCGGGCGGCCGCGCGCGGCGGATTCACCACAATTTGTTGCATGGCCAATACCGACCCAGTGGCCGACACTGCATCAGTTATAAAATATATTGTGTCCAAAGCCAAGGCGGAAGGCGTGGTTAATGTGCTGCCGGTGGGGGCGGTTACCCGGGGGTTAAAAGGGGAGGAGCTGGCGGAGATGGGGCTAATGCGCGAAGCCGGCGCGATTGCTTTTTCGGATGACGGCCATCCAATTTCCAACGCCGGTGTTTTCCGGAAGGCGCTGGAATATGCCCGCCAGTTTGATCTGCCCATCATTTCTCACAGCGAGGATTTGGGCTTATCCGAAGGCGGCCACATGAATGAAGGCGCGCTTTCCACGCAACTGGGATTAAAGGGAATTCCGGCGCAGGCCGAATACGGCGCCGTGGCTCGCGATTTGCAACTGGCTGCCGATTTTGGCCGAGTGCACATTGCGCACGTATCTACCGCCCAATCGGTCAATTTGATTCGCGCGGCCAAAAAGCAAAAAGTAAAAGTGACGGCCGAAACCGCCCCGCATTATTTTTCACTGACCGAAGAGGCGGTAGCGGGCTACAACACCAATGCCAAGGTAAATCCTCCGCTGCGTACCGCGGCCGATGTAAAAGCGGTGGTCGCGGGATTAAAAGACGGCACCCTTGATGTGATTGCCACCGACCATGCCCCTCACACCATTGACGAAAAAAATATTGAGTTTGCCGCCGCCGCCAACGGCATGATTGGGCTCGAAACCGCGGTGCCGCTTTGTATTACACAATTGATAAAGGGCGCAAAAATGACCCCGCTCAAAGTTTTTGCAAAACTAACCATCAATCCGGCCCGGGCCCTAAATTTGAAAAAAGGAACGTTGCACCCCGGCGCGGACGCAGATATTACAATTATTGACCCAGCTAAGCCGGTCATCATTTCCGAAAATGACTTTGCCTCCGCCTCAAAAAACAGCCCCTTTATCGGGCAGAAATTATTTGGCAAAGTAAAAGCCACAATTGTGGGTGGGCAGGTTGTTTACTCGGCTTAATATTATTCTTTTGATTTTCCCTGTTTTTTTATTTTGCGGCTGCGGCGTCAATGTTGTTTCCGTGGTTGTTTCTCCTGCTACTGCCACGATGGCGGTGGGGGGGACACAGCAGTTTACCGCCACCGGTCGGGGTGCGGCCGGGCATACGGTGCCAATTACTGTTACCTGGTCAACGGCGGGAGGCATCGGCACGGTTTCAAGCATCGGGTATTTTACCGCATCGGCGTTGGGGGACGGTTATGTTTATGCTACTTATAACGGAATAGTGGGCTCGGCTGCAGTCACGGTTACCGATCAAGGAAGCATTACGGGCACCGTCAAAAACTCTGGGAGCTCGACTTTGTCCGGCATCACGGTGCGGCTGGCGTCGGACCACACAAAAAGCACCACCTCCTCTTCTTCCGGGACCTATTCGCTTTCAGGAATCAGTGCGGGGACCGTGGCGGTTGAAGCGGTGGGTACCCTTTTGTATTTAACCTCAACCCAGGAGGTGGTAGTAGTGGAGGGGTCGTCCGCTTCCTGTAATTTTACCCTGTCGCCGCGGGTGGCGGTTGTATCGGAGGCGGTTACACAAAGCGGGACGCTGGTGACTATTAACGGTTCGGTAAAAAACAATGGTGAGAGTACCGTTACCCAGGTTTCGGTCACGTATGTGTTTTATGATATTACCGGCCTGCCGATTGGCAGCGGCGCAACTTCACTGGGAGACATGACCGCAGGTGAAACCAATACATTTTATCTTTTGGTGAGCTTGTCCAGCACAACCTACAATCGATATACGGCGACGGCGGCGGGGGAAGGGTATTAGCTATGGCCGAGCGCCAATTTACAAAAGAGGGCTTAGCTAGGCCAGACGAAATCATTCCACAGGTTGTGGCCCAAAAGATTGTAGCCGGTTACTTAAATGGGGTGGGCTGGGCGCGGGAGTGGGAGCGGACCATCTGGCAGGAACTGGTTCCCGAAAATTTACACCGCGCGCGTGAGGAAAAATTTCGCCGTGCGCAAAAGATGCGGGAAGACGCCGAGGACCAGTTGGTGGAGGGAATTGAGAAATGGCTGCAAAGCAAAGACAAGTTGCGCTATGCAGTGTTGGAAGAGGTTTATAAAAAACTTAGCCCGCGCCACGATTTAACCTTGATTGCGCAGAAAATGCTGGCGCGAATCAAAAACGCACTGCCGCCGGTATAAAAAAAGGCAGCCTGCCCCCGGTGTAAAAGCAAGCCGCCTTTAATAATTGATCATTAACTTATGACTCTGTCCCGCCGCCATCAACTAATGGTTCTGCCGCAACAGTTGCGAACGCTGTTTCCACCGGAGCGACGGCTGTATCTCTGCCGTTTGGTGCCTCAATTCCGCGATGAATCAATATTGCCCTTGCTATGCCAGCCCGGTCTGATGGGGAATGGGCGATGGCGATTAATTGTGCGGAATGGTTATCGATAAACGTTTGAATTCTGCGCCGCTGAAGCACAGACAACAGATTAATATTTTCCACAATTAAGGCCAACTCCCGCAGTGATTTTGTATTAAATACAGGGAAGGGATTGTCATCCGAGCCCTTAAACGGTGCGTTTAATCCTTCCACTTCTATAGCAAGCTGATTAGCAATAGCTTTTTCAATTGCATCTTGAGCGGTGGTTGCATCTGGGATGTGTGCTGCGGCAAGGAATACGGATGTTCTTAATTCCCCAACCGCTGCGACACGGTCTTCAATTGCCCGGGAGGCAACATCAGCTTGCCTGCCAATTGTTGCCAGCGGACTTATAACAAATTTTTGGAAGTAATTAAATAACTGGGTAGCCAGCGCCCGCAGTGCAATCCGGTGCAAATAGTTGGCATGTTTTTTAAATACAACTTCCGGGACTTCATTCGCGGGGGCTTCGCGAAGCTGATTTAGTTCAATGCGGCGGGTGCGGTCAAATTCTTCCATTTCTGCCTGGAGCATTAAGAAGGCGTATGCATCAGCTTTGCTAAATTCACTATCCCTGGCGCGCGCCTGGGCGTACATTGAGGCAATTGCTTCTTGGTGCAGTTGCTCTTTCCTAATGCCTTCGCCTTTTGCGGTAGAAAATGCTTCTCGAAGCCCTGCTTCCTTGGGGGCAAAATCAAAAGGAGATTCATCAAACGGCTGTGCTGTGAAATCAGCAGCACGGCCCGCATCCATTTCAGCTATTGCTCTATCAAGTGCACTTCTTTGCTGTACGGCATGTGCCCCGAACGCGGCCCGACGTTCTGCCGCATTTTCCCCACGGGCAGATTGAATTGCTTGTTCTTGAATTTGTGTCTGCACCCTGCCTATTTCGGCTAATTTAAGGCCAATGGCATCGATTTCGCTATCAAGTGCTTCCGCCATTTGGGTGTGCCGGTGTTGCTGGACACGCGGATTAAACCGATAAGCTCTGTCGCCTTTTGCAATAGTTTGGTTAGAGAGCAACGCGAACTCCAGCCCGGTCCCAATGCTGAACCGCGCGGCTTCTTTCTCATCACTTAATCGCCTGATTTCGGCATCAACTGCATCAATACGGTGTTGGACATTTTCGGAAGAACGGCTACTTTGTCCCTTCAATTGGCCGAGGAGTTGTCCTTGTTCTCTTTCCAGCGCGGCTTTTTGGGCAGTGTAAGTTTCTGCGTGCCAAGTTGCATAGGAGTTTACGGCGGTCTTTTGTTCTGCAAAGGGATCGCCTTCCTCAATTGCTACGGGTTGAGGCGGCGTTGATGTTAAAGCATGCAATAGTGATCGATGAATATCTCTAGCTTGAGCTTCTATGACATCGATAATGCGCCTAGCATTTGTTTCTTGTTGAGGAAGGTCTTCCACTAATGTAGCCAACGCATGATTTACTTCTTCTAATCGTTGTGCCCTTCTGAGTTTGGTTCGTAAAGGAGATAGCTTTCTCCGCGCTGCGCCAATTTGGGCGTCAAATGCGGCGTCGGATTTTTGTTGGGCGGCGCCGGATGCGGCGCTCAATCTTTCTATGATTGGGGCAATATTTTCTTGAAATTTTTGTGCCAAGAAATCCCTTCTGGCTACCAGCGCTTCCCTTCTAACCCTTAAGTTTTCGGCGCGGCTTGCGAGTCCTTCGTAATCGTCTGGCTGAGGATTGGTTGGCAGAGGATCGGTTAATGCGTCGCGGACGGCTAAGTCAGTCGCCGCGGCTAAACGTGCTACGCCAGTAACGTTGGTTGTTGGAACATCTCCCGCCAGATGTCTTACTTCTCTTGTCCTAACCGGTAGCGAGCCCGTAGGAACGCTTTCTCCTTCTTCTCCCAAGGCCTCTTCGCCGCTAGGCATTTCGAGAACGACTTCTTCGCCATCAGCCACACCAAAGGGTGTCTCAGCAAACGCTTCCCTTCCTCTTCCTCCTCCAGATTCTTCCCTGTCCCCAGCTTCTTCCGTGGGTGGCGTAGGAGCAACTCCGGCCGATGCGCCTTCCCGTGCGGGCGCTTCCACCGGCTTAACGGCTTCTTCAAATCGCCTGATTATTTCTGGTGGATATGCCCATCTGCCGCGCGCGAGTGTGCTGGTTAGCACTGCATGCATGTGCTGTTGGACTATTTCGTTGGCGCGCAGGGCAGCCATCAGCTCTGCATTGCGGGTGACAAGATTAAACCAGCGGGTGTTTATTTCGGGCCCATCATTATTAGTGTCGCCACCATTGATGGCAGCCAGCGTGCCCAATGTTTCGGCGATAAGGTTTCGGATGGCGAGATCGGTTGCCGGGACGTTTCCGGCTGTAAGCGTTGGGAGGGTTGTCAAGACGCGCAGGACATTTACTAAGTCTCCATTAAGAACGTCCATCGCACTAAAATCCAAAAAATCAATTCTGCCGTCGGCGATGGCGGCTCTCACGGTTTCGGCGCGGCGGGCAAGATCAGCGGCGGCGGTTTGTAAATTAACCGTGTGACTGCCCCAAGACAGAAAGTTATCAGCAGTTAACTCCGCGACTCTTTCTCTGGCTTCGGCGGCGGCTAACCTGTTTTCGAGTTGATTTGAGATGGTTCTTTTGTCTGGATGCGAGCCAGCCGCGGCCGAAGGAGCAGTAAAAGGCGCTGCATTTATAACATCTTCCGCAGCTTCTAGAATTGCGATTGCATGTTTGTAATGGTCAGATGAGCAACCCTTTCGGTCCATGCGCCCGATGGCCCATCCTAGGGCATCCGGCACACCATTAACTAATTCCGGAACAACCACATCTGACTCGCCCTCCAATGTCACATTGGCAGTAGCTGGAAGTTGTGCGATTAACGCAACTGCCGACGCAGCCTCTGCTGTTGTAATTTCGCGGTCAGCCGGGGTAAGGTCTTCTGTTTGGCTAAGCAATTCGTTTGCGGCTGATTCGGTTAAGTCCTGAACGTGGCGTCTTTGTGTTGTGAGGGCGGTTTCAATCCTTCCGCGGGCCTCACCCAAATTGGCCAGAAATGAGGCATATATTCCTTTCGCTACACCGTTAAATTCAGCCGATCCTACGGTAGCGGTAGCAGTAACTTCGCTTTGCGATGCTGTGTTATAACTTCTAATAAGCGTGTTGGCACGTAAAATTGCATTGTATCTTTCAACTGCGTGTTCCCTTTGCGCAAGAGTCGCGTCCACCGTCGTGATTTCTCCCTCCGCCGAAACTTCCGCTTGCAAATGGGTGTTGTCCGGATTAAATAAATCGGTTTTTTCCGTTGCTTTTGCTTGATATAAACGATCAACGGCGGCAGCAGTTTTGGGTTGCTTTCCTGCAAGCAAAAAGTTGTAAATAACTGTGCAGTCAAATTGGTCGATTACGGCGCGCCCGGTTTCGGCCGGGAAATTTAGCCCGGCTTCAGTGGCTAAAACTTCGGCTGATGCCGTAATAACCGGCTCAAAAATATCCGCGCGCGCAGCAACGTCCGTAATTCTTCTAATTAAGCCATTTGGCCTGCCTGCTGTGCCCACTAACGCATCGCGGATTAGATTAGCGACGGCGTTTTGAGAAGCACGGCGGGCTTTGACATCAATCGATCCCAGGGTGCCGGGGTGCGACTGTTCTTCGGGCACCATTTCCAGCCGGCCGTTTACCGGCTCGGTTTCGCCTTCAAGCGTGACTCGGGCAATGTCAACTAATTCGCGGATTTGTCTAATTAAGCCGTCGGCGGCGCCTTTATCGCTTATTGTGGCAAGGGCGACGCTGCCAAGTTCGGCAAGTTTTTCTTCAGCGAGATCAAGATTTGCGTGAGCAACTGCCTGGCGTAATTCGAGTTCTTTTTCGAGCAAAGCAACTAATTTTCTCGCACCTTCGATTTTTCTTGCTTCGCTTCCGGGCAGAGGTGCTGTTAATGATGCAAGTACTCCTGTCGGCGCGGATTGTACTGCCAACCTTCTTGCTTCCGTTTCTTTCGCGCGCGCGGCGGCTATCCCGCCTTTTACTGCTTTAGCGATATTTCCTAATAATCCATTATGTGCGGCGATTGCCTGTGTACGCGCGCCCTCTCGACTTGATTCAGTTACTACCATTTTAATTTACCTCCTATTTTAGTGACCATTGCTATATCCGTTTACAACTACATCAATATCAAGATCCGCGAGCACTTCAAGTCCGCCATCTAAATCAACCTGCGCTTGTTCTTCCGGATCGTCTATCTCAAGCGCTGGCTCCGTCTCCCACTTGCGCCCTTCTTTTACTGCGGCTTTCAAGCGGGGCAATTCTTCAACGATAGCTTTCCTCCGACCGTTGGCCAGAAGGTACCTTGTTGGTATTGTTGTTCCGGCTGTTCCGGTTACTATTTCTTCAACATTAAGCTCGGTGAGCTCCTCAACTTGGCGGATGAGCCCCAAAATTGAACCTGCTTCATCCTCGGATAGATCTTTTGCCTCTGTCGTGCCCGATTTATAGAGCCGGGGGTTTATTTCTTCGTCGATTATTTTGTTGGCGGCGGCGGCGACGGCAACGTTGATGGCTGTATTGATCGCTTTTTTTGCATCTGGCAAAAGTCCAGTGTTATCCGTTGCTGTAGCCAAGATTGGCCAAAGGAATTGTTGTTCTGGACGAAGCTGCTTAATAGGGTCAGTGATATTTGCTGTGCGGCTCGTAAATCCCCACCCCACCAGCTCCACCGCCATTTCGAGCGCGTTGGTGGCCTCACGTGTTTCAAATGAAGTTACGGGCAATAAAAGTAAAGACCGCAGTCCTGTTATGGCACGGTTAATAAAATTAGGGGGTGCGCTACCCTCGCTTGGGCGCGTAATATCTAACAGTGCGTTGCGCGTGTTCGAATAGGGGTAGGTAACTTCGGGGGCGGCTTCCTTTCCCATCCTGTGCTGCATCGCCAATTTTGTTGCGAGTAAAGCCGTGGTGCTATGCTCGCGGCGGGCGGCCTCACTTGCTGTCCCCAATTCCTCTAAAAGTTCCGCAGAAAAATGGACGTGAAATTCTGCGGCGCGCTCCGGCGGCAGGCCCGCAGTTACTGCATCAAACATATCGGAGTCGCCTTGTAGGGCGCGGGCCATTACAGGCGCAAAAGAAAGTTCGGCGGGCGGCTCCCCGGCAGGGCTTATTGCGGCAGGATCGACAGTGGGGCGCGCAACCAGGCCGTCAACAATTCTATATCGCGGCGCAACTTTGTTCCATAATTCGATGACATTACTTAATGTAATGGCCGGAACTGTTATTCCCGATGGAGAAGGTATTTCCCACCCATCTAATATCCTGGCAATTGCTTGCTGAAGGGCGGGGGCGTCTGCGGCATTAGCAATCATTGTGCTTCCCGTGGCGCCTTCTGCCATGCTTTCCTGGGTGGACTTGCCCAGCTCCTCAACTGCGCGGGAAAGCTGATACACATCTTCTCTGGTTAAAGGGGCGCGCGGCACAGCGGGCTCTCCTGCCGCTGGGCTGGCGAAAGCCAGTAAAGCCGCGCGGCTGGTCTCGATAACTTTTCCTCTCACAGCAGTAAGTAATTCGGCGGCATTGGTTGCTGTCCAGCTGGTATCAGGTAAAGTGACTGGCGCGGGCGCAGTAGCTTCCAGGTAATTGCGTAAATCACAAAGCGTCTCCAAGTACTGCGGCGCGGAATCGCCCGCGGTCAAGAAGTGAAATGCAGATTGTATATCGTTAAACTGCCCTCTGTTTTCCTCGGTCAAATCGGTGATGCGTTGCTTGGCGATATCTGGGGTAAGAGCTCGTGTTTTTTCGGGTCTCGGCTTCGGCGCTGCCTCATCTTTTTGTAAAGTCGAAGAAGAGCTTCTATCTCTTTCTGCCTGCAAAGCTACCAGGACTCCCATCGACAAGCCCACAACCCAGCCCACCAAGGGTTCTGTGTGAATCTGCCACATTGCAAGCTGGGTTAATGCCCCGCTAACGCTGTCGGGCAGGCTGAAGTCCGCTAGCTCAAATTTCACGCCGGCCCATAGGCCAATGCCAGCATAAGTGACGCCACAAAGAAGAGCGAGCTCGGCCTTTAAAATTTGCCAACCGGTGCGGTTTTGCCGGGTGCGGGAATCAACCTCAGAATACAAGGCCCTTTCTGCGCTGGCTGAAACACAATATCCGGCGATTGACCCTAATATTCCCAGTCCTGCCAATGCCCAATTTGTGTGCTGGACAAATGAGTTAATACTGTCTGATAAGGTTGACGACCACTCTTTAGGTAAGCCAACTTCCCGCCATTGCTCGGGTAATATTCTTGATCCACGCAAAACATACATATAGGTAAGGCCGGAGGAAAGTGCGATTGCCGCTTGCATCCCGCGAAACCAGCGGCCGGGCCGTTGCATTTCTGCGGTCAATTTATCAATCTCGGCGACACCAGTGGCTATTTCAAGAGGAAGTGGTGGTGGTGATGCCGCTGGCGCCCGTGGAGGAGCTGGCGGTTCTACTGGTGGTTTAGGTGTGGGCGGATGCACATGCGAAGCTGGCCCGCGTGGATCATGCGCGGTCGATCTTTCTCTGGTGCCCGCTGGGGCGTTGCCTGCTTGCGGTGGTGGTGGTCGCATTCCCATTTTTTATTTTTTCCCTTTATTTTTTCTGGATTCCACGTCCCATACGTATCCCATATCAGGGAACTTCCATGTACCATCTATTTATCGTCTATCCCGTCAAAAAATTTCACAAAATTGCTATGTTTATTTTCGCTGTATGTTACAATTGCGGCGAGTAATTTAAAAAGGAGGCGTTTTTATGTCAATCCTTTGGTTAAAGCTTATTTTTTGCGCGGTGGTAATCCTTTATGCGGGTTCGCGCCTGACGCGCCTGGGAGATATTATTTCCGAAAGGAGCGGGATTGCCAAAATTTGGATTGGGGCGGTGATTTTGGCGGCAGTTACTTCACTGCCGGAGCTGGCAACCAATATCTGCGCCACCGCGGCTCTCCGCGCCCCCAACCTGGCGGTGGGCGATATCTTTGGATCTTGCCTGTTTAATATCCTGCTGATTGCGATTTTGGACCTCATTTATAATGCAAAGGGGAGGGGATCGATCCTGGGGACGGTGGAAATCGGCCATATTTTGGCTGCGGTGGTGGGGGTAATTTTGGCGGCGGTGGCGGCGTTGGGCATAGTGGTTGAGCATTGTTATCCGCCGGTAACCTTTTTTAACGTAGGTTTATATACGCTGGCAATTTTTGTCATATATATTATCGGCAGCCGGATTATCTTTGGTTTTGAGGAAAAACGCCAGGAGGCCTATTTGGAGCAAAAAGTGCGGACAATTGAAAAACACGAATACCGGCACCTTTCAACTTTTAGCGCCTATTCACGGTTTGTGATTTTTGCGCTGGTGGCGGTTTTGGCGGGCTCCTGGCTGCCCATTATCGGCAAGCAAATTGCCTATGCCACGGGGTGGGGGCAGACGTTTGTGGGAACGTTTTTCCTGGCGGCGGTCACGACCCTGCCGGAGGCGGTGGTGGCATTTTCGGCGCTTTCGATTGGCGCCATTGATATGGCGGTGGGGAATTTACTGGGAAGCAGTGTCTTTAACCTTTTGATTTTATTTGTGGCGGATATTTTTTATCGGCCGGCATCACTTTTTGCCGCCATTTCCATTGACCACGTAGTTACGGCCACAATGGTAATTATCATGACCGGGATTGCCGTGGTGGGGCTGGTTTACCGGGCCGAAAAGAGGAAATATCGACACATCAGCTGGGACGCCTTTGCCCTGATTGCCGTTTTTGCGCTGGCGGTTTTTTGGCTGTATAAACTGGGAACGGGAATATAGGACTTGTTCACGCAACGTTTCATTATTATCGTATTGCTGGTCATTTTTTCTGCCGCGCTTTTTTTAACCGGCATTTCCAAATCCGCATTATGGGAAGAAGACGAGGTTTGGTATGCGCAGGTTTCCCGCGAAATCAGCACTTCCGGCGACTTTGCCACTTTGACTTTTGGCGGAGAGCCGTTTTTCCATAAGCCGCCGCTGTTTTACTGGGCGGAAGCAATTTGCGGCAAAGCTTTTGGGTTCAGCGAAGTTTCGGTCCGGATGGTGTCGGTGGTTTCTGCCGTCCTGACCGTGGTGTTAACTTTTCTAATCGGCGAATTATTGTTTTCAACTGAAGTGGGGGCGCTGGCGGGCGTGATTTTGGCCACCAGCTTTCAGTATTTTATCCAGGCCAAGCTGGCTTACCTGGAGCCGTTGTTAGTGTTTTTTATGGCACTGGCAGTTTATTTTTTCATCAAAGGTTACTTTAAAGACAAGCCGGCATATTATATATGGTTTTACGTTGCGGCATCGCTGGCTACTTTGACCAAAGGGCCCATCGGCATCCTTTTGCCAGCGGGCGCGATTTTTTTGTTTTTGGCGCTCCAAAAAGAGTGGCGCCAAATTATCTGCGTGTTTTTTAATTGGGGGCTTTTGCTTTTTGCCGTCATCGTTCCTCCCTGGTATATCATTGAAACTCTAAAGTTTGGCCCGTCCTTTTTAATGGAAAACATTGGCTACCATCAAGTTACGCGGTTTGCCAAAGGCGCCGAAACCCATGCCGAGCCCTGGTATTATAATTTTGTTTCCCTGTTTTTGGGATTTTTGCCTTGGTCTACTTTTGTCCCGGCGGGGCTGCTTTTTGCCGCCCGCAGGATAAAACAAAAGCCAATTTTACTGCTGGTTTTGTGGGCGGGCGTAATTTTTGTGTTTTTTACCATTTCGGTTTCCAAGCTTCCCGGGTATCTTCTGCCGGTGTTTGTCCCGCTTTCGATTTTAGTGGCGGCGATGCTGGCGGCCTTTTGGAAGGAGGAGGATGGGGTGACGGGGCGGGGGATTTTTT
>JBAZQH010000006.1:0-33428 GCA_041645285.1 Candidatus Margulisiibacteriota bacterium | reverse complement strand
CAGGTACATTCAAAACCAGCACCTTGCAGGGTTTTGATGATTTTTAGTGCTCCCGCGAGGATTTTTTTCATGTTAGAAGTTTAGCGGAAAGGCACGGGAATGTAAATAAGGAAGCTGGTACAATAATACAAATATGCGCGAAGTTGGAACGGTTACCAAATTGGTGGGCTCGGAGCGGGCCCTGGTTGAGATGGCAAGCTCTGGTGCATGTAATAAATGCCGGGCCTGTACATTTTTGGCGGGGGAGGGCAAGATGGCAGTGGAAGCTCAAAATTTGGTCGGCGCGCGGGTGGGGGACCGGGTGGAGGTTTTTATTCCGGAAAAGAATGTGATTTGGCTTTCATTTTTGGTTTATATTTTCCCGCTTTTGGGGTTGCTGGCTGGATACTGGTTGGGGGCAACCGTGTGGCCCAGGGTAGCGGCGGGACGCAATGCAGAGTTTGCCGGAATAATTTGTGGTTTTGTGGGGATGGGATTGTTTTTGGGGGCTTTAGGCGTGTATGATAAATGTCGGCGGGGGCAGTTAGGTGTGCGCTTGACCAAAATAATGTAAAGGCGGGAGCAAAACGCATGGGCAGTTTCTACTGGGGGTTAAGTGTGGTTTCGGTGGCGGCGGGGATTTTAGTTTTTTTATGGTCCTTTAAAATCTTTTTGCAGATTTTTACTCTGGCCCGCACCCGTCTTTTCACCTTTTGGTGGTTGGCGTTGATTGTCCTGATTGTTTTTTTTCTTTTGGGATATTTGGGGTTTGAATATTTTTTGATTACGGGGAGGGGGCCGCTGGATTGCACGATTTTGGTTTCGCAGGTTTTTCTGTGGGGGGCGGTGTTTGCTTTTATTTGTGCCCGGCTCTTTTACCTTACGGTTACCAAACTGGCGGGCGTTAAGACCTATTTAGAAGAAGAAGTTGACCTGCAAACCCAGGCACTGCAGGCCAACACCGTACAGCTGGAAAAACAAAACCAGGAATTGATTGCCCTGGACAACCTGAAAAATGAATTTGTGTCGGTGGTTTCTCACGAATTGCGCACGCCTTTGACGATTGTTCAGGAGGGGATTGTAATTGTGCTGGAGGGGATTGTGGGGGGGTTGAATGACCAGCAGAAAGAAATTCTTTCTTCTGCACGGGGCAACATTGAGCGCCTAACCCGCCTGGTTAACGATATTTTAGACATTTCAAAAATCGAAAGCCATCATTTGGCGTTAAACTTGGGACCGGTTGACCTGTTATCTATCATCCAGGATGTGATCAATCAGCTGAAAATCAGAGCCAAAGAGCGGCAAATTGAAGTAAGCGTGGATAAGTTTCCTGCCGCGCCGGTTGCCGTTAGTGCGGATCCGGATCGATTGCACGAAATACTGATCAATTTGCTCTCGAATGCGGTTAGGTTTACCAATGACCGCGGCCGGATCGGCGTTGAAGTTTTTGATCGACTGGATTGCATTGAAATTAGTGTGGTGGACAATGGGATTGGTATTGCTGAAGAAAATATGCCAAAACTTTTTTCTAAATTTCAACAGTTTCATCGCACGCCGGGACAGGGGACCAAAGGCACGGGCTTGGGTTTGGCCATAACCAAAGGGCTAGTTGAGCTGCACGGGGGCCGGATTTGGGCGGAGTCGGAATTAGGGAAAGGCAGCCGGTTTACGTTTACGCTGCCAAAGCGATAGCGTCAGGCCTGCTCTTCCCGTGCGGTGGCCTTTTCGTAAAACTCCCGATAATGGTCTTTTTCCGGGCTGTTGCGTAGCGCCATGGCTGCTCTGGGATG
Source organism: Candidatus Margulisiibacteriota bacterium (assembly GCA_041645285.1). Lineage (GTDB taxonomy): Bacteria > Margulisbacteria > WOR-1 > JAHJIW01 > JAHJIW01 > JBAZQH01. The sequence continues at coordinate 31,659 of JBAZQH010000006.1, read as the reverse complement.
CTCGTTGAGCATACCGGCAATTGCGTAGGGGATAACGTAGCCCCACTCCAGTTTTTCGCGCAAAGGAATAAATTCTTTTGCAATAACGTCGAGGATGGGGCGGATATCGTATTTGGGATTTTTCAGGAAACCCAGCAAAAGCTCCAGCGGACAGTTGCCGGCGGCTCTCCCCAAGCCATAGATGGTGCCGTCCACATAATTGGCGTCATGGATAATGGCTTCAATGGTATTGCCAAATGCCAGCTGTTGGTTGTTGTGGGCGTGCATGCCCACTTCTTTGGTTTTTAAAATGCTTTTGGCTTTTTTGATGAGAAATTCGGTGGTTTCCTGGTAAAGCGAGCCAAAGCTGTCAACGATATAAATGACTTTAGCTTTGCTTTCTTCCTCTAATTGATGCAGGGCTTCATTCAGCTCGTTGTCGAGCGCCTTGGAAATGGCCATGATGTTGACGGTGGTTTCGTAGCCCTTTTCGGCAAAATTGTTGATGAGAAAAATTGCCTTGTCGATTTCTTTAATGTAGCAGGCCACGCGGATCATGTCGACCGGGCTGTTTTTTTTGGGTTTGATGTCGTCAACGTCAACGCGGCCCACATCCACCATGACCGAAAGTTTGGTTTTGGAAGGGACGCCGTCAATGATTTTCTTAATGTCCTCATCGTCGCAAAATTTCCATTTGCCAAATTCCTGGCCGGCGAACAGTTTTTTTGAGTTTTTGTAACCGATTTCCATGTAGTCGACCCCGGCGGCGGAAAGCGCTTTATACACCTCGCGCACAAACCGGTCGTCAAAAGCATGGTTGTTAATTAATCCTCCGTCGCGGATGGTGCAATCCAAAACCTTAATTTTTTCTCTGAACATGGTTGGTCCTTTCTTTTAATCAGTAAGCTTTTCGATAAAATACCCCAGTAAAATGCCCAACATCAAAGTCATTGTGCAAATGGGGATGAGGGATAAAGGCTCGGCTTGGGCGATTAAAATTCCGGTTGGCAGAAAAATTAAATAGGCAATTATAATGCCTTTGAGGGCGCCGGTCAGCGGTAGGGTGGTGGTTGCGGTCATCAGCCCAACCACGACCCACATGGCAAAAGCGGAAAAGTTGGACCAGGCGGGTAGTTTTTGGATCAGCATTGGTGTAATGTCGATTAAACCGACGATAGTCCCAAATATGATCCCAAGCTGAATTTTGTTTAGTTTAAACATGTTATGAAGTATAACGTAATAATAAAATATTGCAATTTGGAATTGCGGTATAATATGATTACAAAAATAGAATAATGAGCAGAAGGAGGTGGGCATAAATGGTAAAGGAGATTGTCGCGAATCGAAAATTGCCTGCACGAAAAAAATATCAAGACCTACTGGATGCCATTGGAATTCTCCTGCAGCAATCGAAGCTGGAAGCATTTAGGCAAATCAATACCCTCTTGGTGAAAACGTATTGGGAAATTGGCAGGCACATTGTGGTTTATGAGCAGCAGAACAAAGTAAAAGCCGAATATGGGACTAAGTTGCTTGACCAAATGGCGGCAGATTTAAAACACCGTTACGGAAAAGGGTTTAGTCGCAGTAATGTGATTTACATGCGCTTGCTGTATTTAAAATACCCAAAAAGTCAGACACTGTCTGACCAATTGAGCTGGAGCCATTATGTTGCCTTGCTTGGACTTTCCGATGATCTTTCTCGCATGTTTTATGAGAAAGAGTGCATGGCTAACCATTGGAGCGTCAGGGAGCTGGAAAGGCAAATTGATTCCGTGCTTTTTGAGCGTTTGGCATTAAGTCGAGATAAAAAGGGGATATTGAAACTTGCCGAGAAAGGCCAGGTTATTGCCAAAGCGCCGGACGCAATAAAAGATCCGTATGTACTAGAGTTTTTGGGTATTCCGGAAAAACACCAGCTAAGCGAAAAAGAAATTGAGCAAAAAGTTATAGATAATATGCAGGCCTTTTTACTGGAGCTGGGCAAAGGTTTTTCGTTTGTGGCACGGCAATTTCGCATTACCTTAAACAACAAGCATTTTTATGTTGATCTGGTTTTTTATCACCGGATACTAAAATGTTTTGTATTGATTGACCTTAAGCTTGGCAAGATAGCCCACCAAGACATTGGTCAAATGAATATGTATTTGAACTACTTTAAAAAAGAAGAAATGGCTAATGATGACAATGAGCCCATCGGGATCGTCCTGGGAGCAAAAAAAGATCATATCCTGGTTGAATATGCGTTAGGCGGAATCTCGAATCGATTATTTGCTTCAAAATATCGTTTGTCACTGCCGGATAAACAATTATTGCAAAAAGCAGTTGAGCAGATAGTAGCTCGAGAAACGGAACATTAGCGTGAACCTGCAAATGCCAGTTTTGTATTTATCGCAAGATGAAGTTAAATCATTTATCGATATGCCCGCGGTGCTAAAAGCGGTTGAGGCCGCGTTTGTGGCTTATGCCCAGGGCAAAACCCAGATGCCAGCCAAGCTTTACCTCGATTTCAAAAAATACTCCGGCGATTTGCGCATTATGCCGGCTTATCTGGAAGATCTTGATATTGCAGGGACCAAAATTGTAAATGTCCATCCCCAAAATCCAGCTAAGGGCCTGCCCACCGTCATGGCGACAATTATTTTGAACGATCCCCAAACCGGCGCATTGCTGGCCGTGATGGACGGCACTTATATTACTAATTTGCGAACTGGTGCGGCCGGCGGAATTGCCGCAAAATATCTGGCGCGTAAAGATTCAAAAATTATCGGATTGGTGGGTGCCGGCGCCCAGGCCGAAACCCAGCTTTTAGCTCTGCAATGCCTGTTTAAAATTGAAAAAGTAAAAGTTGCAAGTTTGGATTTTGAATCCAGTAAAAGATTTGCCGCGAAAATGTCCACGGCTATAAAATTACCGATTGAAGCGGTAGCAACAATAAAAGAAGCCGTCGATGCGGATATTGTTTGCACGGTTACTCCGTCGCGCAGTCCCATTGTGGCTAAAAAATGGATAAAACCCGGCACGCACATCAATGCGATTGGCGCGGATGCCGCCGGAAAAGAAGAGCTGGATCCGGAAATTTTAAAAAGCGCCAAAATTGTGGTTGATACCTGGGCCCAGGCCAGCCACAGCGGGGAGATTAATGTCCCGCTGGCTAAAGGGATTATCCGACAGGAAAATATATATGCGGAATTGGGGGAGGTGGTGGCGGGCAAAAAAGCCGGCAGGGAAAAAGCGCATGAAATTACGGTTTTTGATTCAACCGGCCTGGCGATTCAAGATATCAGCGTGGCGAAGGTGGTGTACGACCTTTTTCTGCAGCATAGTATAGCGGGCGGTCAAGATTTTATCTACTTATCTGGGGCTGGTCCTTGATCTTGCGGCCAGTTCTTCAACCGTGCCCAAAACTCTAGCGGGAACTCCACCTACGACCACACTTGGAGGAACCTCTTCTATCACAACTGCTCCGGCGGCAACGATTGAGTCCCGACCAATTCTTTTTACGCCCGGTAAAATGCGCGCCCCCATTCCGATCCAAACACCATCTTCAATAACAATCGGCAGTGCATACTCAATGCCCTCTTTATTACGCGGCCCAGGAAGCAGTGGATGATTTACGGTTGAGATTAAAACTCCGGGGCCAAATTTTACTTCATCACCAATAACAACCAAATTGCGATCTAATATCACGCACCCATAATTAAAATAGACCCTGCGTCCGGTCCGGATATTTCTACCATAAGGGCAGTGAAATGGTGGCTCAACCACGGTCCCTTCGCCAACTTTTCCAAATAATTTTTGCAGAACGCTAAACCTAAAGGCGGGATCGGTCACGCTTGATCGATTGAACATGGTGCAAAGAGATTCGGCCCAGTCGCAGGCCCGCAATAAATCGGGATCCTGGGCATCATAAGGCCGGCCCGCCAGCATGGCAACTTTTTGCGGGCTGGTGGTAGTATCCAAAGGGCTAACCCCAACAGCAGCTAATCTAGCTTCCCGCAGCATGTGTGCCGGAAATAATTCCGGGTTTTGGAGGTGGTAGCGCAGATGATCTGCCCTCAGCTGTAACCTGCCAGCCATTTCTGGGCCGAGTACCCGTGGTACAAGCTGTATAACTTTTCTTACGTCGAACATAAGATTGATTCCTTCCAGGAATATATCGATATAATTTGCGTTAGATTGCAGGAAAGGGGGAGGATTTTTTTGGAGGGGGCCAATTGAGGCCCATTTTGCGCTATAATTCCAGACAGGTTGGGTGAAGTTGGCTTTTTGGGAGAGGGTAGATGAACTTGCTGATGAACGATGTTAAAATGAGCTGATTTTTACTGAATCAATAATCCATGATTTGATTTGTTTATAAGGTAGAAAAAAATGAAAGAACCATTTGTCCCACAGTCTTTGCCTTTGCAATCGCTCAATTGGGTTGAGTTTATTAATCTTATTGGTCGTGCCAATGCGGAACTGGCAAGATATGACGGAATTTTGCAGGGAATAATAAATCCAAGCGTCATGTTGTCTCCGTTGACTACCAAAGAAGCGGTGGTTTCTTCAAAAATTGAAGGGACGCAAGCTTCTCTTGAAGAAGTTTTGGCGTTTGAAGCGGCTCCGGACAAAAACAACGAAAAATTCAATGATATCAAGGAAATATTAAACTATCGAAATGCGATGAAATTTGCTGTCAACTGGCTGGATAGCAAACCAATTACTTTAAATCTGGTTAAGCATATTCATGAGATATTGCTGGATAGTGTCCGGGGCAGAGATAAGGGTCGTGGTCGGTTTAGGGTTGTGCAAAATTGGATAGGGACGCCCGGCGCAAAGATGGAAGAGGCAACTTATGTCCCGCCTTCCCCCATGTTTTTAATGGAATATTTGTCAAACTTTGAAAAGTATATCCATTTTGACGAAAAAGACCCATTGGTTCAGCTTGCCATCCTGCATGCGCAATTTGAAATCATTCACCCGTTTCTGGATGGGAATGGTCGTTTGGGTAGGATATTGATTCCGTTATTCCTATTCGAGAAAAAAATCTTAAACCTGCCGATGTTTTATATCAGTGAATATCTAGAAGCACACCGGGAAGAATATTATGCCAGATTAAATGATGTAACGAAAGGTAGCCAATGGGAAAAGTGGATTGAGTTTTTCCTTGGGGCCATTATTAACCAGGCCAAAGTTAACTGCCAAAAGGCAAAGGGGATTCTTGGCTTATATGAGCAAAAGAAAGAAAAATTGGCGGAAGTTACCCATTCCCAGTATGTCATCAGGGTTTTGGATACGCTTTTTGCCGGGCCGATTTTTAGTAGCACCAGTTTTGTCCAGCGCTCCAAAATTCCTAGACGAAGCGCTTTGCGTTTGCTTAAGCAGCTTAAGGATGAAAAAATCGTTTTTACTCTTTATCCCAGCAGCGGTCGAAGGCCCGAGATGCTGGTTTTTAAGAAATTAATGGGAATTGTTGGATAATCGGGGCTTGGTATAGTGTTGGTATATCATTTTGATATATTTAATGGCACACAAACTATTTTGCGTGCCAATTATCGCCAAAAGTGGCACACAAGACAGTTTTTTTGGGGAGTGTAATACATGATGCAAAACCCCATCTCCATATTTTTGTCCGCCAAATCCACCGAAGAGGCGAGGGCGCAAAAAGTGATTACTGCTGCAGCCGTTGTCATTGGTGCGTATGTGGCGGTGAAATAGGTAAGTGAAAGGCGAAACAAATAAATGGCAATAACCAGTCGGAAACAACTACACGAACGGCTCTGGTCGGCAGCGATTCAGCTGCGAGCTAACAGCGGATTAAAGCTAAATGAAATTTCCGAGCCGATCCTTGGCCTGATTTTTCTTAAATTTGCCGATGTTCGTTTCAAACGAGCAAAGGTGGAAATGGAACAAGAAAGGGCACAAGCAAAAAGTGTACGGCGTCAGTCACCGCTTACGTCCGATCACTATAAGTCTAAAGGGGTGCTTTATCTGCCAGAGATTGCCGCTTATTCATATTTAATGAATCTTGCAGAAGGGGAAAATCTTGGCAAAGCAATTAATGACGCGATGCGGGCGATTGAAGCAGATAATACCGATTTGGCTGGGGTTTTGCCGCAAGACTTTACTTCTCTCTCAAAAAAAGCGGATGAAAATAATCGGATATTAATTACCCTTCTTAAGAATTTTAATCAAATTCCCGATGATATTGAAGGTGACGCTTTTGGTGAGATTTATGAATATTTTCTGGGCGAATTTGCGCGTGCCGAGGGAGCCAAGGGTGGCGAGTTTTTTACCGCACAGCCGATTGTTAAGCTTTTGGTAGAAATTATTGAGCCGTATCATGGAAAGATTTTTGACCCGGCCTGTGGCAGTGGCGGGATGTTTGTGCAATCGGCGCATTTTGTGGAGGCACATACCAAGAACAAAACGCAGGTAATGAATGAAGTTGCGCTCTACGGTCAGGAAAAAGGCGAAACCAATGTCCGCATTGCAAAGATGAACCTGGCAATTCACGGCCTGTCTGGCAAAATTGCCGAAGTTAATTCATATTATGACGACTTTTTTCAAAGTGTGGGCAAGTTTGATTTTGTGCTGGCCAATCCTCCTTTTAATGTTAAGGGAAAAGATAAAAACCAACAGCTGGTAATTGATCCCGCCCGTCTTCAAGGGGATCCGCGCTACTATTTGGGTTTACCGCTGACGGGCAAACAAGAAATTAGTAACGCCAATTATCTTTGGATGCAGATATTTGCCAGCGCGCTTAACCCGCAGGGGAGGGCTGGCTTTGTTATGGCTAACTCTGCAACCGATGCCGGCAATGCCGAAAAAGAAATTCGCAAAAAGATGATCGATGATGGGCTGGTTGATGTAATTTTATCGGTGGGGACCAATATGTTCCTCAATGCGACGCTCTCCTGTACCCTTTGGTTTTTTGATAAGCGCAAGGCCGGCACCAAGCGGCAAAAGAAAATTCTTTTTATTAACGCGCAAGATATTTATACCGAAATTGACCGTGCCCACAGTACCTGGACCGATGAGCAAATTCAGGAAATTGCCGGTATTGTGCGGCGTTATCGGGAGGAAGAAAAAGCGGGTAAGTACGCCGATATCAAAGGCCGTTGCAAAGTTGCAACCTTGGATGAAGTCCGCGCCAATGACTATTCCCTTAATCCCGGGCGCTACGTTGAAATTGTTGAAAAAGAAATCAGCGATGTTGATTTTGACAAGCGCATGAAAGAGCTGATGGGTGAGTTTACCTCGCTTACCCATGAAGCGCATAAGTTGGAGAAGAAGATTGTAGAGGACTGGGAAAAGATTTTATAGCTACCAGAGCTGCCGACCCAGTCGGCGACCCAGTCAACCGACCCAGTAATCTGGCAGGTGAGACAAGAATATCTTTGAAAGTGGGGAATTAAGCGAAAATTCAGTTAGTTCCATTTTGGAACATACTGCCGCTGAAGGTAAAAATACAGCTCCGATTTTGGTCGTGAGGCAAAAAAACTTTTTGAGATTGAGAAAAAGAGAGGAAGGGGAACAGATCAACAATGACAGCGTTTCAGAATTAACACGATTTCATCATAATTCGGAAACGCCAAGAAAGACGGCAGGCTTGCGAGCTGGAAGATTTGTTCAAATAGTAACATGGCAAGGAGAGGGTGAGAATTGGGAAGAAATGATCAATAAAAAGCTGGTAATTTCAAATAATGAATTGGGGATAAATGAAACTGTTACGTTGGCCTTTTCGGAAGAAGATTATTCTCAATTATCTGCTTTTCATGAAAAGGCGATAATGCTTTTTGGCTTAGAACTTTTTGCAAGAGGACTCAACCTAAAAACGCAAATAAATTGGCGTAAAGGTGAGGGATTAAGAGTTCAAGTTGAGCTTCCAAAAGATGATGATGTTTCATCTTTATTACATCGCCTGCGCCCCTTTATTTTGCAGGGAGAAATAACTAATTTCTATGAAATAACAAATCTGCTTTCGAGAAATATTCAAAATCTTCAAATAAGGGGGCTGCTAAAAGAAGCTCGAGAAACATGGTCGGGTGTAGCGGCTGCTAGTGTTATGCAGGTAACAATGATGATTTCTGGGGAAGGGACAAACGACAATCAGAAAATTATTTCCGATGAATTTCTGCATAAATGGCTAAATGCATATGAGTATCATTCTGATATAGAGAAAAAGACATCTATTGATAATCTCCATAAGTATTTTCCTCTTGAAGCTACTAAGGCCCTACTGATTAATTTATTAATTGAAAAGGTTAGGGCGATAGCATGTTTAAATGGATTGGTTGATTTGATTTTGGGTAATCAGTCAGAGCAAGCAGCTACCTTTATTATTGGGGAGAAATATGTTAAGGCTGCAGCGTAGTGTGGGGATAAATTACTAATGCAAAATACTTGGATGAGTAATAAATTGAAAGAAGTAACCACAAAAATTGGGAGTGGGGCTACTCCCCGTGGAGGACAAAGTGCATATTTGGACGAAGGGATTCCTTTAATAAGAAGCTTAAACATCTATGACTTGCAATTTAGTTATGCGGATCTTGCCTTTATAAATGATGAGCAGGCAAGGCGGTTGTCAAATGTAACCGTTGAGAAAGATGACGTCTTGTTGAATATCACAGGCGCATCGGTTTGTAGGTGTACTTCTGTTCCTGACAGCCTGGTACCTGCGCGAGTTAATCAGCATGTTGCAATTATTAGGGCAGATCGAAAACAGCTTGATGGCAAATATCTAAAATATGTTTTAGTGAGCCCCTTATATAAGCGTGCTCTTTTGGGATTAGCGACAACGGGGGCGACTCGTGAGGCGCTAACAAAAAGTGATTTAGAAAACCTTGAATTAAAGCTGCCAGAAATTAAGTCCCAATCCCGCATCGCCTCCGTCCTTTCCGCCTACGACGACCTGATCGAAAACAACGAAAAGCGGATCAAGATTTTGGAAGAAATGGCCCAGCGGCTTTATACCGAGTGGTTTGTTAAGTTTAAATTTCCAGGGCACGAAAAAGTTAAAATGGTGGAAAGTGGGACTCAATATGGGAAGATACCTGAGGGGTGGGAGGTGAGGAGGTTGGGGGACATAACAAGTGTAATAACAAAAGGGACTACTCCGACAACCATGAAAAAGAGTTTTGTTGAAAAGGGGATTAATTTTATTAAAATTGAATCTGTTGGTGATAATGGCGAAATCATGGAGGACAAACTGGCAAAAATTGATCAAGATACCCATGATTTGTTGAGTAGGTCTCAGCTGCAGTCTGGGGATGTGCTTTTTTCAATTGCTGGAGCGATTGGCAGAACAACTCTTATTACTCCAAAACTTCTACCTGCAAATACAAATCAAGCCCTTGCCATAATAAGATCAAAGGAAGAAGAATATGGATTATATCTTTATCAGGTTATTTCATCATTAGATTTCTTGAATTTATGTAAAGGGAGGGTCGTACAAACAGCTCAAGCAAATGTGAGTTTGTCTGTCTTGGCTTCGGTTTTAATACTATTCCCGGATATAAAGGAATTAATTGTGTATAACAAAGTAATTTCCCCGATCTTCGAAATGATTTCTAAGATGCGGGGGGAAATTAGAATTCTAGAAAAGACCCGCGATCTTTTAATTCCTCTGCTGGTTACAGGGAAAAGGGAGTTGAAATGTTGCACATAAACAAAGAGGCTGTTGAAAAATCAAAAAATCCAAAGGTAGATAGCCTTAAGGAATGGCTTGAGGGCAAGATGTATTGGGAACAGTATTTGTGGCAACTACACTTAACAAAGGAGGCCCTTAGCGATGCAGATATCAATAAATGCTATCAGTATATTTTAGAGGACTTTAATGTTATTAAGGAAGCTCCCGATAGAACGGTTATCGCATTTCAGGCTTTAAACCTAGAGGGAGCTGAGAAACCAAAGAATAAGGTAACTCTCGATAAAATTGAAAAACTCAGGAATGTAAATGCTATTGATGATAGCTGTATCATAGAGTTTTGTAAAAAGCTCACGATAATATACGGTGACAATGGATCAGGAAAATCAGGCATCGGACGCCTCTTAAGCAATGCGTGTAATTCACGAAAGCCTAGGAAACTCTTGCCAAATGCAAGAACGGATGCATCTTCGGGTATCACAAAAGCAAAAGCCACATTGCATGTGTCAGGTACATTCGGTTCAAGGGAAATTAACTACACAGTTGGCGACATAGATGCCGCACTCAAGTCTTTTTCGGTATTTGATCATGAATGTGCTTTGATCCATTTAAATAGCGAAAATAAAGTTGACTTTGTTCCATCAAAAATACAGATATTTGATGAGGTTTTTAAGAGCATCTCTGCTCTCGAAACAAAGTTACAAGAAGAGAGCAAGGCAAGAGCTAGCGCGAACCCTACAGAAGGCGTTTTTATAGGCACCTCAAGCGTGACCGAATTTCTTGCTTCTCTTTCCCACTTGACCACGGACGAGCAGATAAATGATGCCCTGAAATTTACTGTTATCGATAAAGAATTATTGACCCAGAAAACAACTGTTCTTTTAGAAAAGCAGAAGCAGGATGTTTCCGAGCGCAAAAAGGAACTGGCTGATGAGTGTAATGTCCTAAATACGTTCAAAACCACACTCTTGACTATGGGTGTCACTTTGTCTGTAGCCAAAGCCGAGGAGATCAATGCGCAGATATGTGCAATCAATGAGAAAAAGAAAATTGCTGACAAATTGAGCGTGAAAAACTTTGCATTTTCTGACTTTAATCACATTGGTAGTTTGGAGTGGAAGGCTTTGATTACGGCCGCTCAAAAGCTTTATGAGAAAGAAACTGTTTCGAAGGAAGGTGCTGTCCTCGAACATTGTTTGTTGTGTCGACAAGGTCTTGCCAAGAAAGAAAAGGTGCTTTTTGATGAGTATTGGAAATTTCTTAAGAGTACAGCCGAGGAGGAGCTTGCAACTGCAAGGCAAACACTATCAGCATCGCTGGCTGAGCTTGAAAGGGTGAGCTGTAGCTGGCCGGTATTTTCCGACACTGAGGTTGCCGTAAAAATACTCAAGAGAGATGCGGGGCCGTCACTTACAAAAATACAGGATGGATTTATTGCGCTCTTTACTCAGCTTATTGAATGGATCAAGAATGTAAAAAACGAACACGAGGTAGTTTTTGTCGTCGCAAAAATTAACCTGGACCCGATAACTACCCTTGTAAAGCAGAAAAATGATATTGTGGCAAAGCTATCCGATCCAATTTCGGAAATTAAGTCTCTCAATGAGGCGATAGCTTATTTGATGCATAAGCAGCAAGCATCCAATATCCTCACAAAGATTATTGATTATGTTGCCTGGTTGCGATGGCAAAATCTTGTTAGTAAAATTCAGTTTCCTACGATCAGAGGGAATACTACAAGAAAGAAGACCGAGATTATGGAGGAGATGGTAATTTCCAGATACATTGAGATATTTAATAGGGAAACTGAGAAGTTGGACTGTAATTTCGGACTTAAGGTTAAGTCTCATGGCCATGATGCGGAGACGCATAAGGAGTTAGAGCTTGGATTTGCTCGTGGCTATAGTCCGAGCGAAATATTGAGTGAGGGCGAGCAGACAGTCAGTGCCTTGGCAGATTTTCTTACGGAAGCCATGCTCGACAAAACAAATTCGGGCATTATATTTGATGACCCAGTCTGTTCTCTCGACCATCTACGAAAAACTGTCATAGCAAAAAGATTGGTTGAAGAAGCGAAAGAACGCCAAGTGATCGTACTCACTCACGATATTGTTTTTCTCCTCGATCTGCAGTTCTATGCTGATGCCGAATCGCTTGAGCATAGATCTTTATCAATGAGACGTATTGGAGATAATGTTGGGCTTATTAAGCCAGAGCTTCCTTGGATAGCATTGAATGTCGGCAAAAAAGTCGGTTACCTGAAGAATGAGCTTGGAGCTTTGAAGAAAGCCGAGACTGGTGACTCAGATGAGTATCGGAAAATGGTCAAACTCTGGTACATGCTTTTGCGGGAGGCTTGGGAACGAGCTGTCGAAGAACGATTGTTCAAGGGTGTTGTTCAGCGATTCAATAAGGGCGTGATGACCCTCAAGCTTCCTAAGGTTGAGGTTAACCCGGCTTTGATCAAGGAAATAACTGACGGCATGAGCGAGTCATCAAAGTGGCTTCACGACATGGCGGTTGGCATGAATCCGGCGGTGCCCAAGAGCGCCAATCTAGCCGCCGAGCTTGCATCGCTTGAGGGATTTATAAGTAAGGTGAAGCCTGATTAAATAATATGAACCCATTTAACGAATCTAATTTGGTTGAGAATTCCGTCATCAGCCTCATCAAACAGGTATGGGCCGATCCCGCCTGCCATATTGATGCCTATACCGATGAAAATGATTTATTGCTTGGCCGTGAGAATCAGGGCGAGGTAGTGCTCGAAAAGTTTCTTTTGCCGGCACTCAAAAAACTCAATCCCGGCATATCAGAAGAAGCCCTCACGCTGGCTATGGCGTCGCTTACCCGCGACCGCTCGCAATTAAGCCTGGTGGATGCTAATCAAGATGTTTACCGCCTTTTGCGTGATGGCGCCAGTATGATTGTTTCTCATCCCGATGGCACCGCCACCCCCGAGCTGATACGTTTTATCGATTTTGATACCTCATCCAATAATCATTTCTTGGCCGTTTCCCAGCTTTGGATTGTGGGGGAAATGTATACGCGGCGGCCGGATATTGTGTTGTTTGTTAATGGTATTCCGCTGGTGCTTTTAGAGCTGAAAGCGTCGCACAAGAGTTTAGTAGATGCCCACCGCGATAATATCCGTGATTATAAAGACACCATCCCTAAGCTTTTTTGGTACAACTTAGGAATTATTATTTCCAACGGTATTGAAAACAAGTTTGGCTCGCTGACTGCGCCGTATGAGTTTTTTAACGAATGGAAAAAGGCCGAAGGCGAAGCTGACCAACCCAAAACCGACTTGGCGACGATGATACGTGGAATTTGTGACAAGGCGCGCTTGCTGGATATATTTGAAAACTTTGTCCTCTTTGATGCATCGCGAGGTTCGGTTAAAAAGATATTGCCGCGCTATTTTCAATATTATGGGGTTAATCGTGCGTTTGATAATGTTGTCCATCGCCAGGATAAAGCAGGGAAGCTGGGCGTTTTTTGGCACACGCAAGGGTCGGGGAAGTCATATTCCATGGTTTGGCTTTCGCAAAAAGTTTTGCGCAAGCTGAAAGGTAATTTTACTTTTGTTATTGTCACCGATAGATCGCAATTAGACGGGCAGGCGTATGACAATTTTGCCAATGTTGGCGCGGTATATGAAAAAGAGGTTCACGCCGAAAGCATTGCTCACCTGCACGAATTGCTGGCGCAGGATCATCGCCAGATTTTTACTACTATCCAAAAGTTTCAGGACATTTCCGGCCCAATTTCCAAGCGCGATAGCATTATTGTTATGACCGACGAAGCGCACCGCTCTCAGTACGACCAGATGGCACTCAACATGCGCAAGGCGCTTCCCAACGCATCATTCCTTGGCTTTACCGGGACGCCCTTAATGTCAACCGACGAGCCCGAAACCATCAAAACCTTTGGCGAGTATGTTTCGGTTTACAATTTTGGCCAGTCGGTGGCCGATGGCTCGACCGTACCACTCTTTTATGAAAACCGTGTACCCAGATTAAAAAACGTGAACGAAAACCTCGAAGAACAACTGGGGCAACTGATGGACAGATACGATCTTGATGAGGATGAAGAGGAAAAACTGGAGAGGGAATATTCTGCTTTTTATGAAATTGTTACCCGCGAAGATCGGCTTAATCTGATTGCCCGGGATATTGTGGAGCACTTTGTGGGGAGAGGGTATAACGGTAAGGCGATGGTGGTTTCTATCGATAAAAAAACTACTTTTCGGATGTACGATAAGGTAAAGAAAGAATGGGCGCGTTATATTGCTAAACTACGGATGGATATCTCTCGCACTGCGGATGAGCGCGAACAGGAAAAAATACTTGCCAAGCTGGAACAGCACGAAAATGTTGATATGGCGGTGATGGTGAGTTTGGGCGATAACCAAAATGAAATTGCCAATATGGAACAATACGAAATTGATGTGCGGCCAATTCGCGAAAGAATACTTAAACAAACCTCCAAAGACGGCAGGATTATTTCACTTGAAGATGAATTCAAGGAAGCAGATAGTAATTTAAGAATAATTTTTGTCTGTGCCATGTGGATGACGGGCTTTGATGTGCCCAATCTTTCCACGCTTTATTTAGACAAGCCGCTAAAAAATCATACTCTGATGCAAACCATTGCCCGTGCTAACCGCGTTGCAGATGAGGGGAAGAAAAACGGCTTGATCGTGGATTATATTGGCGTCTTTAAAAACATTGAACGCGCGCTGGCTTTGTATGCGGCGAGTGGTACTGATGACGATGAAATCATCCGCAGTAAAGACGAGTTGCTTTCGGATCTAAAAAAAGCGTTGCAAAAAGCTAAAGAGTTTATGCGTGCAGAGCAAGTTGAGCTCGACGCTTTATTGGCCGCACCCAGCGAACAAAAATTACTGCTTTTGGAGAAATGTGCCAATAGTATTATTGGCGACGAGAATAAAAAGAAGCAGTTTCTTAACCTGGCCAGCGACCTGCAAAGCGCTTATCGTTCGGTTTTGCCTGACCCAAATGCCGAAGACTATTACAAGGAAGTAACGGCGATTCGTGTCTTGGCGTCTCGCCTGCGTGATGTGGGCGCCAGGAGTGTTGACGTTTCGCAGGTGAAAAAAGACTTGGAAGATTTGCTGGATAAATCTATCCAGGCCGGTGAATATGTTATCCCACAACATAAAAAGATTAAAGACTTAAGCCTGCTTGATGCTAATGCGCTCCGTGATTTTTTTGCCGGTATAGAAAATAAAAACATGCAGATGGCCAGTCTATGTGCCGAGCTGGAGGACAAAATTGCAGAGATGGTAAAGTGGAATAAAAAACGCGCCCGGTTTATGGAGAGGCTGGTTTCTTTGTTGCTGGAATATAACAGCGGGGCACATGATATTGATAAACTCTTCGATGAATTGATGGAACTAGCAAAAGATTTGAGTATTGAAGACCAGCGCGCCGCGAAAGAAAACATGAGCGAGGAAGAATTGGCCATATTTGACCTGCTTTTAAAGGAAAAATTGAATCCGGAAGAGGTTGCGTGCATAAAAGGCACGACACATGAGCTGCTGGTAAATCTTAAGCCCCTTTTGGTTCCGCATTGGAGAGATTTTGAAACCAATCGTGCCGGGGTAAAAACAACTATTTCTGATTTATTGTATGAAAAATTGCCCGAACCTTCTTATTCTGAAGAAGATTGTCAGTTAAGAGGGGTAGAGGTCTACAATTATGTGTATGAGCATAGCGGAGCTGAAAGCAGCTTTGCTTATGCGTAATGTCGCCCTCCGAGACCTGGGATTCTCACTCGCTCGCTCTGACGGAGCAGAGCTCGCTTTTTAAGGGGGTTTCACCCCCTTAACGCTCCGGCAAACCGGAGCTTATTCCCCCGAGAAAAAATAGAAAATATTTGATATTTTTGCGGGAAATTGACGATAATTTTCTGAGTAGGCAGGATCATCTCCAACACAAAGGAAAATATTGGTAGCTATTATGATAACAATTCTCGGAAAAAAAGCTTACAGAAAATGCTGGGTGCTGAATTATTTAGATAATGAAATTGAGGTAAGTAGAATTATGCAAAATGCCCAAAGGGCAAAGCTTACGGTAGTTGCCGCCGAAAATCTAATGCCGCCTAGCCGAGTTTTCCCGCTTGAATTGACCCAGCATTGTGCCGCATCGCAACTTCCTCCAGCTTAAACGTCTGTCTTTCTTGTAAACATCAATCATGGGTTTGTTTTGGTCAGCCCCTTAGATAAAGCTCTTCCAATGCCGCAAGCGGTTGCTGGGTTGTTTGGAGACAGCGGAGCACCCCCGGATTTTCTTGATATTGATAGCGTACGCCAAGCCATACGAGGCATAAAGGCCACGCTCAACGGGGAACCGCAAGCCGGCAGGTTGTCCCCTAGTGATCTTACTACTTACCAAATGGTCCAGCTTTTATCGCTTAACGGCGTAAAACAATTTGACGAACTGGAGTTGAGATTTGCTGAAACCCGAGATGGTCGAAGGTTTCTTTATGGTGATTTACTTTACGGTTTTGCTAAAGGCGACATAACCCGTTATCCATACCACCTCTGCCATAACCTTGAAACCAATGTTTGGCCGCCGCTGAGCGCGCAACAATTGCAACAAATAAAATTTACCCCGCCTTATTACAACCTTTTTCGGCCAACAATATTTGAATTAACGTAAGCAACCATCGCCCAGGAAAATCCAAAAAACGCGCCAGAAAAAGTTCGAAATGAAATAATGGTGGAGGTGGCGGGAGCCACCCAAACCCTCCAGCAAATTGGCGACCTTTTTGGCGTTAGCCGTGAACGCATCTGCCAGATCGAAAGAAAGGCCATAAGAAGGTTAAAGCATCCGTGCCGCAGGAAAATATTGCCCCAATGTCCACAGATAAGGTAAAGCCGCTTTTTCTGTGTTGACAGTGCATAATGCGTGTTGTTATCATATCAACGAGGGTTGAAATGATATGTTCAAATGGTTCGCAGATTATGTAACTTATGGGCTGCTACGGCTGGCCCCGGGCGATCACCTGGCGGACAGCCTCAATTTTTTCCTGTACGATGTTCCTAAAATATACTTTTTGCTGGTAATTATTGTATTTTTTGTCGCGCTCATTCGTACCTACCTGCCGCCGGAGCGAATCAGAAGGATATTAAGCCACGAAAAAGAATTTATGGGGAATATAACCGCTGCGGCACTGGGGATCTTTACCCCGTTTTGTACCTGCTCTGCCATTCCGCTGTTCATCGGGATGCTTGAGTCAGGCGTCCCGCTTGGCGTAACAATGTCTTTTTTAGTGGCTTCGCCGACTATCAACGAGGTCGCGTTGGTCATGCTTTGGGGATTGTTCGGTTGGCGCGTTGCCGTTATTTATGTTTTGAGCGGCATGCTCATTGCAATTGTCAGCGGATTTATTATCGGCCGCCTGAAAATGGAGAAAGAGGTTGAGGATTTTGTGTTTAAGGTGCAAGCGAGGCAGGAGAGAGCAGAAGAAAAACTTAGCTGGCAGGATCGGTTAGCATACGCGGTTGAGTATGTCCGGGAAATATTCTTGCAGGTCTGGTTTTATGTTTTGCTGGGGGTAGGGGTGGGTGCTTTTATCCACGGCTATGTTCCCGTTGAATTTGTGACCAAATACGCAGGCAACGGCAATCCGTTTGCTGTTATCATTGCGGTTGTAATTGGCGTCCCGCTTTATTCCAATGCCGCCGGCACGATCCCGGTCGTGCAAGCCCTTTTCGACAAAGGTCTGGCGCTCGGGACGACGCTGGCATTCATGATGGCGGTGACTGGCCTTTCTTTGCCGGAATTTATTATCTTACGCAAGGTATTAAAGCCGCGACTGCTGTTGACTTATTTTGGCGTGGTAGCTACCGGGATCGTTATTATTGGTTATTTGTTTAACCTGATATTTTAATATGGCAAATAAAATTAAATGTAAATGTCTTAACCGTGATTATTCAGCATTGCTTGAATCATTCAAGGTAATTGCAGAAGCCAATCGCTTAAGAATTATCTGCTTTCTAAAAAAGAAAGAAAGGTGCGTCTGCGAGATCGTTGAAGCGCTTGGCATCCCTCATAATCTTGCTTCTCATCATCTCAAGGCACTCAAAAGCGTTGGGCTATTGACCAGCCTCCGCAAAGGCAAATATATCTTTTATAAGATTAATAATAAGGGGATGAATTCTTTTCATTTGCAGATCAGGCGAGCCATGGGAAGGAGTTAAATAATGAAGAATAGTTATTTTCCAATTAAACTGCTGGTTTTATTTACTTTTTTATGTACTTTTTGCCAGCCGTGCTTTGCGGTTCAGCCGTCGGCCCAAATAGTGCCGGTAAAACAAAAGATCAAAACCACAAAAAACATCAACAATCTTGCTGATGCGCTGAAAGCCGGCGTGCCGGTTATTGTTAAGCTTGGCTCCGACAGGTGTATTCCCTGCCGCGCAATGAATCCGATCATTAAAGAATTAGCGGCCGAACAAGACGGTAAAGCAGTGTTTTTGGCTTTGGACGTTTATCAAAATCGGGAACTGGCGGGCCAGTACGGCGTGCGGGTCATCCCGACAGTTATTTTCTTTGATAAACACGGTAAGTTCAAAGCTAAGGCAGAGGGATTTATGGATAAAGATCAGCTTTTAAATAAGGTTAATAAACTGGAGCTTAATAAGTAATGGATCTATCAAATCCACTCATCGCCTATTTAAGCGTTTTTGTCGCCGGACTGATTTCCTCTTTTAGTCCCTGTGTCTTGGTTACGATCCCGCTGATTATTAGCTATGTCGGCGGCTATGCCGAAGGTGATGCTAAAAAGTCCTTCTTGTTTTCCCTGGCATTTGTTGTCGGCCTCTCAATTACTTTTACCATTCTAGGAGCGATTGCCTCGTTAATGGGGACTCTGCTGGGTGATGTTGGCGGCTTTTGGAAATATATTCTCGCGGCCGTTGCGATTGTGATGGGGCTACAGATGATGGGAACATTAAATTTTCAAATACCAACTCCCCAAATGGTCAAGCCCGAACAAAAAGGATTGATCGGGGCCTTTTTGCTGGGAATGCTTTTTGGAGTTGCTTCTTCCCCGTGTGCTACCCCGGTTTTAGCCCTGCTCCTGACCTTTGTTGCTTCAAAACATAATCTGGCGTATGGGACATCCCTGCTTTTTGTTTACGCTCTGGCGCACACGGTCCTGATATTTTTAGTCGGTGTTTCTACCGGGATGGCTGAAATATTTTTAAAATCTCGCCGAGTTGGAAAACTGTCTTATTACCTCCACAAATTTAGCGGACTGCTCTTTGTTTTCATTGGCCTTTATGTGTTGTTTTATCTGCCGTAATGAGGGGGTGAAAATAGTGGAAATAAAAGTATTAGGTCCCGGCTGTGCTAATTGCCAGGATCTGGAACGGCGCGTTAAACAATCGCTCCAGGAATTGAATATTCAGGCCACGGTAGCAAAGGTTACTGACTATGCTGAAATGGCGAAATATATTATGACAACACCCGGACTGGTTATTAACGAAAAATTAAAGCACGAAGGCAAACCCCTGCCGCGAGTCGAGAAGATCAAAGAATGGATCCAGGAGGAAAACAAAAGATAACATGGCAAATAACTGGTATCCTGTAATAGACTACACTAAATGTATTGGTTGCATGCAATGTTATGATTTTTGCCCACACCAGGTGCTGGAAAAGGGCTCGGATAACATGCCCAAGGTGGTACATCCAGAATACTGTGTCGAATTTTGTAAGGGTTGCGGTAAAATATGTGATCAGAAAGCCATAACATTTTTTGGCGATAAAAAGTAAGGAGGCGAAAGGTGGCGAATAAAAAAGGGCTGATCCTTTGCGTCTGTCAGGGAACCTGCCCGTCATTTAAGAACATGGACAGCCTGGGGGTGCTTAATGCTATTCGTCGGGAAAAGCTGGTGGATTTCGTGGCCTTGCATCCTCAGTTATGTGCGGATGATGGGGATAATTTTCTGCGGACCCTGCTCGATAATCAGGATATAGATAAATTATACATTGCCGCGTGCGACCCATTAATGCAGCAAAAAATGTTCAAGGATTCTTTTGCGGCAATTAATTTTGACAAAACAAAGCATATTCCTATTGATATAAGGAATAAAACTACGGAAGAAGCCGTGTCAGCCCTCAAGGATCTCATTAAGAACAATCCCTGATTTTGCGCTATAATCTCCTCACGAAAAAATGGTGGAGGTGGCGGGAGTCGAACCCAGCGTCCGGAAAAGTGGAGCAGTAAAAATCTCTACGAGCGTAGCTTAAAATTAAATTTTCGTCAGGACTTAAACCTCAAGCTGGGTTGAAACCTGGCTAGGCCCCTTTATAATGTCCCCGAAATTTCAGGTGCCCCGAAGCTTCAGGTAGCCAACAAAATGACACCCGATTCTAAATCTGTTAGCACAATTTAGAGAGGTGTAAGCTGCGTTTAAGGCAGCTTAAGCATGAGCCATGGCTGGTGCTGAAACGCTATTCACGTTCCAAACTGCCCAAACCATGTTCTGTGCTAATTCTTTAATGTTTGCATTTAACAAACTTGCTAGCATGTTTTACGAGGTGAGTTAGCATCCTCGGCCCGCAATTTTTACTTCCAGCATCCCGTCAAGACCCTTACACCCCCATTTTTCAAACAACTTGGGGACTATATCGCCGCCCCGATGGACTTGATTTCTGATCTTAATAATCCGATAAAGCTTTCGATTTGGTCATCCGACAGCTGTGATTCCAACAGCTCGGCAAACGCCTGCCACGATTCGGCCTCTTCCATCAATTCTCTGTTTGATTTGATTGAATCCAACTCACCGTCAATTTCCTGCTGGAGTTTGCGGTTGGCTTCTTCCAGGGCGGCTTCCGGGTTGGTCATGCCGGTCAGCTTCATGATGCGATCGAGAATGTCGATAAATGACAGGTTTTTCTGCTCGGCTTCAATTGCCAGCTGGGCCAGCATTCCGGCAATAACTTTTCCCCTCTGCGCCACTGACGCGGCATCGTATTCGGGTCCCTGTCCGATGGCGGGCATGGGCGTCTGCGTGCTGGACGTAGTTTTTTCGGCCGGTGTTTCCTGCTTGATTTCTTTCGGGTTAATCGGCGGGACAAATGGCTTGCCGCTGGGCCCCTGGATTGGCATATTTACCTCCTAAATTATTCCCATCTGGCGCAAAACATGGTTGGCCATGATGCGCGCTATTCTTTCGCTGTCACTTTTTTCCTTGGCGTTCAAGGGTCGCTTTTTCAGGTCTTCCATTTCATGCTGGATCATGAGTTCGGTTTCCTTATAAAGTTCGCCGACGGTACGGGTCTTTTCTTCTGGCTTAACTTCACCGGTTAGCATCATCTAATACTTTTCCTTGATTTCTTTTTCTGCTTCCCGCGCGATGTCTTTTTCTTTCAAGTACTGCTTTTTTTCGTGCTTGAGCTTGGCCTTGGCCAACCCTAAGTCAATTTTAGCAAAATTGCCCTTAAAGTAAAGTTTTAAGGGGATCAGCGTCAGCCCCTTTTGCGATACCTTGCCGATGATTTTTTTAATCTCCGACCTTTTTAACAGGAGCTTGCGCACCCGCATCGGGTCGCGGTTGTAAATATTGCCTTTTTCGTAAGGTGCAATGTGCAGGCCGTAAACCCAGATTTCGCCGTTTTTGTCGCGCGCAAATGAGCCCTTGAGGTTGGCCTGTTTGTTCCGGATCGACTTAACCTCGGTGCCTTTCAGTTCAAGCCCGGCGGTATAGACCTCCAAAATGTTGTAGTCAAACCGCGCAAATTTATTGTCCTGAATTAACTTGTAATATTCGGCCATGGGGTAATTGTATTACTTAAAACACTTGTTTTCCACCCAACGTCCTATGCAAGGGCGCTCGGCCAGATACCCCGTTCCGCTCGGGCCCGAAACTCGCCCCGGCCAGCCGGGGCTCAAACAGTCGGTCCCTCGCTCCAGGGGTATATTGGCCTCGCTTCACTTGCTTTTATTGCTTTAGGTTACTGCCTGTATTTTAATTCCGAGGAAATGTTGTTTAAATAAAAAACAATACCAGGAAAATATTTCAAGACAATGAGGGATATGAATCAGCCAAGTTGATGCCCGACAATCCTGCGGAATTGTGCAAGTTGTTCCGAGGTGATCTGGCCGGCTTTAATGGCGGCTTGCAATGCTTGGCAATCGTCGATTGCTTTTTGCAATGCCTGGCCCATAGTGTACGGCCTTTCTTCAATTATTGGGGGAGGGGCGGTGTTGGTTACACCGGTGCCTCCGGATACTTTAGTATTCACGGGTTCACCTTTACTTTGATTTGCGGTGGATGGGTTGCTGGCCGGCTTGGTGACGGGCTTACAATTTTCTCCACCTTTATATTCGACTTTTCTGATTACCATTCTTACCTCTTCATAAGAAAAAGCGGGCTAACAGGCAGCCCACTCATTCTTGGCTTTAAGATAACGAGAGATTTAAGGTTCGGATCCCCTGTCTCTTCTACATATATATCGGCAGGTTTGCCAAAAGATTTCACTTTTGGGGGTGGTTATTTTGGGCTATACCAGCCATCTTTGGATGTAGTTATCCGGCAGCCAGGATGGGCGTTCACAACCATTTTCCAACCAGTTTCCGAGCAGCCGTCCCGCATTATAGATTCTTCCGGTGAGGTCAAACCCGCGCGTGAGCAGCGTACCTTCAAATTTTATCCAAGCCATGTTTGGATGCGTGATCATGACCAGGTTTACGCCGCGGCGCAGGGCATTGACGGCGGCTTCGATTTTTTCTCCCATGCTCCCGGCAGGGTATTGGCCCTTTTGTGCACGACGTACCATTTGATATGCCGTGCTCATTTCGGCATTGGTAAACGGATCCGAAAGCGGAAAGATGTTGGTTGCCAGCATTGAGCTAGCGAACCCTGGTTCGTCAATTTGGCCAAAATTTGTGTGTATGGAAGCCGGTCCCCACAATAGCCCGCCTTGAATAAAGTTGCTATGCCGCAGGGCGCGCCAAATTATTTTGCCACGCACTTTTCCAAAGGCCTCAAGTATATCAGCTTTGGCGATGGTGCCGCCGCGCAAGCTTTGCAGGGCGTATTTGAGCTGCATGTAATCAATCGGGCGGCTGACGGGTTGCCCGTCACTTTCAATTCCAAAATAATCTGCGGTCAATTTTCCGGTGGAGATAATCAGTTCGCGCGCTTTCAGTTCGGCGGCCAGCACCGCGGAAGCCAGGTCCTTGTCAATGACGCCGGCAACGGCTTCGTAGGTACCATCCTCATGGTGAACTACCGGGACGCCGCCTCCGCCACAGGCAATGACAATTTTTCCGGCGGCAATTGCCGCGCGGATTTTTTGCATGTCAACGGGGTGGATAGAAAGCGGCTTGGGAGAAGCTACTACTCTGCGCCATGGTTGGGCGTCTTTGGCGCCGGGTATGCGCTTGATGTCCCAGGTTGAGCCGCTGACTTCGACGCGACAATGCGTATCTGATATTCTTGTGGTACTGCCTAAGCCCTGCATTTCTTCAAACGAGTACCATACTCCAACCGGCTTGGTGGGATTATTAAATGCCGGGTCGTTGGCGTCAACTACCACTTGCGTAGGAATAACTTCAATTTGAACCTTGGCGGCATATTCTGCGCCTTTCACTACCTTAAGTTGTGCCAAGAGTTCATTTTTGAGTTCATTGCCGATATCAATTTGGGTTTGGGCTACACATTCGGGAAACGACCGACCGGGATCTGCGGCTAATAATTTCCCTACCTGGGGGCCATTGCCGTGGGTAAGTACTGGTAACCTAAAAAAGGTAATTGCCAGGACAATTGCACTTAATAATTGTCCGACAGAATTGCCGCCGATGGCTAATATGGTTGGCGAGTTAAACCGGAACCCGATCATTTCCCGCAATGAAACATCTTTGCGGTGTAAAACCCTTAAAGAATGGTACCAGGCCTTACTTAATGTTCCGTGACAGTTTGCGCTTGCTTCTAATCTAACCATAAAAAATCACCTCGAGGTTTCTTCGTTAGTTTGTTGCGGCGATTTCAGTTTTGGGGGAGATTATTTTTTGGCAGATTGCCTCGGCCTTTGTTACAGGCGCGCCAGGCGGGCTTCGACTTGGACTGCGGCGGCTTGCCCCTTAGCTCTTAGCCGATATAAAAATGCCTGGGTCAATGGTACTGGTTTGCCTTGTTGGTCGGAAATCGGGATTTCTCCCGGCCCAGGAATTCTTTTGACCCTGCCAAAATCTTCAGGGCGGGTTTGGGTCATGTCAAAAATCCTCATTAGGGTATTGTATTGCGTCTCTACATTCCGGTCGTGGCAAGTTTCCAGCATCAGGCTGACTATATGATAAACCCTGACAAAATTTTCGTTATAACCTTTTTGGTAAAGCTTCTTGGGTAAAATTGCGCCCAAGACAGGGGAAATGACGTGTTTGCCGACTGCATAAGCGTACTGGGCGGGCCAGGCGCCGTACGCGCTGCGCCGGGCACAAAATACATTCCAGCGGACACTGGCCCGCTGATAAAAGCTGCGCGATGGTTGAATCTGGCTTGTCATATAAGTTATTCAGAAAAAGAAAAAGTGAGCTAACAGGCGGCTCACTTAATTCTTGGCTTTAAGATAACGAAGGATTACTTCCCTTTATCTAGTTAATTCTCGCCTTGCAGACTCGAGAATTTTATTCCTTCAGGCGCCTAATGCTTGCTCTAATAAGCTAATATCACTTGCACTAACTCTAACCTGTGTTATTTGCGATGAGTTATGAATTTCTAATTCTAAGCGCACATCCAGTTGACTTAAATTGATATGGCCGGGTTTTCTCGCCTCTGCGCTGGTTGCCAATAAAAGTATTTTCTCGATTAGCAATGCAAAGATACCGATGGGAACATTTTGTAATCTTTCACACAACCAATTAAAAGTAGCGACTTCTGAAGTTAACGGAATTTCACTGAACCGAATGTCTCTTCCCTCACGTGGCGATGAGTAGAAACTGTCTTTATTCCCTTCAATAAGGGGACTTATATTAGGCAAATGGATAAGTGACGCCAATGCTATTGCAGCTCTCTTCTCACCATCAGAATTGAGTACTTCGCCATGAAGCAAATTAATTCTTGGCGCACTAAGCACAATATGCGCAACTTTCCAGGCGCCATCCCTTGCCGCCAAAATAAAAGAGTTTTCAAGAAACATGGGTATCTTTATGTCAGCATATCGTATCGTTGCATCATAGAAATGATTTCTTCCAAGAACGGTTGTTTTTCCTGCAAATCGATATCCCCCCCAAATTGTTGCTGGAGACACAAACCCTCTCCCTCTCGCATGTTTCGCGCGCCTAACAGCAGCACCACTTAAAGCTTCAGAGAATACCATGACATTGTCCTCCTTAAATTAATTTCTCGCCTGGCAGGCTCGAGAATTTTCCTCCACCTCTACCAGCCCCCACAAATATCTATCGACCGATTTTACCGCGGATTTCAGTTTTTTGGCGGTTTTTTTTAACCAAGGCCATTAGCGCTGCCTGGTTGTCAGTAATTGCTTTAGCCAGAGCCGTGTAGCCGTTTTGTTGCAGGAAAACAATAACCGCCGGATGAAAATCTAATAGGTCATCGGCTTCCTCATATCTGGCCGCAATCAGGGCTGGGTGACTTAACCTGGCTGCATGGCGGATCTCTTTTTGTGCGTTTGCTAACCGGATCGTTATCCTGCCTGGATTTGCTTCCAAGCGGGAGATACGCCTAAAAGGTACTGCGGAAAGGTTGTTGGCAAGCGCCGCAATTATCTGGGTAATTTCTTCAATTAGTGCGGGTGGGCCGCTTTTGCCTTCGTAGTCCTCTATGTAGAGAGCCAGAAAGTCAGCGCGTATATTTATTGCTTCCGGTGGCCTGTCTCGAAGGGTGGCTAAGCGCGGCATTAAATCAGCTAAGGCAGGGCTTAGAGCAATTCTTGTTGGTGGTGGGGGCGCCGGATGCGGCCGGCGCGCCGGATGTGTCGGGGTTTTTCTTACGGCGGCCCGCCTTTTAAGGCGCGGAAAAGGTTTATCCGGTATTTCTGGTATTGCTTGTAAGGCAGTCAATCTTGCTCTGGCTGCGTCTCCGTGGGTTTGCGATAAATCATAGATTTTATGTGCCAGCGCCCTTAAGTATTGCATTTGCCCTCGGTTAAGCCCGTGCCCGTAGGCGGTTAACACCGCGGCGGCCACTTCCTTGGCAAATCCCGTGAAGCAGGGCGCAAAGGCAGAAAACAACAAATTTTTATCTCCGGCTAAAACCAAGGAGGCATGGCGCGGTACAAAAGGATCTTGTTCGGTAAATCGATCGCTTGGATGCACAGCCAAAAGACTTGGCATTCTTTGAAAAGTGCAAACTTCTGACTTGCTTCCGTCGGGGGCGTCCAGCAAGTTTGTTTCTACCCCTTCCAATATCAGGGGTATTCCCTGGGGAACGTTATGTAATCTTTCCCTGGCGGAGCCAAGAATTTTCCAGTTTTTGCCCCGTAATACCCGAAAATAAATGGCGGGAAGCGGAACTGCATTTGTCTCGTCGTCTTCCTTCTTGACAAAAGGATCCCTGCCAAAAATCATTATGGGGAAACCATCTTCTAATGTGATCCAAATTTGGGGATGTTTTTCTGTAATGCCTAATGCTTTAGCATCTGCGGCACTTAAAAGCCATTTGCCTTTTGATGATGGAAAACGGAAGCTATTTCCTTCTTTATACGCGCTAAAAGGCCCAACCGTGCCGGTTATGCCCATGCTAAAGGCCGCGTCTTGATCCCGACCAATAATATACCCGGTAATTGTTCCGTCATTGTTATAAATTGGTCTTCGGATGGGAAGGTCGGTTCTATAGCGGCTTAGAAAACGGGTAACTTCCCGGCCTTCGGTTTGCAATAAAATGATTTCGGCTAATTTTTCATCTGCCCGGCAAAGCAAAAGATTGAAAAGTGTACTCCGGTTGGAAGACGGGAATTGGCAGATATAATATCTTTGTTCGGGCTGCCCCGCGGCGCCGGTTGATTTTACCCAATAAGCTAATTTATGTTCCAAATCAAAGCCAAATTCAATGCTCGGCGAAGTTCTTTCTGGAATTGCAACTGATAATACTGGATCTCCCAGCGCGAAAAGCCTGATGTTAACGGCTAGGGCTTGACCTTTACATTTTTCGTAAAGATACGGGTGAAATAAAATTAATGGTTGCGCGGTTGTTTCCGTGCAATAGAGCGCGTTTAAAATCGTGCGATCGCTTATCCTGATATATCCTTCTTTAGAAACAGTAGCTTCTAGGGTGAAAGCTTGAGTAATTTCCCTTTGTGGTAAAACAGGGGATACGCGAATTTCTTCACGACGAAGTACAGTAGCGGCAAGCGGGACCGCGGTCGGCGGGACTGCGGCTGGTGGGACACCAGTGCCGCGATGCGTCGTGCGGCGACGGACGGGTTCCGCTATTCTTAAAGTAGCATCAACTTTAGTTGGGGACATGCTTTATTATCGAAATAATTAAGCAGAAATTGCAGATGATTTTACCGCGGATTTCAGTTTTGAGATGGATTAATTTATTGAAATTTATACTGCCGGTTAACGATGATTATTTAAGGGAATTATTATGGATGTAACCCGTCCCCAATTAGCTAATTTCAGGCGGGCGCTGTCCAAAGAAGCGCGACCTGTTTTTTCCCGCCTGCCGCGGGATTTAAATGTGATGGATATGGCATTGCGGCATGCGCCCCTGCCGCCGCGGGAATTCAGGGAAGTTTTGCGCCAATCTGGTGAGGGCTGTGCAATGCGGGCGCTGATCAATTTAGTGTCCCCGCCCGCGGGATTAAGGATTGTAAATGTCAGCAATTTCCAAAGGGAAATGTTCGGGGCGTTGGCGGATGCCGCTGCCTACGAAATTGTTGATCCGGATGCGGGTTATTGTCCTGCGCAAGATGACATGCTGGGAAACCTGCCATACGTTAATGCTCGAAAAGGCGCAATCGGTTTTCGGCCGGAGTATTATTATTTATCTCCAACGCTAACTCCCAGAGAAATTGTTATTGCTCCCAGTGCCTGTGAGTGCTGTTTCGATTCACAGCATCTGGATTACTTAAGAAGTACTTTTGATTTGAGCCAAATTCATGCGCTTTTGGCAATTCGGATGCGTTTTAGCTGGGTATACAATTTGCTCGGTGAAGATCCACGCCTGCAAAGTTTTACGCGCTATTTTAAATTAACGGCAGAGAGAGAGGTAAACGATTTATATAAGGGCAGGGATCCCATGCTGGTGCAATGGATGCGCCGGGCGGGATTTGAGGAAACGTTGCTGGTCGGACTAAATTTTGGCGGGGCATCGGTACTGGATAAACCATTGGGAGAGGAAGCCCGGCTTTTAGGTCATTTGCAGTCGGAGGCAGATGAAAATTTATATAACTTATTTTGGATTGAGGAAGGAGTGCCCACGGATTTGGCGGGAAATTTTGTCAGTTATTTTCAAGATAGATACCAGATGAAATTAGATAAAAATAATTTTATTGCCTACCTGGTTTTTCAGCGGGTTAGGCGGCCGGCGCCAGGTACCATGCATGCTCTGCTGGAGGAAGTTATGGATTGGGAAAGACCGCAAGCAAAAAAGCGTTTTACCCATGCATACCTTTTAAGCATGATGGATATGGCTGTTCCGGAAGAAAGAACTCAATATCAGCCGCGATTAGATACGTTTGAGCGGCAAGTACCTTTGCTGGTGGAACAGTTTGAGAGTGCGGAATAACGGTTAAAGCAAATTTTCCAGACCGTAAACCAGCCCCCTGATTTTTTTAACCTTGCGAATGGCTAAAATTACGCCTGGCATAAACGATTCGCGGTTAATTGAATCGTGCCGGATCTTTAAAGTTTGACCCAGCCCTCCGAAAATCACTTCTTGGCTGGCCACAAAACCTTTGAGCCGGATTGAGTGGATATTGATGCCTTTCAGGTTGGCTCCCCGCGCCCCTTTAATATTTTCAATCTCTTTTCTTTTTGCCTTTTTAATTTGGTGCAGGTCTTCCAAAATCAACTCCGCGGTTTTTATCGCCGTGCCGGACGGCGAGTCGGCTTTTTGGTCGTGGTGCATTTCGATGATTTCAACTTCGGGCATATAGTGCGCTGCCGCGCGCGCAAACTTCATCATCAAAACCGCGCCGATGGCAAAATTGGGCGCTACCAGGCAATTGCGCCCGGTTTTGGCGCAAAGTTTTTTGATTGTATCCAGGTCAACGGGGGTCAGCCCGGTGGTGCCAACCACTGCATGGGCGCCGCTTTCCAAAATGGTTTTCACGTTGGCCAGGGCGGCGTGGGGCAGGGTAAAGTCAACCACCACGTCCGCGTGGTTTGTTTTAATGGTGTCGGCCAGGTCCTTTTGGATCACCAGTTCCCTTTTTACTTCTTTCACTACGTCCTGGTAGGGAAGGTTTTCAATTTTTACGTCGCAAACCGCCACCAGATCCAGGTCTTCCTCTTGAGAAACGGCTTTGGCCGTTTCTGCGCCCATCCGACCCAAGGCTCCGTTTACGATAACTTTTATTTTAACCATAGTTTTGCTCCTTTTGAATTTGTTTGTATCTTGTTTCTTGTATCTTGACTATTTTCCCCCCGTATGTCCAAACCCGCCCGTGCCGCGTTCGCTTTCTGGTAATTCGGCCACTTCTTCAAATGTAATTTTTTCGATTTTGTTTATGATCATTTGCGCAATCCGGTCGCCGCGGCGGATGATTAAATCATTTTTGCTGTGGTTCATTAGGATTACTCCCACTTCACCGCGGTAATCGGCGTCAACCGTGCCGGGAGTATTGAGCACCGAAACCCCTTGCTTCAGCGCTAATCCAGAGCGCGGCCGCACCTGTGCTTCATAGCCCTCCGGCAGGGCAATGGCCAATCCGGTAGGAACCAGCTTCCAGGCACCCGGCCCAATAATTGTTTCTTCCGTAACCGCGGCATACAAATCCATTCCGGCCGCGTGTTCGGTCATGTATTGGGGGAGGGGTAAATCCATCCCGTGCGGCAAACGTTTGATTTGGGCTTTTAGCATTTAGTTTTCCCTTATTGTAAAGTATACCAAAAAATTCGCCAGAGAAGAATTAAAAAATCGCGCGGCGGATCAAAAAAATAGTGAAATTTTTTCACGGGTTGAACGATACTCCTGGCAGAGGTGGTTAATATGGGAAGCGTTTTTGAAGCAAGACCAATCGGGCCGCGGGATCTGGCAATAGCTCGAGCACATCATATGGCAAGCCGTGCAAATAGATTGTTTTCCGCCACAACTTTTTCGCACCTTGACACAATGGGGCAAGAATTTCGCACTGATGATCATGTTCATTTTCGTCCTAGTATTAAAGTGGTTGTTTCGGGTGGAGGCAAACCGGAAGGGCGTAATCTGGGACCGCAAGCTGATGAGGCGGTATCTTTTGTTGCGGTGGTGCCCGTGCGCCATTTTGCGGCTGAAGATTTGCCGGATCTACTAAGCGCAATCTTTGCCCGCGGCCTACAAGCTGCCTGGGAAGGTTCCTGTCCCACTGACGTTCGGTCCGTTTTATTGAAGGCGAAGGGTGAGGATTTATCCGGCACAAGGTTATTTCGATTGCTGCGTGAGCTGTATGCGGATGCAGATTTAATGCGCTGTTTTCCAGCGCAGGATGGGCTGATTGAGCATTGCGAGAGTTTAGTTACACGCGCAGAAAGTTGGCTGTTGTCCCGACCCTTTTTCCGGCCAACCGCAGAACGCGTGCTGGTCCATGATTTTTGTGCGGTGGATTTTGATTTAGATAGTGCGGCAGGGCAGCTTGAGTTCATTGATTTTTCTATTGACGATAAATGTTTGCCGCCAAGGACAACTAACTTTTGGAAATTATCAATTCCATTTTGCCGGGAGGTAATGGATGAAGCTGGTTTGGCCCAATATATTAAACAAGTAACTCATGAGCGGATAGGTTTAACGCCGGAAACTTTTGTCGCGCTGCATAGGGAGTTAATTGGATAGATGCACTAACAGCTTAACCTTTTCACCGGTGCCTCGGTAATATCCCCAATCATGGTTAGC
The DNA here is from genome assembly GCA_041645285.1 of Candidatus Margulisiibacteriota bacterium. GTDB lineage: Bacteria > Margulisbacteria > WOR-1 > JAHJIW01 > JAHJIW01 > JBAZQH01. Next base: position 1,012 of record JBAZQH010000006.1, on the reverse strand, counting down.
GTCAATTGGTCTTCGGTAAAATATTGGTTGGCTACTTCAATGATGGCGTCGTTGGTTACTTTATCAATGTCGGCAAACGTTTCTTCCACCGAGACAATCCGGTCATGGTAAAATTCGGAGCGGCCCATCCAGTTCATGCGGGACGAAGTGCTCTCCATCCCCAACACCAGCGTGCCCTTGATGTATTCTTTCGAGCGCTCCAGCTCTTTTGGCGTAACCCCGTTTTTCTTGAAAGCGGATAGCTCGCCCAAAGTGAAATTGATGATGCTGGCCGCGTTTTCTTTGGTACAGCCGGCGTAAGTGTAAAAGGTGCCGGCATCCATATAAGGGGAAAAGGTTGAAAAAATGGAATAAGCCATGCCCCTTTTTTCCCTGATTTCCTGAAACAGCCGCGAGCTCATGTTGCCGCCCAAAACATTGTCCAGTACCAACATGGGGTAGCGGTGGGGGTCATGCATGGAAGGGCCGGGATTACCCAGACACAGGTGCACCTGCTCGGTTTTTTTATTGAGGACCTCAATTTTGTGCTGGATGTTGGCTTTCTGGTGGGGGCGCTGTTTACGGGACCCGGTGAGAGAGCCAAACAGGGCTTCCATTTCTTTAACAATCTTTTTGTGGGAAATGTCGCCCGCCACCGCAATCAGGATATTGTCGGGCGCGTAAAGTTTTTTGCGGTAGGCCAAAATGCTCTCGCGCGAAAAATTTTGGATTGATTCGACACTGCCCAAAATGGGGTTACCCAAGGGGTGCTGGTGGAGCAGGGTAGAGGTAAAGACGTCATGGATTTTTTCGTCCGGCGCGTCCTCGTACATTTTCACTTCTTCCAGCACCACGCCTTTTTCCAGCTCAATGTCGGCGGGGGCAAAGTTTGAATTCAGGAAAATATCGCTTAAAACATCCAACGCTACCCGGTGGTGCGCGTCCAAAATGACGACGTAATAACAGGTGTATTCTTTGCCGGTAAAGGCGTTGATTTTTCCGGCCACTTCATCCAGCTCGACGGCAATCTGGA
>JBAZQH010000005.1:0-33854 GCA_041645285.1 Candidatus Margulisiibacteriota bacterium | reverse complement strand
CGGATTAATAAAATTTGCGGAGCGATTGGCGACCCGGTGGCAAACCGTGAGCAGTTTATTGATAAATTGATGAAACAATGCGGCATGACGCGGCAGGTGGCCGAAAGGTTTGTTGATGGCTTTACCCTGGCGCATGCGGCGACCTTTGGCGCAATGGAAAGCGCAATTGGTGCGGCGGGAACTTGCCGTGAACAGGGAACCATCTTCCAGGTTGTTTGCGGAGCGGATGAGGTTAGCGGCGAGATCCTGCATTTGTCTTGCGGGGGCAGGACCATTGAAATTGACCTTTCTGAAAAAAATGACAACGGCGTAAAGCAACGCGTGCGGCGTTATGTAAGGCCAACCCAGCTGGTGCCTTATCCGGGAGGAACCAAAGGGGGGATACTGGGATCATTAATTAAGGGAGGGGAAGTGGGGGCGTGGATTGGGGCGGCCTGGCAGGGAGCAGTCGCCACTATTATCCGCGAGCAGCTTTCAAAGGAACCCAAAGTTTCCCCCGATCTTACTACTTTGATTGACCGTGAAATTACCGGCGCCGTGCCGGCATTGATTCCGGATTCCGTCCGTCCTGAATTGCGCCGTCCACGCTGGATTGCAGCCCAATTAATTCGTAACTTAAGCATGCCGGGCGAAGCAGGGCGCGTTTTGACACCCAGGGAATCAGCCCAAAGGGTTTTGCATGAAATGGGACTGGAGGGCGTAAAAAACGAGGACAGAATATTAAAACGACTGGTTTTTGTTGCCGAAGACATTGCTTCCCGCCTTGATTTTGCAGAAATTGTTCAGCAGCTGTGCTCAGCACATCAAGCCGGGACCCTGCGGCGGGCAGGGGTTCGACGCCAAGGAGAAGAAGATAATTTTGCCGGCCACAAAAACTACGGAGATGTTAGAGCGATTGTTACCGAGGTAATTAATGCCCGGCATTATACAGAACGGGAAATATTGTTCCGGCGGGAGTTTGAGCGGCAGGCATTTAAAATTAAACAGGCCTTGCTGGACGACGTTTTTGAGGTGGCCGGTGCCCAAGGAAATTTTGCACTGCGCCTGACGGCCGCGGCCGCCCGTAATTGCGCAGACGAAAAGACGTTATTGGAAGAATGGAGCCGGATAGTAGGGAGTTTTCAGCTAACCGCCCGGATGCATTTTCATCGGCTTGCCATCGGCGAAACAATTTCCGCTAACATGATTTCCGAAAATTCCCGAAAGCAAATAGAAGAACTGCTGGACGTTGATTTTCCACGGGGAGCAGAAAAACACAGCGCTGAAGAATTGTTTACGGTAGTTGTCAACCATGCGCTTGATGGCAAAGACCTGGACGAAACGTGCGCCGAAGCATTTAAGATGTTTGGGGTGGCGGAAGATACTGCGTTCACCGAAGAATTGCGTGCCACCTTGACGGCGGCGGCGAGGGTTATCCGTCAGGATGTTTGGATGAGCAGGACCGGAGTGGTCCAGCGCCAGGTTGATGAAGTTAGGGCTGGCGGCCGTGATTTTGCCCGCCTGGTTAGGGGATTTGTAGATGCCGACCACGGCCTAAAAATGAGTGATACAGAGAAAAATTCATTAGCAGAAGCTGCTTCTGAAATTGTGGAAGTGTTTGCAGATATTGGCGTGAAGGTAAATGACGGGGCGGTAATATTAGGCGCAGACCCGAACGATGATCGAGTGCTGGTGTTGCGCGCAGGCGAAAGCCGAACCACTCGTCAGCATTTGGAGGGGACCGATTTTCTCTGGGATATTAACCGGCGGATGATTTCGCCGCGGCCGCGCAAAGCTTACCAAATATTAGAAGCCCTAATTGCCACTAACCACCTGCCCAATGTTACCAAAGGGCGGGAGGCGCTGGTAGGCGAAATTCGCGCCGGCGCAAAAGCGATTGATGAAGCTTTCGATGCCCAAATCCGGGAAAAATTGCAGGAAGAAATTAACCAGCGGGCCGCAGAAGGTAAAACTCCCCAGCAAATTGAGCGGGAAATTGCCGAAATGGCTTTTGCCCTGGTTGGGGCGGAAGTCGGGAAAAAAGTGGGCCATAATTATTTTGAAGATGCCAAGGCCATTGCCGCTTCGCCGTTTACTTATGCGGTTGAGCACGTTGACGATGCTGACTACCGCGCGTACGCTACGCTTTGCATAGACATTGCGCCTTATATTAATGAGCACGATTCGCAGCATATGGTTGGTCAGCGGCAATTTGGCCGGAATTTCCATGTATTTTGGATTCCATCGGAGTTCCTTGCGGGCGGTAATTTTTCCTGGATGGCGCTGGCTTTTCAATCGGCCGGGAGTGCTTATTGGAACCAATTCAATAAAGATAATACGCTGGACGGGCTGGTGCCTTCTTGGGGATCCTGTGTTGCATACAGCGGCGATTCTTATCTTGAGTCGGGCCGCTGGACCACGCGCGAATATTACCAAAGCCGCGTACGCGAAAAGCTAAGAAGAGCTACCCGCGCGCTGGGCTTGAAAGTTGACATCAAAGATAAATTTTTAATTTCGGCCTTGTACAACGCTTTGGTGGATAGGTTGACACAACGAATCTTTATGAACCACCAAAAAATCGGGCGCGTGGCGGTGCCGCTAATCAGGTTGGGGGCTTGGGGTTTTGGGTTGGGGGTAAAAGTTGTGGATGTTGGTTATGACCTTACGATTTTACAGGGGCTGGACTTGTTGCATAACCTGGGCAAGCACGGGTCCCTGCGACCCTTGCCTTTGGGCGGGATTGCGCAAGACGTGCTTGATTTGGGAACCGGTACAGATTCGGAATTTAGCCGTGTGGCATGGTTCTTCCGTGCAAATTTTGAAGAAGGGCGAGGCGAAAAGTTGGCTAGGTTGTATGAATGGGTTGATGCCGCCCGGCGTTCGGTGGCACTGCACTGGCGCGCTGTTCACCTTTTCCGCCCAAATGAATCTATAGAGGACTTACAAGAAACGCCGGCTTTGCTTGAGCGGTTCCGCCGGCCGCTTAACGCCAAGATATTACTTAAGAAAGGTCGGGGATTGGGCGGATTTCCCCGCGATCTGCTGCATGAAGTTTGGGCAATCCAGGATACGACCACTGAATCCGAAGACATTGCTTCGGGTGTTTGGTTTTTGCGTTCGGTGGGATTTTTTAATGATGAGGCGCGTAATTTCCTGTCTGCAACTTTTAGAGCATGGTTTTTGCCGCGCCTGCTTTGGGCTTCGTCTTTTCTTGAGGGCGAAGGGCCGTTGGGGGCGCATTCAGACGATCTGGCCGGATACAATTCTACCTTTGGTTCCCGGTGGGGAAGAGGCAATATCCCAATTTGGGTGCAGATAATGGCAACCCCAATGGGGGCATGGCGCAAAGCCAAATATTTGTCACTGTCGGCCTATTGGTTAACCGGGATGTTCCGGCAGGCATTGATTGTTTGTCCCATATTTTTCTTATTAGGGAACGCCAGCGCCATCCGGTTTGAGAGACCAACCGGGATGCTGGGAATGCTTGATGAACAACTTAAGCAAGGCGGCATCGACGCTTTTTCAAAAAATTATTTCATTAGTATTGTCTTGTTGAATTTTGCCTGTACGATGGGTTCGTTTTTACTGAATATGCGCAGTGCCGGTAATTTGAGCTTTGAAAATTTCGGCGAAACCGCAGGATGCATGGTGATGGAATGGGGTAACCCAGGGCGCATGGCGCAATCGGACTGGGAAGGCCTGATTTTGAAGTTGCGGCCGCCGTTTATAACCTCACCCAAAGAAAGTGTTTGCCCGGGAAAAATGCCGGCCCGACACATGAAGCTGGCATATATTTTGGCAGCATTAAATCTTTACTGTGCGGGGCATTCGGCCATCAAAATTATAGCTTCTGGGGGAAACATAGTAGGTGCCGTGGCTACATTAGACCCAACGGCTGTTTGGAAAGTTTTGGCTAACGCGGACGTGGGGACACTGGTCACGTTGGGGCCGGCGGCAATTTGGAATGCTTATCACGGAGCCATGGGAGCGGCCGCGATTTTATTTTTGAACCGCGGAGTCCACCGCGAGATGCCGTTTTGGACGGCGTTAACAGAGGGCTGGGAAAAGGTACAACGCGGCTACCAACCTTTCCTGTTTGAACACAATGATGATGAGGGAAAACGCGAAAGAAAGCGCCGAGTATTTTTGCGGGAAATTGAAGCCAATATTTTGTCCAGCCCTGAAGGCAGGGGAGCCGCGAACAATTTAATGCAAAGAGGAGAGAGTTAAAATGTCAGGTTTAAATGGAGTTCCGGCACCAAATAATTACTGGCCGGTTTTGCCTGCGCCGCCGCCCAACACGTTTGGACAGCAGTTAACAACTTGGGCGCAGGAGGCATGGCGCTGGGAAGTAAATAATGTTCCTGACCTTGAAGATATGGCCCCGTTAATTCGTGCCGAGGACGCAATTTCACAAATTCAATTTTGGCAGGAAAGGGAAGAAGGCCTGTATGTCGGCCTGACGCAAAATTTTGTGGTAGGAGTAAATTTACCGGACGGCAAGAAAGCGGCGTTTGTTAAAGATCCATGGCGGGAAAGCGAAAATATACCAAAAGGCAGTGAAGTTCTTTCTGAGGGCTTGGGCTTTGCCATGCAAATGGCCAACGATTTGAAAAATGCGGATGAATTTCGCCGCTATTTACAGGCCGCCCTGAGAACTTCCGGGCGGGGACTTTTTGCCTGGAAAGGTTATTTGGCGCAAAACATTGGCGGGCAAGCAGAAGCTTTGGACCTGGAGGGATTAGAAGGTGGCGAGGTGGCGGCGGACTTCAAAGTTGCCGCGGATGCAGATTGGGGCTCGGCCACGGACGCGGATATCGATATTGTTTATGAGCTGATCCGCGCCTGGGGATTTGCCAAAGACGGCGTGGCGGGTTATGCCGGCCATGAAGAATGGTATGCTGAATTAGCCCAACAATATTTAGACCAGATTTGGGCAAATTCAATTTACTTTGACGGCGCCACCGCTCTCTTGAGTATTTCTTCCGATGAAGGGAAGAGCAGGACGGAGCCGGAGTTGCTGACCAGCCCGTCTTATGTTTCGGTTGCCAAACTGGAGGCCTTTTGGTCTTTTGATGACGACCCAGCCCATCGCTGGGATAGGGCGGCTATAACTTACCAAAAAATGAGGGAAGAAATAGTTGACAAGCCGGAGTTATATTTTAAATTGAATCAAGAATATTTTAAGTCGCATCCTGGCGAAGCGGAGTCGCTTTCTGCATTGCAGGTAAGTTTTAACCTGCCGGCATTTTTGGAGGTGCGGACCGGCACCGGGGACACCTTGCATTACTTTACGCCGAAAAATGTTGCGGAAAGATATTCGACGCGTTTTACACACGATGCCATCCGTACTTATTGGCGGATTGCTTATGACGCAAAGACCTCTTTTGATCCGGAAACGCGCCGAAGAAATACCGAGCTGGCCCGCAAGGTTTTGCATGATTTGGGGCCGGCGGTTACGGTGAAATGGAGAGAGCTGCAGGTTGATTATACGGACTCCGATGCTTCACGGGGATACGAGCCGGAAATGGTTTTGTCGGTTTTAACGGCGCTGGCATACGTGGCGGCGTTTGGGCCGGCGGGCAACGAGGAAGAGAATGCAGATCCGATCGATTATAGCCGGTTGTTTGTAGATTTTAGCGGGCAGCTTACGGAAATGTATGATGAAGACGGCGGGTATTTTTTCGACTCAACGCCAAAAGAGGAGGGCATTGAGAGATCAAAAATTTTCCCAAAATATAATATATATAAAATAAAACTTAGTAAAATCTTTGAAAATATAGAGGCAGAAAAGCTTGTATTGAAGCCAAATCTTAGCCAAGAGCAGATAATAGAGATTTTAGGGCAGGAGGCGGATAAAGAATTATTCGACATTTTACAACAAGCCCAAGAAGGATCTGCTGGTCCCCAAGCCCAAGAAGGATCTGCTGGTCCCCAGGCATACTACGAAAATACCCTGGCTTACTTATGTGCCTTTGTTTTTTCCGGCCGGTCCGCCGGCATCACCCGCCGGCGTTTTGTGGATGACCAGCTGCGCGGGAAGCAATGGCAGCAAGTGGGCAATGATAATATATTGGAAAGGTTTGAAGGGCAGTGGGATATGTTGGGCGGGAGCTTGTGGTTGGCGCCAAATACGCTGGCAATGGATAATTTAAAATACTCGATGCAGATTGCGCAAAAATATTCGTTTACGGATGTCAGAAAAAGGAAAATTGGCGACGTCGGGGAATTTTTACTGGTGCGCAATGATTGTGCGGTAAGTTTACTGGAAATGGGGTTTGCGTCGGAGGCCGCTCAGCAGTATACCGTTACCTTGCGTTACGCCCCGTACCCCATTGCCAATTATACGGATGAAAAATTTTTAGAAGAAGCGGCGGACGGGCTTTATGAGAGTTTTACGCGCGCCGGAATTTCGCAAAAAGAAAGATTGATAATTACTCATTGGCTGGCCCAAAAAAATCCGGCAAAGCCATATAACGAAGCAAATCCATATAATAAATTGGTATACGCGCGGGTATTGCTTGATTATTATGACGGCCGGCACATTGCCAAAGCGGTGGATGTGGCCAGGGATGTAATTGCTCAACAAACCAATCCGCGCTTAATTTTGCGTGCATTTGGGATTATTTTGGAGGGATACCGGCGAATGGCAGAAATGGGACAAAGTATGCCGCAAAAGGATAACTTAAAACAACCGATTAGCGCAGAAAAAATGCAAATGGAATTGACCGTATTGGGAGATCTAGTTGAAGCGTTAGATGGCACGGCCCCGCTGCCGGCACCGGTTGCGGCGAATAAATTGCCGGCGGGCCATATAGATGAAAACATGGCGAGGAAAATTATAGATGCATCTCAGGAAGAATACGCCAAAACGGTTACGGTGGGCTTATACTTGGCGGCTGCCGAAATGTATGCAACGCGCGCAGACAAAGAAAGAGATCAATGGCTAAGCCAGGCGCAATTGTATATTGATGCGATCGTTGAATTTAAAAAGGTGCTTGAAATTAGCAAAGAAGGGGACGATGCGGGGGGCGCGGCGGCGCTTGGTTTGTTGCGCTGTTTTGCGGGTTTGGGGACGGCTTTTGCGCAAGGCGGCGAAAGAAAGTTGGCGGAGCGGGCCTATGCAACGGCTTATTGGTTATACGAAGGCGTCTTGAGCAATGCATTGCCCCAAGCGGAAGAGGGCTTTTTCCCTGGAGCAAGTTGGGAACCTCCAGAAGAGGTTGGCGTGGACTTAGCGTTGGATTGCGTGATACCGGATGAAACAATAATTAAAAATATCTATTTGTTTGCGCAAAAGAGGAGAGAGGATGAAGAAAAAAAGCTAAAAGGACAAGGGTACCGTTTGCCGCGGTCAGTTTTTGGTTTGCGGACGGATGTTAACCAGATGTGGTTATGGGTGGAGCTGGGGCGCGTTGGCGTAACTGATCCGACGAAAAGCTTTTCTGAAGATCTTTCTGTAATTGAGCAGGACCTTGAGTTTACGGAAGAGAAAAACCTTACAAATACGCTATACCAAGGGAGGGTTAGGGCGCACTTTGAAAAACTGGCGTATCTTTTGCACACAGGAGAAATTGATCGGGCGCAGAGCGAAGCCGAAAATTTGCGCCAAATTTGCGAAGAGCTAAAACCTTTCGACGGGCAGGCGGATGCCACAACCTTGGGCGAGGGGTTGATCTTGACGTCTGAACAGTATCATTTATTAAACGATTTATACGGGCGGGTAGTAGCAATATTGCGGGAGCCGGCTTTGGGCAAATCCCCGGATCCTAAGATATTATCAGAAGTTCAGAACTTTGTAATAAAAAATGCGCGGCGCTTTGCCGGGATAAAAGTATTTGATGAAAAGATTTCCTGGTATAAGCAGGGGCAGCCGCCTTCTCCGCAAATGTTGCTGTCTGATATTGAAACCGCGCTGGAAACCAGCAATGTACTAAGTTATTACCGGCAAAATCCTCAAAAAATCAGCCGTGATTTAGGCACAATGCAGGCCGCAGGCGAAATTAGTAATTTGTTGGCAGCGGGCGAGACCATAAATTCTTTGGAAAAAATTGAGAAAATCATTGAAAATTGTCGAGATATATTAGGGGAGGATCCGTACCAGGATGGCTGGTTTGTTGAGGCCTCCAAGCTTTATGAGGCCTATGCCTGGAGATTGGCTTATCAGGGCAAGGTTGCTGAAGCGGAATCAATTTACCGGGCGCTGCTGAAAGAGGTTGGGCCCGGCGAAGAGGAATATGGCGATATGACAAATGCAACTTTAGGATTGTTGCGGGACAAGGAAAATGCCGGCTTGATTCGAGTTGCCATGGGACAGGGACCGCAGTATGCGTGGGAAAAATTATATTCTTTTGGAGACATGATGCTGAATGTTTATTATAGGCGAAGAGATGCCAACGCCGATGCCGAAGAATTACGCAAGATACTTTCCAGGGCGAACGAAGCGTTTGGGCGGGCAAAGGATTTGATCCCGGGAGATGCCCGCGCAGCGAACAAGCAAACAGACGTTGCAAATGAATTAGGGAACCTGCTGACGACAGAAGTTGCGCCGGAATAAAGAGGAAAATCATGAATGCTATAAATTTTGGAATTGGCAGTATTGGTTCGAGACCGGGGACGTTTAGATCTCCCGATGGGGCGGGTGGCACTGCAACTTTGCCGCAAAACCCGCCGACCCCGGCCTTTTCGAATAAAGCATTACAGAATGCCTGGGCTCGATTTGAACAAGACAAGGTTGCTTTTGTTATCGGGAAGGAAACCAGCGATTTAATCGGCACATTAAAAACTTTGATCCCGAGGAATGCCGTGGGGAGTGAAGCGGTGACGCCATATATTGAATTTTTTGAAGATTACATTTTGTCATACATTGTAGACGAGGCAATTGGGAACGAAGGCAACGAAGATGACCTGCGTTTTGCCCTGCTGGCGGCGGCTTTTAAGGTTGTAGAGCTTTTATTATTGCAGGGGCGGGCCCTGCTGGGAAAAAGCAAGTCGGCTGCCGCCAACGAGGTATTTTTGCGGGCCCAAAATATAATGTTGGCTTATTATGGCGGGACGCAAACTACCGTTGACGGAACGCCGGCAAACGAAACCCGGTTAATTAAAGCAATAAAGGCAATAATGGCAGCGAAGAATGGGAGGGGGACTCTGGCGCAAGATGGGTTGGACAAATTAAGGGTTTCTTTTGACAGTAATTTTGTAAATGGGTTGAGTTCCTGGGGCTATGATGACCGGCGGCTAAATTGGTTATTGGCTGGTGCGTATAAGCACTCGGGACAGTTTGGCCTGGCGCTGCAGTTGTATAACGGATCAGTGCTGAAAGATGTTGACGCCGGTAGTTGGCGGGCCGTAAGCGCAAACTGGTATGATCACATGGCAGAATCCACGCTCAGCGTGATAGAAATTAAGCTAAAACAAAATGATTCTGCCGGGGCGCGGGCGGCGGCGGAGGCGGCGCGAGTGCATTATGACCTGAATGCACAGCAAAATAATACCCGGATCCCGATTTTTCAGGATTTTGAAAGATTTGTTGGCCTTTTAAAGGACGTGTATAGAAGTAACCGTGAGGTTGCCGCCGCAGATACGTTGCAGACCGCCTGGGATACAGCTAAAGTAGCCGGAGCAGAATTAACCGCCGAGCAATACGAAGCGCTTTTATTGGCAATGGGTTTTACTAAAGCCCAACACCCCAATTTGTTTGATTGTTTTACCCGGTCCCCGTTGCGCTTTCAAAATTTGGCTTTCGCCAAAGCACAGTTCATGCGAAGCGCAACGGCGGCAGCCCGAAGCAATATTTTGTCTCCCACGGAAAAGGCCTTAAATGATCTTAAGGCGGCATTGAATGCAGGTGATGCGGAAGCACTGAAAATGGTTATTGCTAATTTGGTCAAAATTATCAAAGACAACTCTGCCGGGGATGATTCTGACAGCAATAAAACAATTTATGACGCCGCATCGCTTTTGATTTGGGCTTTTAATTCGCCGCTTTATGAAAGAAAGATTGCGCGGCCTGCCAATGTTTCGGGCAAAGGGCGGAATATGGCGGCGGCATTAAGCGCGGCATTATTGGGAGATACGGTTTTAAAGGGAATCTGCGGGTTGGCGAGCAGTGAAATTGCGGCGGTGGTGGCCGGCCAGGGATATTTGAGAGGGGCAGACATTTCATTGGCGGCCGTGAAAAAGGGTGCGGGCAATGCGAAGAAAGGGCAAGAGGCCAATTCTTTGGCCTCGGCCTTGCAAGCATTAAAACAATGCGCGGCGGCAAAAGATATTTATCAATGGTTAATTAATAACAGTGCCGCTTACAAAACCGAAGCCACCTTAGGGAAAGCCGAATGTAATTTGGAGTTGTTGGCCGCCGAGAAAAAATCCAAAGGGTTAACCGCCGCGCGCCGGCTGGTGATGGCACAGGAAATTGAGCAAACAATAATAGCAGAGATAAATGGGCTTAGCTCTGTTCGGGCAAAAGTTGCCCTGGGCTGGGCTTATACCTTGCAGTATGAATTACAGAAAAACGAAATGACGAAGGCAGCGATCAACGAAATACTGGGCAAAGCCGCCGAGCGTTATAAAGGAATGGCAGAAGGGCAAGCGGCTGCAACTGATAGTGACTTGCAGCAATGTGACCTTACCCGCAGCGATGTTTATTATCGATTAGGTGAAGCCCAGAAAAACATGGGGGCGTTTGGCGACGCGATTGAAAGTTTTAACCGGGTTGAACAAGTTGGCTTGAGAGAGCGCAGTTACTGGCTGGCTCGGTTGGGCCGTGCCGAGGCTCTACTGGGGAGAGGGTTACAGACCGGTTCGGATTCAGATATTGCCGACGCGGTGTCTGCTGCAAACGCAATCTTGGGGACAGACGGAATGCCTCAGCCGGCGGATACCGATGCAGCAGCAAAGCTGGCAGCCGATGATGTTTATTGCAGAGTTGGGGAAGTATTAAAAAATGCCAAACGCTATGACGAAGCAATTAGCGCTTACGCTAAGGTGCTTCCAGCCAGTGAGCCGCCGGCCAGTGAGCTCTATGACCGCGCACAGGTGGGCATGGCGGAAACGTACATTGCTTTAGCCAAAGACAAAACCCAGGCGCCAGCCGAGCGCGAGAAAAAAGATGAGCAAGCCGAAAAAATTGCGTGGGAGACCTTTAATCGTATATCTGTGCGGGAGGCCTTTACTCTTGAAGAAACTGACGTTTTACTGCGCTCAGTTTATGTCCTTTCCGGGGTATGCGGGTATCGGGCAGAGCAAGCCGAAGCCAGCCTGGATCCCGCCAAATACAAAACCGCAGCGGATGAATGGAAAAAACTTTTAGCTGTTTTTGCCGCGGTTTTGGGAGATGAAAAAACCCAGGCGATGATCAATGCGGTGGCGCCGGAAGCGCAAACCTTTTTCTCTGAAGCAATGAGTGCTGCTCAAGCTGATGGAGAATTGTGGGAAGCGCTAAGTAAATTACGCAGCGCTTTGCCCGCGCCGCAATTTGGGCAATTTTGCGCAAACCTGGAAGCTAAGCTTGACGCCAAAATGTATTTCACTTTTGGTGAAATTTTCAAAGCGGCCAGCAAAGAAAAGCCGGAGACCGCGGGCTGGGCAGCGGGTTTTTATGAGATGGCAATGAAGACGGCGGAGGCGGAAGCTAATCCCGCGCTTAAGACCAAGGCACAAGTTGCTTTGGCCGAAGTGGAAATTATTGACGCCAAACAAGCAGCAAAAAAGGCGACCGCGGAAGCCGATTATCGCGCCGCCCAAGGCAAAATCGGGGAAGCGATTAAAGAGCTTACCCAGGTGCTGGCACAATGGAATAACCTAAATATTCCCGACGGTGCGGATAAAAATGCTTTATTGGCCAATACGCTGATCCTTTTATCCTGGGCTTACAGTTCGCAAGCTGACATTGAAAAAAATTATGACGAAACGGCGGCGCAAGCTGATTTTTTGAAGGCCGCCACAGTTTACCAGAAGCTGCTGAATGCGCCGGTGTTTACCGGGGTGGCAGCGGATTTATTTCAAGGCATAGGCCTGCCTGATTTTAACCCCTTAACCGAAGCCAGTGTCCTGGCCGCAATTAGTTATACAAAAGAAGAGTTACAACTAAACTATGCCGGATTACTTAAGGTTTGTGGGGAAGAAAATGAAGAGATTTTGACTGAGGCGCAAACGCAATACGGGAAAATTCTTGAGTCGGATAATTTGCGCCAAAGCAACCCAGAGTTATTTTTTGCGGCAAGTGCCGGGTTGGCCGAAACCTATGTTTATCAGGCGCGCTTGTCGGAGACAGCGGGAATCGATTCGGCGCCGGAGTATACTCTCGCAATTGGGGTTTGTAAGGATGCGCTGGCGTTTGTTCCTGTGTTTGCCACGCGCAAAGAAGTTGCGGCGGTAATGGATATTGTGCGGGTTTTTGCCTGGGCGCAAGGTGATGTTTTGCAGAATGCAGAAAAAGATAATCCGTTTAAACGGCACGGAGCAGATGCACGGATAGTTGCCGGACTTAATTTATTATTGGCGGATCCATCGCTTAACGACGCGGCCAATAATTTGGGTTTAAGTGAAATTATCAGCGGCATTGATTGGGCAAGCTTATCGATTCAAGATTTTGTGCAGGCATGGCAAACAAATTATCCACAATTTGTGCAGGCCGGCATATTTAATGACAGCGCAGTGAATAATGAACAGGTTTTATTGAACGCGGCGAACGCGCTGGTTATTGCCGAAGAGTTTGAAAGCGCGGAGAAGATATTATTATATGTATGTAAACAGGCTAGCGGCGCACTGCAAGCCGAGGCCTATTTGGCATTGGGTGATTTATATTGCTGGCATGATTTTGGCGGGAAAAATCGGTATATTGAGGCGCAGAAACAATATGCTGAGGCGCAGCGGTTGGCCGATGCCTTGCCGGGCACAGAGAAAAAGAAGGATATTGAATTTAATGCGGCGATGGGGGAGGCCCAATGTTTATACGAACTAGAAGATTTTACGTCTACCTTAACAAAACTAGATGTTGCCATTGCAATGGCGCGGCAAACCTTGGCCGCGGCCCAGCAGGTGAGCAGCCCGGATGCTAAAGAAATTTTAACTGCCCAAAAACAACTTTTAAGAGCTTTGGATGCTAAGCGTAATTTGTATCTTTGGGCTAAAGACGGGGCAAAATTTCATTACACAGAAAAGGCAGACCAAAAAATTGCGATTGACCTTGATGCAGAGATTCGCAAAAATTTGGGCGACCTTAAGGCTGACCGCCCATCTTTATTTGAGCGAGACGCTCTCCAATATGAGAGCGAGTTGCCGAAACTTGAAATTTTACTTGAAATATCGGCGTTAGATCAACGGGCATACAGAGCCCACGAGTATGGCCAGCCCTCTGAGGTTAAAATTTTCCAGAGGCCAACGTTCCCAATTATTGCTGAGTACGAGGCCCAGGCCGCAAAAATTTACGATCCGATGCTGCCGGATGATGCTGACTGGCTTTTAAAAGACAAAGCAGCCCCGAAACTGATGGCGCAAATTAAAATGGCTGAGGGTTTTGTTTATGCCGATATGGGTGACCCGGTTGCGGCAAAAGATTGTTATGATGAAGCGTTAAAATTTTTGAAGATGTTGGCGGCCGGAGATGCAGGCAGGGCAGATTTGCTGCGGACAATAATTGGCTCTAGAGGAGAAAGCGAAAACAACGCCGTTGATAGCCAAAACATTAAGGTTGGCGCAGAAAAGATTATGTCTCACGCCGAAAATCTTCTCTTTAATTCGGTTGATATTTTTAATGGTTGGAGGATCAACGTAGCCACACAACCGTGGCCGAAGTGGCAATTTGGCGCCAGCGCCAAATACGGCGATTTTCGCCGCGATTCGCAGCTTTCCAATGGTGCCTGGTTGTTTTCACGCGATGGCGGGGAGGTTGCCGCGAATGCCGAGTGGATGCCTCTTTTGGGTTGGCATGGTCAATATAAATATTCATTAAAAGTAAAGGCGGACATGACTGCCAGCTGGCTTAACTTTGATATTTTTCAGGATTATACGTATAAACCTGGGACTACGGATGATTATAGCTTTAATTCGTATCTACCTAAGGCAGAAGCCGAGGGCTCTTTGACCATGCCTTCCAAAAATGAAGGGTTATTTTTTATTACCGCTTCCGGTGGCGCGGGTGCAGGCTTGCCCATTTTTCAGGGGTCTCCATTTTCTAATGATTTAGTGGATACCAGTATCCTAAAGGCAGATTTTGATTTTTATGCGCAGAGCTTTTTAACCTTGAAAACACGCCGTCAAATATTTCCGTTTGGCATCGGGTCTTCCGCAACTTTAGGTTATAGGCTTTCCCGCGATTTTGTAAATAAAACCTGGCAAGGGTTTTATTTACCGATTGGTTCTATGTGGGATCAAGGGATCACATTAAGCTTAATCGATCGCTTTTATCTGGGGCCGGTTTTATTTGAGGCCGCTGGCTCGGTAAAAATCCCAACTTCGAAACCCAGCAGTTTGTATCGCTCTTTAAAGTTTTCTGTTATTAATCCTCAGTCCTCTGCAACCGGCGGGAGCCCGTGGTGGCAACTATTGCCGGACCGCGCGTTTATAGAAGGGCAAATGAGCAACGATGGTGTTTTCCCTGGTCAGCCAACCATTAACACTGGGGATCAGGTCTCCCTTGGTCTGCAGTGGGGATTTTAGTGCACTTTGGCTGGATCGGATTTTGATCCCCCTCCAATGCAACTTCTAAAAAACCGCAAAAAGCTAAAAATAACCCATTCCAAATCTGCAATTTTTCCCCCGCGCGGCCGATAAAACATTGTACATAATTAATAATTAAAGCAATACCCATAATTAAATTTCTCTCCGGAGGGTAATATGAGTTTTGAAATTCATGGCAAAAGATGGGCCGACAAGCATTATCATTTGCATTCACTGGAAGAGCTGTATAAATATGCGGGTTTCAATGACGCAGATAATGATGGGGCAATAGAGAGATGCTCGCGCATCGGGGAAAATTATGCAGTGGAGGCAGATTTAAATCATGACGGGAAGATTGTTGAGGCGGAGGCAAAATTTTATCTGCAAAATTTTGTATCAGTCGATGATGATGGAATAAAAGACCGCTACCCCCTTACGCTTGAGGATAAAGAGATTTTGCGGAAAATGTTGCATCGGGAGGCGTTTAAGGCGCGCATTGTTGACCCTCAAACCATTGTGCAGATTGTATGGAAGATGGCGATGGCTGGATTTTTTGAGGATGCGCTAGAAACGGCGCGCAATATCCGGAGCTTTCCTGATAGAGCTGAAGCATTAGTTGCGGTTGCGGTGGAGATGTCTAAAGCCGAGGTTGGCGCAATGATTGTAGTCAAGATATTCACGGAAGCATTGAGCCTGTGTGAAAAATATGATTTTAAGAAGCGAGTTGCCGTTGAAATGTCAAAGGCGGGAATAGATAAAACCGTATTTGGAAGCGTGTTCATAGATGCGGTGGAGGCCAAAGAGTATTTGGGATTTTCTTCTTGGTATGTTGACGATATAGTTGATATTGTTAAAGAGGCCGTCCGGGCTGGGATAGGCAAAGAGCAGGGAATGGCTATGTTTTATAAGGTTTTGGGAGTGGCGCAGGATATTAAACTTGAACCTTTTGAGCAGGCAAGACTTTTATCTGCTACGTTGGAAGCGCTGGCAAAGACCGGATTAACGCCTGATCAGCTTGCAGAAGGATTTGCTGAAGCGTTACAAGCAGCGCGGGCGACAAAAGACACATTCGGCATAGGGTTAAAAGCACTTAGTTTGAGGTGGCTTGCCAGCGCGATGGCGCGTGCTGGTCTCCAAGATGAAGCAAAAAAAGTATTTATGGAAATTTTGGAAGACGAGACTCATCCTTCGATTATTGAAGAGATTATTATTGAAATGGTAAGAGCTGGGTTATTTTCCGAAGCGTTGGAAATTGTGAACAGGGCTAAATGTTCGGACATAACCTTAAAAACCCTTGCCGATGAACTGACTAAGGCCGGGCAGTTTTCTGCCGCCTTGCAAGTAGCGGCCAAAATGGATTATATATATTTGTACAAGGCTGATGTAATTGAAGGAATTGCGATTGGGGTAGCACAGGCAACAAATAGCGAGGAAGAAAAGGTTAATGTGTTTACAGAAGCGGCCCACATGGTTAATACCTTGCAAGACGAGAAGCTTTTGACTTCGAATTACAGGGAATTTTGTTTTTGTAACATTATTTCCGAAGTGGTGAAAATTGGATTATTTGACGAAGCACTTGTTTTGGTTAACGCCGAGGATAGCTTCGCTGCGGCTAATCTCGAGTTGAAAAATTCGGCCATAACGATTGTTGCTGTGGGGATGGCAAAGGCCGGATTATTTGCCCAAGCGTTAAGTTTGGCTAGAACAATTTATCCCCTAAGTACTCGGGCTTATAAAGCTGAAGCGCTAATGGCGATTGCAGCTGAAATGACGGCCGCCGGTTTAGGCGCGGTTGATGTTGTGCCGGTGTATTTGGAGGCGTCGGAAGCTGCTCAATGCGTTGAACGTTCAGATAGAAAGGCAAAGGTTTTAATGGAAATTGCCTTTAAGATAGCCGAACTAAAACCTGATAAAAAAATAATTGTAAAGGCGTTTTCTAACGCGTTTCGAAGCATGACTTATCGCCCAGATATTCAAGGCGCTGCGGTGCGAATGGTAAGGGCAGGGTTGGCTTTTGAAGCTTTGCAGGTAGCGAAGGATTGTTTTAAAGAAAAAGAAAGTAGATGGTTTGTCGACCAGCTTATTAAGGGTATCACATCGGAAATTGCCCGGACTGGGCCGGGAAAGGAAAAGTTACATGAAATATGCACTGAATTACTTGATGCCGTGCGTACAATGATACTTTTTGATTCTGAGCGCGATCCGGTGTTAAGGGACGCGGCAATTGGAATGGCAAAGGCTGGTTTATTTGCTGAAGCGTTGCAAATTGCGCGGAAGGCGCCGGATTCACCGGAAAAGGTGGAGGCACTAAATTGTATTGGCGCTGAAATGGCTAGCACTGGTTTACCTGAAGATGACATTGTGCCGGTATTTGCGGAAGCTTTGGCCATGATGCAGATGCTTGGGCTTGACAGGGGCGAAATGGCAGAGAAGATTACGATTGAAATGGCGAGGGCAGGATTATTTGAAAAAGCGCTGGAAGTTGCAAGAAAGATCGCAGCCCAGGGGGAAAGGCCAAAAGCCCTAAGAAGGATTGCGATTGAAATGGCGCGGGCGGGGGAAGGCCGGGATGCTGTGGCCAAAATATTTATTGAGGCTTTACTCGATTGGCGTATGACGGATAACCATTCCGACATAAAAATGACATTGTACGAAATGGAAAAGTTGGGATTCGATAAAACGGAAATGAAACGGATGTTAATTAGGGCTGGCTTTAACAAAAAGGATGCTAAGCAAATAGTATCTGATTTATTATAGGTAACCGTAAAAATATTTAGCAGCTCATTGGCTAATTTAGCTAATAAATATTGATCCATAAGAGTGTCTTATCTGGGCCCTCGCCATTTTTCAAATAACCGCAAATCACCAAAAAAAACTCTCAAAAAGTGAGATTTTCCCCCAAAAATCACGATAAATATATGGAAAGAGAAGCAGGCCAACGCTATATACAATTGGCCTTGGTTTGCATAAATATTTTAGGGAGGAGTTTCATATGCCAACTTTTGATAGCCATAGAGTAAGCATTCCATCTGTTTCCAGCCGGAGAACAGGCAGCGATTTAACCCACAGAGGTTTAGCAGACAGAACAATTAGCGGATTAGGCCGCGGATTAAGAGCGGCAACTTTAGGCATATCGATGAGTGGGAGGTTGCCCGGGGTTGTTGCCACCAGTGTGTTGCTCAGCTTAGCTGCTTGCAATCATTATGCAACCAGCGAGATTGAGATCAAAATTGATCGCGGCTCTGCGGCGGATTTTGTGTTAGTTGGCGAAACCTTTTCCATGTCAGCCAGCGTTGAAGATTATACTGGAAAAGATACACTGCAATATCAATGGTCAAATAAGAGCAATGGTTCCAGCGACTGGACAAAAATTGACGGCGCAACCAACCCCGCCCAAGAGTTTACTCTGACAAGTGCGGGGGATTATGAATATAAACTTGATGTGTCAGATACGAACGGTAAACTAGGGACCAAAGAAGAAATTTATGTAACTGCGCAGGCTGACCCGGCTTCCAGCAGTATTAAAATTTTATGTGTGGAAAATTGCGATACCGATTTTAACGATATTGCTGGGGGGTTTATTGGGGATGTGCTCGGATGGCAGGTTGAATTTCCTTACAATACGGCAGATTATTCTGTTGCCATGCGGGCTTATGATAGTAGAAGCGGCGCAGAAATAGCGGCCGAAGGGACCAACGGGGAAGCGGCCCGCCGGTTTTATTTTTCCGGGGCCGACAGTTCCGGAGACAGGGTGTCGGCTTATGTGGTAACGGCTGAAATCACTGAAATTGCAACCGGGAATACGTTTGCGGCAGTAGACAAAGCAGTGCAGATTGCCAGCCGGCGTGCCCCCAACATTGAGGTGGATGGGAACCAGCATCCTTTGGGGAGTTCTGAGCCGGTTTCTCTCATTATTGCGCCCGACGTTGAAAACCTTGATATTATGCCGGCATGGGCCTGCGACTGGACATTTGAGGCGGGCACCCTTTCTGGCCAAACATGCAACGGCGCGACAATATATTTTAATCAAGAAGCCACCGGCGCAATATTAGGAGTTAGGGTAACCGATGACAGGGGAACGGTGGTAGCAGATACTGCAGACAGTTCCAGCCAGACCGCGCTTTATGTAAGCCGCCGTAGTGCAATGGTTACGGTGGACAGTGCGGCTCAAGTATATACCGGCGAAGAACGGACTTTTACCTGTTCGGTTTCTCCTGATTTCACAGGCGCCGAATATAATTGGGCAATCACCAAAGATGGCGTTGCTTCAACCCAAACCGGGCAAGCATTAGCGCTAAGTTTTGCTGAAACCGATGCCTATGCCACCTATACTTTGTTGTGCAGTGTAGCGGATTCGGCAACGGGGACAGTTATGGCGTACGATGGATTTAATAATCCATATACGTTTACCGTGTTGTCCGCCAGCGATGAATACCTTTGCGAAAGGTATTCGCCGGACTCATTCCTTTACGTTGAGGCGGTATCAGAAGGAACCAGCCAAGTGGCGGGCGATAATACCTGGCACCAAATTCGAGTTGGAATTTTAGATTGCAGAATGGATGCCGTTGAAGCTGATTGCGGCGTTGGCCACTATGCTGACCATACTACGGGGCTGACTGACTGTGCCAATATTACTGTATACGGCGACCTGGTTTATGATTCAGCTGAACCCGGCTATGAATGGTGGGGTCAATACAGCGCCGCGGACAAAGAATTATACGTTGAAGGAGTGCCTTGGTATACTTTGGTTGGCACCAACCGCCTTGCAATTATCGCCACCAATTCGGAAGGGCTGACCAGCTCCACCAACGTGGATTTGCCTTATTTGGTCGAGCCCCAAAGTTCGTTCTCTAATTATATTCAGGGGGGAGATGTATTCGATGTTTGTTTTGGCAGCTCGGGAGGGGGAACGATTGCGGGGGTACTGGCTCCCGGTTTTTATATATACGAATCCTTATACGGAACAACTCAATATGGCACCGATAATTGCATGCGGGTTACTACTACCGATGACTTAATTGGCCCGATGGAAATTTATTCCGAAGCGGTATTGTATAACGGTGTAGTAGTTTCAGATACTGACGACACTATGGTGTTTTAAGCGTGTAATTGTGCTTGAGTTTGATAATTGGAAGTGAGAAACTAAAAGATGATTAGAAGTTTTAAAAATATTCTGATCGCATTTTTCGTCCTCTGTCTTGCGGCCAGCTCCGCCTCGGCGGTTGCGATTACAAATATGTACCGCATGGATACCACCAGGTCCGCCAGCTTCCGGTCTCCGTTCTCCACGGCTAATACGTATGGCGGCACTGCCACCAATACCACCGAAGTCCGCCAATATTTATTGATGGTGGTTTACGATTCTGCCGCCGGCTTTACTAACTTGGATGCGGGCTATGCTTCTTCCGGGACACAAAATTCTTTGGTAGATGGTATTCAATACGGTCTTTTAATTAACGGGACTTCGCTTGCGGTTACGGCCGCGGAAATTTATTATTGGGACTCAGACGCGATTTGCTTTTTGGTGCCGGAAGATATTCTGGCTGGCACCAGCGTCCAAATTCAGGTCATTGATAATTATGTTGCCACAACCTATACCGTTGATGTTGTGCCACCAAGTACGGCAACTTTTAGCGCGCCGCCAACGGTTACTTCCACCACGGTTAGTTTGGGTTGGTCGGTAACCAGCGCGTTAGCCAGCGGCGGCTACAGCAGTCTTACGGCAAAAAATTGCGGAGTTTTGCTGGTTCGCTCAAACGGCGCACCCTTAAGCACTTCCAGCTATCCCGTAGACGGCAGTTCTTTTACTGCGCCATCCGGCTCTTCTGTTATATATGACGATAATGCCAGTACTAGTGCTTCGGAAACCCTTCCTGCCGCCGGCCAAATATATTATTACCAAACTTTTATCCATGACGGCAAGCCAAATTATAACCGCACGCCCGCCACACGCGAGCTGAATCTGCGGTTTAACATTGCGGGTGTTTTTGAACCCAGCGGGGCGGATGCCGGCGCGCAAATTACCAATGCTGAACCCGGGACCGATATCCACATTACCGGAGAAGGGTTTGATAATACCGGTTCATCCCGTAAAATTGAATTTTTTGAAGATGGCACGACAACTTCTTTGTTTTCTTTTGATTCCGGCGACATTGTTACAGCGGCGCATTCCGCTTCAAACATTAACTGGTGGGCCGATGATGAATATTACGCAACTGAAGAAGGGCACATTGCGCTAACGATCCCATCTACGGTTACGTATCGTGGCTTGGTTGACATCGTGGTCACCAACGGCGCGGGCCTGGCAACCACCTACGAAGGTTTTTCAATTGTAACTGACTCAGGCGTTTTGGCTCCCCCCACCACCACCGGAACCTATACCACCGGCACCTCCGGTTTTGTCGCCACCAACGAGGCGCGCGTGGGCAACTATATATATGTATTAGGCACCAATTTTGGCTCGGATACTACAATAACATTGGAAGGGGCCAGCCGGACGGTAAGCGTAGATTATGATTTAAATGCTTCAACGGAAGCCGGTTTTACTATCCCAACCATTGAGGCTGGCGGCATCGACATCGTTATCACTAATTCTTATGGCACAACGTCATGCGCCCTTACCGTGCTGGCACCGGAACCAGTATATTCTTTCACTTTGGTGTCCGAAGGCGACCGGCAAATTATGTTAAGCATGCTGGATAATACCTGGGCGGCTACAAATGAAGTCGTTTATTCAACCACGCGCGCGGCAACTTCACCGCGTGATTCGATAGTTATTGGCAGTTTATACGGTGGAACTTATTCGGGCGGCACCCATTTTATTACAAAAACGGGGTTAACCAACGGCACCACCTATTATTTCAGTGCGTTTGCATCCGATGGCTTAAATTACAGTGCGGCTAAAATCGTGATTGGCACGCCAGAGTCCAGCGCGCCAACCATTACCGGAATTTATGATAGCGGCGGCCATGCCACTACCGAAGGTAAAGCCGATGGCCGTTATATTCAAATTGTAGGGACAAACCTAGGCGCAATTTCAACCGAAGTCAGCGCCATTAAAATTGGCGGGGTGACGCTTTCTGCTAGCAGTTACCGTTGGGATTATTCCACCTCAATCAGCGTTTGGTTGCCGCAGGGTGTAAAAACGGGGGATATTACGGTTGAAGTGAGACCCGCGACGACAACCCTTTCTGCAAACTGGGGGCACACTTTCACCATCAAACCGCCGGACCAGGTTTATAATTTAAGCGGCACCGGCGGCAATCGCATTGTTACTTTAACCTGGGGGAACCCCGATTGGGATACGGCTTTTTACCGTACATTAGTTGTGCGCAGCTCATCTCCTGTAACCTGGACACCGACCAATGAGTATACATCCTATACGGCTGGGTCTACCCCGCGAACAGGGATCAGGGTTGTGTACCATGGGGCACTTGAAACCGCAACAGATAGTAGTTTAACCAATGGCACCCGGTATTATTATCGGGCTTTTTCTCGCGATTTGGCCGGCCATTATAACACGACAGAAGTTACTGCCAGCGCTACGCCGGACGCCGGGTTGCCAAACATCACCAGTATTACCAATTCGGTTGGGGTAACGACCAACGAGGGTAAAGTAGGCAACTACATCGAGATCAACGGAACCAACTTTGGGGCAACATCAACGACATTAACCGGCGTAAGAATCGGCGGAGTATCAATTTCTGCAGACAGTGGATCCGAGACGTCCGGTTACGAATGGTACAGCAGTGCAAAGATTGGTGTTTGGCTACCGCAGGGAGTGAAGACGGGATATATTACAGTTGAAACTACGGCGGGGAGCAGGGGATCGACCAGTATCTTTACCATCAAACCGCCGGACCAGATCTATTATTTAAATGCCTCGGCCGGCAATAACCAGGTTTCGTTAACCTGGGCCAATCCGTCCGAAACGGCATTTTCCGGTGTTTTAATTGGCAGGTCCACTTCACGAATAACCTGGACGCCAACTAACGAGGTTACTGCTTATTCAGTTGGCGCCAGTCTTATTTCCGGCGGCAAGACCATAAATTTTGTTTACAATAATTCCGGGTCTTCAACCATTGATGCTACCGTTACCAACGGCACGCAATATTATTATCGCGTGTATGCGCATGATTTGGCTGGGCACTACAATACGACTGAAGTTTATGACAGCGCTACTCCGGACGCAACTGCAATCAGCACCGTGCCGGTCATAACGGATGCGATTCGCTATCTTACGGTTTCAACTACTACCACTGAAGTTTATGTGGGTCAGCGCATGAATATTCAAGGTACAAATTTGGGCGCCGGCACTTACGAAGTGTATGTTGGCGGGCAGCTGGCTGAATATGATGCCGCTGCGGACGCTACCAATAATGCTTACTTTTTGTCGGTGATTGTGCCAACTCTTCGTTTGGGCTCGACCACGGTTGAGGTTGTTAATTCTTATTCCGGAGAGCGCAGTAACGTTGATCGGGTTACCGTGATACCTCCACAACCGCCGTATTACCTGAACGTTAACTCCGGAGATTCCATCGTTAGTGTCAGCTGGGCGGATAACACGCAAGCGGGCGTAGTGGCGACAGTTATTTCAAGATCATCTACCGCAACGCCTGAATCAATCGGTACGGCAATTTCCGGGACGCCAATTCTTACCTGGACTTCACTTACAATCGAAAGCCAAACCTATCTTGATGATGATCCGGCCGAAATAATTAATGGCCAGGTTTACTATTACAACGTATTTGCGTATGACGGGATCAATTATAGTGCAGGTTATACGCTGCAAAGCGGAGAAACCAATGTGGGTCAGCCCGCGGCTGGGGCCACGGGATCATCTGCTCCGCAGGTAAGGGCCGCTTATGGCTGGCTTTCGGGCGGCGCGGCAACTTCAAGTGTACACGTGGGCCAGTTGATCGGCATTAGCGGCTCCAATTTAGGCGCGGGGACTTATGAAGTATATATTAATGGTGTGCAGACAACCTATACCACCGAAGCACAGAGTGCGACTTTTCTTAAAGTTTATGTGCCGGAACTGTCAGCCGGGGAATCCAGCTTAACGGTAAGGAATGCCGCTACCGGAGTTTCCAGTGATCCGTATACGGGGCTTACCATTGCTGCGCCCAATCCTCCGTATTATTTGAATGTATTTTCAGAAAACAATTTGGTGACGGTTAACTGGCTGGACAATTATGCCGACGGCGGCGTGGTGGCGACATATTTAGTTAAAGCAACCGAGAGTGAGGGGACGCCCGAAAGCATAACCGACGGCACAGTAATTTATTCAACTTCGGAAATTTCCTCAAATATGGGGGCGTATTCGGATACTGACGTAACTAACGGGAGCACTTATTATTACAATGTCTTTTCTTATGACGGGACCAATTACAGCAGCGGGTATACCTTGCGCGAAGGCGAAACTAACGTGGGACGTCCGCAAGCGGCTTCTGCTGTGTTTTCCGCGCCGCACATTTCCGGCGTGTACGGCTGGCAAGCTGACGGCAGCGTTACCAATGAAGTGAAAGTAGGGCAAATCATTGGAATCAGTGGGACCAACCTGGGGGCGGGTACTTACGAGGTTTATGTAAACGATACCCTGGCCGCTTACGCAGCGGAAGCGCAAACCAGATATTATATTAAGGTTTATGTGCCCACAATTGAAGCGGGTGCGATCAGCATCAAAGTATCTATTCCGGCTACAACGTTTGAAAGCAATGTATATTCCGGGTTAACCGTGGTGGCGCCCAATCCGCCTTATTATTTAAATGTAACTTCAGGTGACGGGGTAGTCAACGTTTACTGGCTTGACAATTATGCCGACGGCGGCGCAGTAGCAACCTTAATTGTGCGATCAACTGACGGCACACCAGAATCCTATGCCGATGGCACGCGGATTGAACCCGGCGCCAGAATTACTGATTCGTTGCATACTTATGTAGATAATGTAAGCAATGGTACGATTTACTATTACAACGTCTTTTCCTATGACGGAGCCAACTATAGCGCGGGGTATACCTTGCAATCCGGCGAAACCAATGTGGGTACACCTGCCGGAGTTGCATCTGACCCTGCCGTGAGCCAGGTTTACTATATTGTTTCACTTGGTGCGGCCACCATTGGCAGTCAAACCACTGAAGCCGCCCCCGGCACGTGTATCTCAATTTCGGGCGCGCGGTTAGGCGCCAGCGGAGAAGTCCAATTTACCGGTTCTGGCGGGATTGACCATAAATTACGTTTATATTCCAGCGATGCCGATAACGTGTCGTGGTGGGGGGATGGCAGTCGGGTGGACGTAAAAGTTCCTTCTGACGCGCAAAGCGGTTACATTAAAATTATCCGCGGCGGGGACGAGGAAAGCGTGCAGACGGATTATATTACTATTACCAACTCTTCCGGCGAATCGGTGCATACGCCTTCGATTTCGGAGATCAGTCCTGCCAGCGGAGCCATTGGAGGGACGGTAGTAATTTCCGGGCTGTACTTTGGCGGTGAGCAGGGAGCCAATCAGGTGGCGTTTGCGGACAGTTTGGCTAATACAACTTACGCGCCGGTTACTTCCTGGATTGATTCCAGGGTGGTAGCAGTTGTGCCAACCGGATTGAGCTACCAGACCTACAACGTGTATCTATTAGTTAGCGGCGAGGCCACTAACGCAAAGGACTTTACGGTCACCACCGCCAGCAACATGGTAATCGATGATTATGAAGACAGCACAACCACAAATTACTTTACATTTGACAGCGATTCGTCTTGTCCATTGGTTGAGGTGCAAAGCAGCACAGTGGCGGAGGGGTCCAATGCCATGAAGGTTGCATACACTTTCGCAGATCTATCCGACGATTGGGGCGGCGGTTTTGGCAAAACGCTGGGAGACAACCTGGATATTTCTTCCGCCAATTATATTGTGATGTACGTTAAAGGCGATGGATCAAATAATGCCTTCCGGCTGGATTTAAAAGAAGCCAATTCAATTGACGGAGAAACCTGGTCGTCTGCATTAGTGGCGCTCTACAATACGAACTGGCACCGCGTGGTACTGAACCTGTCCGCATTTACCAGAAACAGCAGCGGAGCCGTGGGCAACGGTACGTTTGACCGCGTCATTGATGAATACCACGTGGTTTATACTTCCGAAGCCACGTCCAGCGCTTACCATTACATTGATTATATTATTGCTACCACCGAAGCCGTGGAAGTTGGCGACAGCACTCCGGTGATTCAATCGGTGAACCCGAGAGAGGCCGTGGTAGGCAGTACCGTAGGAATTGTCGGATCAAACTTTGGCAGTGAAGAAGGCGAATCACAAGTCACCTTGAACGGCACATCGGTTGGCTCCGTGATCTATTGGAGCGACACGCTAATTCTCTTTAACTTGCCCACTACTTTCACTAACGGCAAATATGATTTGTGCGTTTATCGCAAGAATAGCGCCTTAAGTATCGATGAATTAAGTGAGGCCTACGTGTTTAGCGTCATTGCAACTTCAACGCGGGCCAAGGCCTATCCTAATCCGTTTAACCCGTTGAGCGATGGTACGGTAAAAATAGAAGTTACGGTTACCGAAAGCATTACAGTCAGCTTGTACCTGTATGACATGGCGGCGCGGATGGTTGACCAGGTGACCATACCCTTGTTGGTTGGCACCAACCAGATTGAATGGGATGGCCGCGATTACACCGGGGCGGTGGTGGGTGACGGCGTGTATTTAATCAGGGTAGTGAACGACTCAACTAAAGAGTTGATCGCCAAGGGTAAGATTTTGGTGATTAAGAGGATATAAATATGAAAATCCAAAATCACAAATCTAATTTGCTCGGTACATTATCCGGAATTATATTGGCGTTGATGTTAATTGCGCCGGCTTTTGCATCTGGTATAGTTGACCCGACTTACATCGGTGTCGGCGCCAGACCTTTGGGGATGGGCAAGGCCTATGTTGCGGTAGCGGACGGAGCCGAGACATTATTCTTTAACCCGGCGGGGTTGGGCCAGCAAAAAGGCGTCAAATTAACCAGTATGTACACTTCGCTGGTTTCGGATGTCAATTACGTAATGGTGGGCGGGATTTATCCCAATGCGGCGGGCAACAGCGCGTTTGGCGTCGGGTTAATTTCTTCCAACATTTCCGATATTGATCTGTACGATTCCGACGGCGGTTCTTTGGGAACCGGCACCTGGAATAATAACGTTTTGGTTTTATCTTACGGCACGGATTTTGGCGCCATCGGCGGGATCAAGGGAGTTAAGGTTGGCGCCGACCTGAAATATTTTTCCAGCGGCGGCACCGGTACCGCTTCCATTGAATCCGCGGCTGGTTCGGGGTTTGACGCAGATATCGGCATGTTATGCAACCCAACTCCCTGGATGGCGTTGGGCGCCAATTTTGTAAATATCCTGCCTGCATCCATGGGCGGCGTCATTACCCGTAACACCGGCACTTCCGACGCAATTGCGGCCACGGCCAAAGCCGGAATAAAATTGAATGTGATGGGGGACAAGGAAAAATCCCTCTATGCCAGCGACCAGGATTTAATCCTTGCGCTGGACGTTGATTATCCGCTGGAGCAATCTGGCGTAAGTACAACCATGCACCTGGGCGCCGAATACTGGCCGGTTCCGGCGCTGGCGTTGCGCGCAGGGTTGGACCAGGATCCGGCGGCGATTTCCGGCGGCGTGGTCAGCAATCCTACAGCCGGGGTGGGCATTCGGATGGGTGGAATTGAATTTGATTATGCTTATCATCCTTACAATGGCGTAGCCGATGACACGACGCACTTTTTCTCGCTCTCTTACGTCGGCACCGACATCAAACCGCTTTTTACCAAGACCTTGCCGACCGAAATACAAGTGTTGAGCCCGGATGATAAGAAAGTGGTTTATGAAGACACGATTGCGGTTTCCGGTATCGTAAAGAACGTTGACTTCAAGCAAACCGAAGTCAGTATCGATGGCGTGTTTATCCCGCTGGATAAAGACGGGAAATTTGATTTGACCATTCCGGCTAAGGAATTGGGCAAAAAATTAATTGCCATCGAGGCCAGGGATACAAAGAAAAATACAGTTTTGGCCAGCGTTGACCGCCGGGTCATCCGCCTTACTTCTTACGAAGATGTTGGCACGGACTACTGGGCAAAAAGCCCAATTGAAGAAACCGGCACGCTGGGGTTGGTGGAAGGTTATCCCGATGGCACTTTCCGGCCTGACCGGGCCTTGACCCGCGCAGAATTAGCGGCATTGTTAGTTCGTGCTAGTGGCCTGGCTTTGGCGGATGGCGGAAAATCATTTAAAGATGTCCCGGCCCAACATTGGGCCAATGCTTACATCAAAACCGCGCAGGTGGCGGGGTTGATGGAAGGTTATCCGGACGGCAAATTCAAACCCGAAAAACAAATTTCGCGGGCGGAGGGGATTGCGGTTTTGGCCCGGGTAGATGAACTGCCTTTAGATGAAACAGTCACAATCAATCCTTATGCGGACGTCAGCAAAAAAAGCTGGCCCGCCAAGTACGTGCAGGCGGCCAAAAATGCGGGCATGCTCGATTACGTAAAAACATCAACGCTTTCTCCCAAAGGCGGCTTAACCCGCGCCGAAGCGGTTACCATGCTTTCTAAAACCAGCTTTGCCAGCGCTAAAATTAAGGAGCTGATGAGCTGGGTGACGGGGTTTAAGAAGACTTCAATGCGGCCGCAGGAGACCTCGCGTTTACCGGAAACTACCACCTTCTAACATATCTTGTAAATTATAATTTGCGTCAAGTTTGCGTCAAGTTTGCGTCAAGGGTTACGTCAAATCCTGCCGCCGAATGGCCGCATTTTTGCGCCCTTTATCACCTTTGCTTTCCTCTCTGGGTTTGGTATAATTTACAAGTTGTTGTCCGGAGGATAGCAGGCAGCAGAAAACCCAAATCCAAATGACAAAATCCAAAAGGAGGTCCCCATGTCCCGTAAGGTCATATTCTTGTTACTGGTTGCATTTATGGTTCCCTTCCTGACCGCTTGTCCCAACAAAACCGAAACCGGCCCCGTTACCTTAGACATCTGGATCATGCCTAACTCGCTTGAGCCGGTTAAGGATTTGGAAACCATCTTCAAGCCGTTTGAGGAAGCCAATCCCGACATTAAAATCAAGGTTACCTCGGTTGACTGGGGTGCGGCCTGGACCAAAATTACCACTGCCGCCACCTCCAACGACGTTCCCGATATTGTTCAGCTTGGCTCAACCTGGGTGGGGGCCATTTCCAGCATGAATGCCCTGTGGGACCTGAAGGATAAAGTGCAGGAAATTGGCGGGGGGGCGGGGTTTGTCCCGGCGGCCTGGGTTACGCGCGGCCTTTGCGGCAGTGACCAGGTTACCTCCATTCCCTGGATTGTGGATGCCCGGGCCATGTATTACCGCACGGACGTGTTTAATAAAGTTGGTTTAACCGCAAAAGATTTGGATACCTGGGACAGCTTTGAAAAGGCGCTGGCTAAAATTAAAAAAGCCAACCTGATAGTTGACGGCATTAAAATTGCCCCCTTAGGAATTTCCGGCAAAAACGACTGGAACGTCATCCATAACCTGGCGCCGTGGATGTGGGGAGCGGGCGGGGATTTCCTGTCGGCGGATGCAAAAAAATCGGTGCTGGACAGCAAAGAAAATTTGGATGCGGTCTTGTTCTACATCAGTTTGGTTAAGAAGGGTTACGTCCCGATTGAATATCTTGAATTGAATTCCGCCCAGGTTTCGAGCAACTTTAACCAGGGAGCCACTGCCATTTACTTTGACGGCCCGTACGAAGTAAAAACCTTGACCACGCCTCCCCAGCAGGGCGGGGCGGCCGGATCAATTGCGTCGCGCAATTTTGACGTGGCGCCGTATCCGGCGGGGCCCAAGGGCAGGGCAACTTTTGTCGGCGGGTCTAATTTGTCAATCTTCAAGGCATCCAAACACAGGGAACAGGCCTGGCGGGCAGTCAAATTCTTAATGGAAAAAGACGCCCAAATTGCTTATGCCAAAGCTACCGGGTTTATGCCGTCGCGGCTGGAAGCGTTTAACGATCCTTATATTTCTTCCGATCCGCACCGCCGGGTATTTAAGGAAGCAATTAAATATGGCAAAACCTATCCGTGTATCCCGGCCTGGGGTGTGCTGGAACCAATTTTGACCAGACGTTTTGGCATTATGTGGGATTATGTGACCGGCTCCAACAATGACGTCGAGACGGTTGAAATTGCAAAACAACTTAGCTTGGCCAAAGGTGAAGTAGAAGCTGTGTTATCCCAGTCGCGCTGATTAGGATATAAAAATGTGCGGAATTTTTGGATATATCGGAAAAGGTGAAGCCCTTCCATTTTTAATTGAGGGCTTAAAAAAGCTTGAGTACCGCGGTTACGACTCCGCCGGGGTTGCCACCATTGAACACGGGCACGTTTTTGTCGCCAAACGCGAAGGTAAAATCAGCAATCTGGAAGAATTGTTGCGCGACAAGCCGATTGGCGGGACCATTGGTATTGGCCACACGCGTTGGGCAACCCACGGCCGTCCTTCTGATGTAAACAGCCACCCTCACGTTTGCTGCAAC
Organism: Candidatus Margulisiibacteriota bacterium; assembly: GCA_041645285.1. Taxonomy (GTDB): domain Bacteria; phylum Margulisbacteria; class WOR-1; order JAHJIW01; family JAHJIW01; genus JBAZQH01. Next base: position 3,649 of record JBAZQH010000005.1, on the reverse strand, counting down.
AGCAAAATTGCGCTGGTCCACAACGGCATCATCGAAAATTATCTGGAATTGCGCCGGCGCTTGGCCGAAGAAGGTCATAAATTTAAGTCCGCCACTGACACCGAGGTTTTGGTCCATTTGGTGGAAAAACATTTTAGCGGCGATCTTACCCAGGCAGTGATGGATGCACTGCACGAAGTGGTGGGATCCTATGCCATTGCCGTCTTGAGCGAAGATGAACCCAGCCGGATTGTGGTGGCGCGCAAGGGCAGCCCCCTGGTAATCGGCCTGGGTGACAACGAGACCTTCATTTCTTCGGATATTGCCGCAATTGTCAAATATACCAGTCGCATTCTTTATATTGAAGACGAAGAAGTAGTCACCGTAAAAAACCGGTCGGTGCAAATTTACAAATTAAACGGTAATCCGGTTAAGAGAAAACCATCTTTTGTTTCCTGGGACCCGGAGTCCGCCGAAAAAGGCGGCTACGCACATTTTATGTTGAAAGAAATCCATGAGCAGCCCAACGCCCTGCGCAAGACCATTGCCAACCGGGTAGACATGGAAGCGGCTAAAATCCATTTTGACGAGCTTAACCTGGAGCTGAAAGAAATCAAGCAATTTGACCGCGTAATTTTTACGGCTTGCGGCACTTCATGGCATGCGGCGCTGGTCGGCGAATATTTGATGGAAAGCATTGCCAAGATATCGACTGAAGTGGAGTATGCGGCGGAGTTCCGCTACCGGGAGCCGATTGTTGACGAAAAAACTTTAGTGGTGGCCGTCAGCCAATCCGGCGAAACGGCGGATACCCTGGGAGCCATTTGGGAGGCCAAGGCGCGCGGCGCAAAAGTAATTTCCATCTGTAACGTAGTGGGCTCTTCAATTGCGCGGGAATCACACGGCGTCATTTACACCGAGGCCGGCCCGGAAATTGGCGTGGCTTCAACCAAGGCCTTTACCACCCAGTTAGCGGTCATTTATTTATTGACCATCTTGTTTGGCCGGGTAAGAAAAACCGTAGCTCAGCCGGAGGCCATGGAAATGATCCGGCACTTAATGGAAATCCCGGACAAAATGGAGCGGATCCTGGCCAAAGAGGAAGAGATTGAAAAAATGAGCGCACGCTATTTCCGCAGTACCAATGCGCTGTATCTGGGGCGGGGCAAGGGTTTCCCGGTGGCGCTCGAAGGCGCCTTGAAGTTAAAAGAAGTGTCTTATATCCATGCTGAGGGCTATCCGGCGGCAGAAATGAAGCACGGGCCCATTGCCTTGATTGACCAGAATATGCCGGTGGTGGTTTTGGCCATGAAGGGGCGGCGCTACGACAAAATCCTGGGCAATATTGAAGAAGTCAAAGCGCGCGGCGGCATAGTGATTGCAGTCGCCACCGAAGGCGATTTTGAAATTAAAGACAGGGCGGACGAAGTGGTTTATATCCCGGCCTCGGTTGAAGAAGTCAGTCCCATTTTGGCCGTGGTGCCCCTGCAGTTGTTTGCTTATTATGTTGCGGTGAAGCGCGGCTGCCATGTTGACCAGCCCAGAAATTTAGCTAAAAGCGTTACGGTAGAATGAAGAAGCAACTGAAGCCCACCCAAAGCGCCGCGGAATTTGTTTTTGGCGTAACTTTTTATCCAGACCTCTGGCCGCGCGAATATTTGCCCCGGGCCTTTTCTCTTATTGCGGAAGCCGGCATGAACGTAGTGCGGTTTGGGGAAATGGCGTGGGGCAACATTGAAACCTCTCCGGGCCGGTTTGATTTTGAAGTTTTTGACGAAGCCATAGAGTTGGCGAAGAAGAACGGCATAAAAATTTTATTTGGTATTGGTACCGCGGCGGTTCCGCAGTGGGCCATCAAAAAATATCCTGAGCTGAAATTTGTGGATCATTTGGGAGGGCTTACTCCCGAGTATGGTCCCCGCCCCAATGCCTGCCGTGATTCGGCCCTGTACCTGCAGCTGGCCGAAAAATATCTAAAAGCGGTGGTGGCGCGGTATAAAAATAATCCGGTAATTTGGAGCTGGCAGATTGATAACGAGCCCACTTATCCTCCGCTGGATTCAACCGAAAACCATGATTTTTGCCATTGTCCGCATACACTGGAAAAATTTGAGGCCTGGGCTAAAGAAAAATACAAAGATATTGAAACCCTCAATGCGGCCTGGGGTACGGCATTTTGGGGAAATAAATTTGCGGATTTTTCCGATATTACCACTCCCAAGGGTGGTTTTTGGGATGCGGGCAATCCCCATATTTACTTAGATTGGTTCCGTTTTAAGAGTAGTCGGCTGAATACTGTTTTACGTGAGTTGTCGGCAAAAATTAAAAAACTGGATCCGGCACATCCGGTGGGAACCAATAATTTTGTGGGGTTGTGCAACCGGGTTCCCGATCACGCGGTGGTGGCGCAGGGGATGGACTGGTACGGCTGGGACGTTTACCCGAAGGGGACGGATAATTCGGTTGAGTCGTTTGCCGAAAATGCGGATATTTGGCGCGGCATTTGCGACTCCACCGGCGCCCAATTTATTGTGGCAGAGTTGCAAGGCGGGCCCAATATCCGCTGGGGCAATCCGCAAAAAGTAAGCGGCAGTGATTTGGCCTTATGGGCGCACCAATGCCTGGCCCACGGCGCCCAGGGCATTTTGTACCATGCATTTCGTCCGGCCTTGTTTGGCAGTGAAACCGGTGGTTTTGGTATATTAAATGCGAACGGGTCGGAGACGGAACGATTTACGGCCATAAAAAAAGTCAGCGCAGAAATTAAGGATAATTTTACTAAACTGCGCGGTTATCAAATTAAAAGTGAAGTTGCGATTGCATTCCTTAAGGCCAGCGAAATTGAAACCTACCAGGAAGAAGGGCCGGCGCGCTGTCTCCCGGCGGGGTGGTTTGGGGGGCGGGGGGATTTAGGGTTATTCCATTCGTTAAATAGCATTGCCGGGGCTTATCGAGTATGTTTTGGCAGCGGGTTGTCTCCCAAATTTATTTTTGACGATCAGCTGGAGCGGGAGCCGATTACCCAAAAGGTTTTGCTCCTCCCTAATCCTTATCTCTTATCCGAAAAGGCCTTCAGCCATGTTTATAATTTTGTAAAATCCGGCGGAACATTAATTACCGAAGCGCGTTTTGGTGTAAAAGATGAAAATGCGCACCTTAGAGAAATCCCTTATTTATCCTCTTTGCTTGAGGTAAAGTATCAAGGCGGAGAAATAATCAATGCGCCGCTTAATTTGAATAAGTTTGGAGCGACGGCTTCCGGCTTCCGCGATTTAATCGAGGCGCCGCGCGGCGTCATCGCCAAGTTTGCAGATGGATTGCCGGCCATCCTCGAAAAGAAACTGGGCAAAGGCAAAATTATTTATGCCGCTTACAGCCTGTTTCAGTCGTTAATTGCCTGGGACAATCGCAAGCTGTTGGAATTCATACGGAAACAATTGCCAACGCCGCAAATCACGGTAAAAAGTGAGTCTGCGGTTGAGTGGGTGCGCTGGCGCAAAGAAAAGGAAGAAGAAAAAGGAAGCAGGGGAAGCGGCAACAACTTGCTATATTTAATTAACCATTCGGAGCAGGCCGCCGCGGCAAAAGTTTATGTGAGCGGAAAAATGCGGACTACCGTGCGCCTGAAACCATTTGCCGCCCAACTCATCGAGATAGATTAGAAAGGGGA
>JBAZQH010000004.1:0-34347 GCA_041645285.1 Candidatus Margulisiibacteriota bacterium | reverse complement strand
CCAAAAATTAAACCGGGAATCCCCGCATAAGAACTGCCCCAAATCGCCCCAAAAATGCCCCAGAACATGGATCCCGCTTTCCTGAAAATTATAGCAAAAATAATCAAGACCACAACCACGGCCAAAAAAATATAACTCAAATCAGGGGACTCCGTGGAGGATTCTGCGGCAGACGGGGAGACCGTCTTTTGCGGCATTGCTTCTTTGGCAATCACCGCGCTTAACGCCCGAGCAGTTTCCAGCAATCCTTGGCCAAACTGGCCTTGCTTAAAGTACGGGATTGCATACTGGTCGAGAATCTGCCCACACAATGCATCCGGCAAAACTCCCTCCAAACCGTAGCCCACTTCAATTTCAATCCGGTGTTCATCTGCGGCCAACAAGACCAAAACCCCGTTATCTTTACCTTTTTGGCCAATGCCCCATTTTTCCAAAAGCTTAACCGTGTACAGTTTGGGGTCCAGCGGGGAAGCGGTTTTCACGATAGCAATCGCCATTTCGGCGCCGGTTTTATCTTTCAGGGATTGCGCAATTGAATTTAAACTGGATTTTTCCGCCGGGGAAAGGACGCCGGCAAAATCATTGACCCAACCAGAAGCGGCCGGGAATTGCACTTCGGCCGAGACCGAAAGCGCCAGCGCGTTCAGCAAAAAAAACAAACACGCAACCTGTTTGCACAATCCACTAATCATATAATTATGAATTACCGACTATTGCGCCTGGCCCCCGCTATAAACCGCATCAAAACCGTTATCCTGCAAATTTTTCATGGCCGCAATTTGGGCCCGGCCCACCATTCTCTCTGTTTGCTCAAAAGGATCCGAAAAGATGGTTCCGGTTCCGCTGGTCCATTGATTGCCTTTTTTGACCAGTTCAACTGTTTGCGTGTGTTTTCGGGTATCCAGAGAATCGCCCCGCGCAAAGTCATACTTTACTACAACCTTGTATTGCATCTTATCTGAAGAAATTTGTTCAAATTCAAGCGGATCCGCACAGGTAATCTCATAAATATGTACGATTTTACCGGGTGAATAGAACCAGTTTTGCGGCGCGGCTTTCAGGGTTGCAACCGCCAGCTGCACCAATTCTGCTTTTGAGGGCTGTGCCACGCCTTTTACTGCCGAATTATGGACATAAAATTCGCGGAATTTCCAATTTTCGGACGACGAACCAATGGGACGATAATAAACCGCATTGCCTTCCGAAACCTTATAAGATCCATCCTTGGCTTTAGGATGGGTTACCTGTACCCACATCCGGCATTCATCGGGTGGATAATTGAGCAATTTTTTCAAAGCTGCACCCTGCGACTGGCTCAATACTCCATCAAAATATAGTTTTTCCACAAAATCATCCAACACCCCATTCTCCAGAGCTTCAATTACGTCGTCATTAATTATCAAATCGTCCCAATCGGGGTTGCGGGCAATGATCCCAGTTAAAGTTTGGAAATTGGAATCGTTGGTGGAGAGGTTTAACCGGCTGGCAAGCGTGTTTTTGCTAATTGTCCGGCGGTCCGAAGAACTCCAGCCCGGATCCCATTTGGTACCGGTAACTTTTACGGTAACGTTATACCCTTTTTGGTATGTGCCCTTAATATCGCTCACAACTTTAGTACTTGACGGATAAGCCATCGCCATCCCCGGCCCCACAACCAAACAACAAAAGACCGCGACCAGCAACCACCCAAACTTACGCATACTTACCTCCTTTTTAACTTACAATCGGGGCGACTGGACTTGAACCAGCGGCCTCTTGGTCCCGAACCAAGCGCTCTGCCAAACTGAGCTACGCCCCGGCGGGATAATTATACCCGAAAAAAGTTTGCCGTATAGTTAAAATTTCCATAAAAAATTGACGATATATAATTAGGGAGGTAAACGGTACTCGCCATGCAACTTTTACATATACATAACCTAGTTAGCGTGCCATTACGGTCCGCCAGCTTTAGGGCAACCGAAAAACTCCAACTGGTGATTCGCCAGGCCGGCTACCAGGCCTTGTTTGCAGTACATGTTGGGTACTCAATTCCCTGGTTTGACGCGCAGGGCCAACATAAAAACCCCAAGCTTGCTAGCCGCACCGATCGCCATGCTTTCGATCAATATTTAGATAGAGTGCGCACCAGGTTAAACACAACCCCGCTTCCGCTATTTATTTTTCAAGAAGAAAGGGACCAGTGGAAAAATCCCCACAGCATTGAAGATACTGCGCGCTGGCTGACCGCACAGGGCATCGCGCCTATTTCTCCTCTAGTAATTTATGTTCCAACTAAAACCAACAATCCATGGCCCGTTTGGCCATTCAAAACCAAAGAGACAGAAGCCTGGGGCATATTGGGAGATGTCATGCTTAAGTTAGGAATTCTGGGCGCAACCATTATCGGCGAAGAATGTACCACCCTCGACCCAGACCTCACCAACCCCCCACTTTTATATGACCGCTGTGTCGGGATTGCTTGGAGCGAATTGTCAGCTTTAATTGGCGGACCAGCGCGGACGGTTGTCGAGCAAACTTTGACTTACCCGAATTTGCCGGAAATCCCCGCATAATCACCGCGGGCCAAAAATATTTGAACCAATCCGCACCAAATTAGCCCCGGCTTCAATGGCAATTTGATAAGAATCACTCATCCCCATGGAAAGATAGTGCATTTCCACGCCGGGGATAGATTGGCTTTTTATGCTGTCAAACAAATTCTTGGTCAAGACAAAAGCCGGGCGTAAATCTGCCGGATTTTCAGAATATGGCCCCATGGTCATCAATCCCATAATTTTAATATTTTTATACGCGGCAATTTCCCGGATCAAGGTTTCCGCAGCTTCCGGCAAAACTCCGTTTTTTTGTACCTCGCGCGCGCTGTTAATTTCAATTAAAATCGGCATGACTTTGCCCATTTGCGCGGCACACCGGTCAATGGCCTGCGCCAAATGTTTTGAATCCACCGTTTCAATTAAATCAAAAAGCTCCACCGCTTTTTTGGCCTTGTTGGTTTGGAGGTGCCCAATTAAATGCCAGGCGATTTTTTTGCCCTGATATTCCCTGCCAATCACCTTAAAAACCGCCTCGGCTTCCTGCAAATAATTTTCGCCGATAATATTAATGCCAGCAGAGATGGCTTCGATTATTTCCTGGGGAGAGCGGGCTTTAGCCGCCGCCACAACCTCAACTCCCGGAGGTAGCGCCGCCAAAATGTTGAGGACATTTTTTTTGATCATAATAATTGTTTTATTGATTCGGGGTGACTGGATTCGAACCAGCGATCTCTACCACCCCAAGGTAGCGCCTTAGACCAAACTGGGCCACACCCCGAATCAATTTATTTTGAATATTTGCTCCACGCCTCATCCAGGCGGGTTTCTTCGCCGGCAAAAAACCGCCGAACATCCGCGCGGTGGACATACCAGGCCAGGGCCGCCAGCAGGATGCCAAACAAAATATAATTAAATCCGTAAGAAACCAACCAGAGCATCAACGGCAGCAGCGCCATAACCATTAAAGTGCTCATGATCACATACCGGGTTGAAAGCAAAAACAATAAATACAACAACAAACAAATAATGGTCAACGCCGGATCAATTATCAACATGGCGCCCCCGCTGGTGGAAATCCCCTTCCCCCCCTTAAAATTCAAGAAAACCGAAAAATCGTGTCCCACCACCACCGCCAGCGCGCATAAGATAATTGTCCAATCCCCGCCCCCATAAACTTTTGCCAAAATTACCGCCGCACTACCTTTGGCAACATCCAACATCAGAGTTATAATTCCTAAAATTTTCCCGCCCACCAGCATGGCGTTAGTGGCGCCGATATTTCCGGTGCCGTTGGCGCGCACATCGGTTTTTTTGAAATATTTTACAAAAAGATACCCGAACGGCAGCGACCCCAGCAAATAAGCAATGAGTATTAACACCGGTAATTTTAAAATTGACATGGGCCCTTATTTATAGCTCAAGATTTATAGTTCGAATTTTTTATGGAGCACTCTAACCGCTTTTTTACCTTGGTCCAGCGCCACTACACAAGAAATCTTAATTTCCGAAGTGCCAATCATCTGAATATTAATGCCGGCTTCCGCCAACGCCGCAAACATGTTTGCCGCTACCCCCGGCTGGCTGATCATTCCCACCCCCACAATTGATACTTTGGCAACCTTATCGTCAAAAAGCACTCCTTCGGCCTGCATTTCCGCCGCCACCTTTCTGGTAATTTCTTCCGCGCGCCTTCCTTCATTCTTATTTACGGTAAAGGCCATATTGGCCGCCAGCGTTTGCGAGTGCACCGACTGAATAATCATGTCAACGTTGATGTTGTCTTGCGCCAATGCGCCAAACAGGCGTGCCGCAATCCCGGGCTGGTCAGGAACATTTAAGATCCCGATTTTAGCCACGTTTTCGTCCAATGCCACTCCGGTAATAAAATTTTTCTTTTCCATAATATTGTCACCTTTCTTTAATAATGGCTTACCGCTAACTGCTCACGGCAAACGGCTATTTTACAATTGTCCCCAATTTTTCAAAATCAAAACTGGACCGCAAATGGATGGGTATGCCGTAATGCTTGGCGCACTCCACCGATCGGGGATGCAAAACCTGGGCTCCCAAACTGGCCAGCTCCAGCATTTCATCATAGGAAATGGTATCCAGTTTTTTGGCTTCGGGAACAATGCGGGGATCGGTGGTATAAACTCCATCCACATCCGTATAAATGTCACACACATTGGCCTTAAGCGCCGCCGCCACCGCCACCGCAGAAGTATCTGACCCGCCGCGGCCAATTGTAATAATGTCGCCCTGGCTGTCTATCCCTTGAAAACCGGTGATCACTACCACTTTCCCGCTCTTTAGTTCTTTGCGGACGCGGTCAAGCTTAATGTCTTTAATCCGCGCTTTACGATATATATCTTCGGTAATAACCCCCGCCTGCCCACCGGTTAAAGAAACCGCCGGACAACCCAGATCGATTAAGGCCATCGCTAAAAGCGAGGCCGAAACCTGCTCCCCAGTTGAAACCAGCATGTCGTATTCGCGCGGGTCGGGCTTTTGGGTAACCTGGTGCATTAATTCGATTAATTCGTCGGTGGTATGCCCCATTGCAGAAACAATCACAACCACGTCGTTGCCTTCGGCCTTCACATTGGCAACGTGCTTGGCCACGTTTTTAATTTTTTCAGGGGTGCCGACGGATGTACCGCCGTATTTGTGGACAATGATGGACATAACGCGGGAAATTATAACATGAAAAAACGACTACCCACAAAAAGATTATGCTTCATTCGCTGGCGGATGATGATCAAGCGATAAGGGCAGCCCGTCTAATGTTCCGGAAAAGGGTAACTCCAATAATTCTTGTCGCAAGAAGATATAGCCGCTTTGTAATAATTCTTCATCCGTAAAATCCTCGTCTTTTTCCCCTATCCGCCAAGCGCTTATCAAAATATCCTCTGGAAAATCCTGAGGTCTAAGGTGATCTTCTTCTTCCCGGGCTAATATTTCTGACAAGCGCAGTTCGGGCACACGCAGAAACCTCACTTGAAAACTAACCTGACGTTTCCCATGCGCATCGGCCTGCACTTGCGCTAATCCCTGAACCAGTTCTTGCGTTGAAGCCGCCACTGCCCCCGCCATAAGTTCATCCACCACGCAGGCTGTAAGCAAACTTCTCAAAAGTTGATCAATTGTTCTGGCTAATCTATCCACATCGGAATTAATCGGGGCATTATGCAGTATGCTGTCGGCGGGAACTTCAGCGGCAATTACCGTTGATTTTTTCCCAGAAATTTCGGCATAAGGATAAGCCGCCATTATGTAGCGATGCAAACCTAAGCCAAATGGTTGATACGGTCCTTCCGCCACCCCCCTTAACTGCATACTTTCAATCGATGTGCCGCAATGAACAGCAGTGGACGCGGATGGCACAAAAGTGAAGCTCGATTCTAAGGCCTTGCCCAACCTGACATACAGTTGTCGGCGCGTGTGTAAGCGCAAAGTCCTTCCGAAAGCTTCTTGACGAATATGGACCGGCAAGCTATTCCAAAAAGCAGTGTTATGAAAAGTGTCAAAACCTAATTTTATCATTGCCGGGAAAGTAAACTTATGTAATTTTCCTGCAGTATCACTTCCTAAAACATTTAGCAGACAAATTACATCAAACAGCTCTTCCTTATCCGCTTTCCTTAATGCAGTTATCTGCGGCAAGGTTTTCGGAACACGGAAGCGAGGGAGGACGGATCCTTTTGCCCTCCATGTTTCCCAACACGCTTTATTTCTAACTTTGCTTAAATTCACTTTTTCTCCTCTGGCATCTTTAGTTTCCCAATATATTTATCGAAAATTTTCGAGGGAAATTGCAAAAAAATCAATGCACCGCGAAATGCAAAGAAGGATTTACTTGTCGCCATCTTTCTACCACTTTTTCCAAACGCGCCAAATTAGTTGGGCTAATGCCCTGCCGAGAAAAAAAGACGACACTCGCGAACATAAAGCCCCCCTTCTCTGGCTCGTGTGCTTTTACAAATCGCCAATCCATCTCTAATGCACCGGCATCTTTTTCGCCTTTGATTTCACATTCAAGCGTTGCGCTCGCTCTATCACGCTTAAAAACTACTTTTATCCAATCAGGAAATGCAGCACGCGTTTCCGCGCATAGTTGTTTAATATACTTATCCAACAACCTTTCCATTAATTTTTGAAATGGAGTATCTTTCCCGGCAACGTAATTATCTGGGGATGTAATCCCGGCTCTTATAGCTTCTTCCGTAAGTTCTTCATAATAATCTAATAGTGCAGTATTCTGTCGAGCACGGACTTCATCAATAATTTTCCATAAATAATTATGTCGTACAGAATGTTTCAAAAGAAACAAGGAAGCTGTATCAATCAGCAGAGAAGATCCGTCCCGGCAAAAAAAAGTTGCACCGGCCGACGTAAGCTTGATTCTCTCAAAACTGCGCACCCGAAAATCCGTCGGAAATAATCGTTCCTCACCTACCCTCACCCATATCCGTCTACCACGATTACCATAATGCAAAAGTGCATCCAAGCATTCTTTACTTTCCGAACTAACATCAGGAGCAACTTGTAATTCTGATATACCCAACACGGCTAATACCATCGGCAAGCTCAAACCATCTAAATCTAAACCAGAAAAATCACGCGCCAATATAGGATTGGGCGCCAATAAACTACGAAAACGATCCACATCATCTGCTTTCACCGCTTCCAGCGCCGCAAGCAGCAGTGGGGTTTCAGGCCGCTCTTCCAAGCAAGATTTATCTCCCAACCGTCCAATCAGTATTTCCAGGATCTCGTTTTTGGATCGCGGACGCCGTAAAGCATAGTCCTTACCAATGTCCCAAGCGCTTTTCCAATCAATAAGGATTAATTTTAGCCGTTCACCATGAATGCTAATTTTCCTCTCGGCCAAAGCGGTTAATAATCCTCCCTGGGTCCCAATCGTGCCATCCCAATGAAACAGCCAAGGTTGCAGTGGATCTCTAACACATAGTGTGTCTGCCGGATCGTCTAATACTTTTAGCAATTCAGGCAACCGGCTAATTGAAGTTACAAAATCTCGCCCAAGCCTTTGGCGAACCTCACCCAGATCAATTTCTCCCGCAGATAAATCAACAAAATTGGGAACCAAAAAATCCGCCTCTACGTCTATATCTCCATGCAGTTGCCGAGCAACAAAATCGGCGGTTGCGCCCGGGCGCAGGGGAACCCTATCATCTAATAGTACTGCTTCCCTGACCCTATGCAGCCGAAGCGGCGTACGACCAAGTCGCACCGTATTATCCGGTATTCTTAAACCCATGAATGTTACCTCGAATCTACTTCGGCAGAATGTCCAAAAAATTGCAGATTATTAGCGAGGGATTTGTGCGATGACTCCGCCCCCCACCACTTCCTCCCCCCGATAAAAAACAGCGGATTGACCTGGAGTAACGGCTTTTTGTAGGCGATCAAAAATTATTTTTACGTGGCCGCGGCCTGAATATCTTGAAGTGGCTTTAGCGGCTGGTGTGTTATAGCGGATTTTAACCTGGCCCTTAAGCGTCGTGGTCGGCGCTTTCCCCGCGACAAAAGTAAATTTTTCAGCCATTAGGTCCTTTCTCAACAAGTCCTTTTCGCCGCCAATATAGATGGTATTGGTTTTTTTGTCAATTTTAGTAACATACATTGGATGGCCGGCCGCCACGTTTAATCCCCGCCGCTGGCCAATGGTATAAAAAGCAATGCCGCGGTGCTGGCCTAGGATTTTACCTTGCAAATTTTTGATGGGGCCAGGCTTATTCAATTGCGGGAAACGCCGTTTTAAAAACCCGGCAAAGTTGCCATCGGGCACAAAACAAATATCCTGACTTTCCGCTTTTTCGTGAATATGCAGTTTAAATTTCTTTGCCAAAGCGCGCACCTGCAGCTTTGTGTAATTACCCAAAGGGAAAAGCGTTTGCGCCAATTGCGGCTGATTCAGCATGTATAAAACATACGATTGGTCTTTGTGGTGATCTTTGGCTTTTTTAAGTTTGTATTGTGTTGCCGCCCCCGCATGGCGCGGGCCGTTTTTCGGCGCCGCAACCTTTGCTATGCGTACGTAATGTCCCGTGGCAATATAATCCATGCCTAACTCTTTGGCGCGGCGCAAAAACTTTTCAAACTTCACATATTTATTACAGCGGATACAGGGGTTGGGGGTGCGGCCATTTTGGTATTCAGAGCAGAAATTGGCAATTACTTTTTCCTCAAAATAATCCTTAAAGTTGAAGACATAATGCGGAATTCCTAATTGATGACAAACGCGGCGGGCATCATCGACGGCATCTTGTGCGCAACAGGAGCGGCTAATTTGGCAGCCGCTCTTGCCGGCAATTTCGCCGCCCGCGGGGCTGGCATCTTCCGGCCAAATCTGCATCGTCGCGCCGTAAACGTCGTAGCCCTGCTTTTTCAAAAGCGCCGCTGCCACCGAGGAATCAACCCCGCCAGACATGGCAATTAATACTTTTTTGTGCGGCATCATCACTTTTTATACAGCGGCGACATTGCGCGCAGTCGGCTAACAATTTTAGGTAAAACTTCCAAAACAAAATCAATATCTTCTTCGGTTGTATGCCGGCCCAGCGAAAACCGCAGTGAAGAATGGGCATCGGCATGTGTCCGGCCAATTGCCAGCAAGATATGCGATGGCTCCAGCGACCCGGATGAGCACGCTGACCCGGTAGAACAGGCAATGCCCTGCATATCCAAATTTAAAAGCATGGCTTCGCCTTCTACATATTTAATGCTTACGTTTACGTTGCCCGGCAACCTTTCGGTGGGGTGGCCGTTTAATATACTGTCAGGAATTGTCTTTAAAATTCCTTCCGTTAATTTATCTCTTAATTTAGCGGCATGCTCTGCCCAACCCTTTCGCTCTTTTTGCGCAATTTCGGCGGCTTTGCCAAACCCCGCAATCCCCGCCACATTTTCGGTGGAAGCACGGCGTCCCCGCTCCTGCCCCCCGCCGTGCATGAAAGAGCTGATGCGGGTCCCTTTATTTATGTATAACGCGCCTACCCCCTTGGGCCCGTAAAACTTGTGCGCCGATACCGACAATAAATCGACTCTCATTTTTTTGACATCCACGCCCAAAATCCCCGCCGTTTGCACCGCATCGGTATGAAAATAAACAGGGGAAGCAGCGACGCCGGAATTTTTTTCGGATCGCTGGCGCAAGTTAAATTGCCGGATAATTTCCGCAATTTTTTCAACCGGTTGGATAGTCCCAATCTCATTATTGGCATGCATAATTGAAACCAAAACCGTTTCCGGGGTCAATGCTTTTTGTAACTCATCCAGATCAACTACGCCGTTGGTATCAACATTCAAATACGTAACGCGCCAACCTTGCGACTCTAAAAACGCGGCTGACTCAAGAATGGCGTGGTGCTCAATTTTTGAGGTGATAATGTGTCTGCCTCTTTCGGCTTGAGCATAAGCCACACCTTTAAGCGCAAAGTTATCGGCTTCGGTGCCGCTGCCGGTAAAAACAATTTCTTCGGGATCCGCATTGAGCAGCGCCGCCAGCTGGTCACGCGCTAAATCCAGCGCCCGTTTCCCGTCGCGGCCAAAGTGGTGCAAGCTGGAAGGGTTGCCAAAAACGCAAGCGTGGTACGGCTGCATTTCGGCTACCACCAGCTCATGCGTGGGGGTGGTCGCAGCATAATCTAAATAGATGCTTTTCATCTTTGCTAAATTTAGCATACCCAGCAGTAAATATCAAAATCCTGTATAATACCTAACTGTATAAAGATGACATTTTTCAAAACAATCTCCCGCATAAGTTTATTGTTTCTTCCCGGTGTCGTAGCCGCTTTGGTAATGTGCGCCGGGCTCTTGTTTGGGGCCGCGGGGTGCTCTTCTTCAATTACTTCTCCGTACCAATACGCGGAATCCCGCGCGCTGGTAAAATTAGTCAAAGATGCCGCCGCGGCCGTTGCTAAAGACGGGGAAAAGGTTTTTTCGGAGTTGAATAAAAAAGGCAGCCGCTGGCAAAAGGGAGAAATGTATATATTTATTATCGATACGCACGGCAATACTCCAGTGCACCCCTACCTGGCCCAGCGTAACAATTTAAACCTCAAAGATCCCCGCGGCCGCCCCTTTATCAAATGGTTTATTTACGAAGTAACCCGTTTTCAAGACAAAACCGAAGGGTGGTCGCACTATCTCTGGAAAAAGCCGGGCGTAGCCTATTTTTCCTGGAAAAGCGTATTCATTAAACTGGCGGTAGCCCCCTCCGGCAAAAAATATATTGTGGGCTGCGGCGGACATAACCTAAAGATGGAAAAGCAATTTGCCATGGATACCGTGGATGAAGCCGTCGCCTTGATTGAAGAAAAAGGGAAAGCAGCGTATCAAACCCTGCGCAACCCAATTTCTCCTTTCCTTTACAAGGACGCCTATATTTTTGTGGTTGACCAAAACGGGATTGGGCGGGTAAATCCGGCCTTTCCAAAATTTGAGGGGAAAAATATGCTGGACTATTGCGACCCCAACGGCAAATATTTTATCCGCGAAATGTTTGACCTGCTAAAAACCCAGGACTGCGGCTGGGTGGAATACCAGTGCCCCAAGCCAGGCGAAAAACTGCCGGCATTGAAATCAACCTACGTAAAAAAGGCAAAACTGGGCAAAGGATGGGTAATGGTGGGCAGCGGCGTTTATTTAACCCCGCGAAAACCAATCAGAACCAATGATTTTTAGCTGAATTATGCGGCCAAATATTTTTGCAAATCCTGCTCAAAAACCGGCTCCGGCCTAAACCCCACCAACCGGTCCACTTCCTTGCCGTTTTTAAAAACAATGATACAGGGGATCCCCGTAACCCCGTATTCCATGGCTTTTTGTGGATTCTGCGTAGTATCTATTTTGCAAAATTTAATTTGCGGATACTTTTGCGCCATTTTTTCATAGACCGGCGCCATCATCCGGCACGGGCCGCACCACGCCGCCCAAAAATCCACCAATACTACCCCCTGATTTTGCTCCACTTCTTTGGGAAAATCTGCATCGGAAATTTCTTTAGCCATTATTATTACCTCTTTCTTGTTTTGGATTTGGGATTTTCCCATTATCCCCACAACGGCAGCCCCGTCACATCATCTTTTACGCGGTGCAACTCTCTCCCGCCGTATTCTTGGATATTATATTCCGCGGCAAAAATTTCGGTGCCAGGCATGAGATGTCCGCCATAGGCCTTGCCATCCCAGTCCGCTAAAACAATGTGCGCGTGGACAAAAATTTCGCCGTCTTTTAAGGAAATGTTGCCCATACAAGATGCAATTTCAAGTTTTTGGCTTAACTCTATGCAGTCCGAATATTTTTTTTCCTGTTGATTATAGTGGCCAAGCTTGGCCTTTTTTACCGCGCCGACCAAGCTAAACACACCCAGCTTAATATTTTGTGCTTTGCAAAAATCGGTGAGTGCGCCAAAGAGGTCGTCGCCGCATTCAAAGCGGCCGAGGAAGTAGCGGGAAGGGATGGGTTGGATGTGCATGGGTGCTCCTTTTAAAAAGTGGATTTATTTTATATTAAAAAGGAGACCTGTGTCAAAAACCCAGCGCGGCAATTATCCTAACCACAGTGTCGGACTCGTCACGCGGACCTAATATTTGTTCAGTGCAATCTGTAGCAGATAAATCGGCTACCAATTGCGGCAGGCGATCTGTGGCCCACGGAAAAACTCTTGGGTTCCAATCCTCTAACAAAAGTAAACCGCCGGGATTCAACATCTGCATGGCGTGATAAAACATAAAATCACGGATTTCATCGCCGCTAACATAAAACAAAACTTTATACATGGAAATCAAATCAAACTTATGGGGTTTATCCGACTCACGCCGCAAAAATTCCATCATCCGATCAATAATTAACAAATCTCCCTCATAAAAACCCACCTTTTGCCAAATGTTTTGAGGAATTGGAATCGATGGCAGTGAAGCCCCGATCACAGCAATGTCCAACCCCGGGACCTGAGCTTGCAGCGCCTCTGCTAGCTCCGACGTTGGAGCATCGTGAACCAAAAAACGGTGCTCATTTAGGCCCTGTGAAATTTCCCGCACAACTCGAGCGTAATCCTCCCCTAAAGCATCTTGATCATCCCAATCAATCTCCAATTTATGCATCGCGGCACAGCGCGCCCCCATTCTTCTATGCGCCTCAAAACAAACAACGCGAAAATCTATTTTGGCCTGTAAAAGACGGGCCGCCCATTGGTAAACTTCGAAAGGTTTCGCGCCGGTTCCCCAGGTCATCACATTGATTGGTGCATCCGCGCGCCGAGCAAGCAACGCCGCTACTACTTTACCCTGTTCATCCCAAAAATTTCCCAGCCAACTGAAAGCCGCATCTTGCCATGCAACATGATCACTTGGTAAGCATAATCTATGGGAAGGGTGTGAAAGCGCCCGCAAATAACCTGGCGTAAATATTCTTCCGCTTTCTCGGTATGGCTCAAAATTTACTAAAGTGCGCCGGGTCGCCATTAGCGAGGCAATGTTACTGAAAGGAATTTCCGCAATGCCTAATTCTGTATCACCTTCTCCTAATCTTACTTCCACAATGCCACGTTCCGCATTAATGCGTAAATTCTGAATCCACACAAATCGATCCAAATTATCCGGGATTTCCGCTCTCGCCCAGCGTACTCCGTTCACTCGCCGCAATAAATTATTCAACCAAATCTGCCCGCCGATTCTGCCCTCAACCGCAAATTGGCTGCCGTCGTTATTTGCACACGTAAAACCCAAAATCCTTAAATCGGCAAATTCTTTTTGCAGGGCTGCGGCAAAAGGAGCTGTAATTAACAAGCTGCGTGAAGATAATATTTCTGGCAACGAACTCCCCTGCGGACCAAAATAAAAAACATCGGCAGAAGAATGAACTTTGTCCTCATCCACAAAAGCATTAGCCCAATCGGTTAAAAATTGGTCCAGCAAAACCAAATCGGCGGGAGATTCATGCATTCGCATCATGCGCGGCAGAGCATGATTGCAACAGTCCTGCCAACTGGTTTCATATTCTGGGAGCATACGACGCGCAAAATCACCCATGAAACCACGCAGGTCAAACGAATACTCATCATAACCAGGCACTTTAAACTGCGGCAATTCTTGCAAAACTACCGTACGCAAACGATCAATTCCTTCGACCAATTCCACCGCATGCAAAAACCCAACCACCGCCGATTGCCGCAACTCACCGCAACCTGATTCCCAATCACTAACCCCACTGCGTAAATGACCAGGATCAAAGCTAAAATCCCCTTCACCAACCATGAATGACCCGCCCAGATGCAGCCGGGCCTGCCGTTCATCCTCCGCTGGCCGGCACACCCCTTTAACCACCCGATAAGACGCCCGCAAATGCGGATCCCAATTTCTCTGATGGCCCCAACCTCTTCCCATTGGGAAATCTACTACCCTTACACTGCGGGAAAGTGCATCAAAAGTGCTTAGCAATTTATCTCCTCATTTTTAAAATAATATTTTTCTCGTCCCTTTCCCATAGAGACCCCTTATTCCTCGTCAAAGTGCGATTAAAATTTCACTTTCATATGCTAAAATATTTCCCATGCTCAAAATTTCCGTTGCCGCAAAGGCAGATATGGCCAACATCCAAAACATTCTGGTCGCGCTCGACCTTGCCCGCGAGAACCAAACCTATGATAATTTTTATCTGGCACGCGATTCCAAAACCAAAGAGCTAATTGGTGTGGCGCGGCTGGAAGAATATCCGGAATATTATTTTTTAAGCTCGGTGGGGATTGATCCAAAATTTCAGAGACGCGGGTTGGGAAAAGAATTTTTAGATCAATTATTAAAAAACTGCCTAAAACCAGTTTTTTTGCGCACCGTCATCCCCGATTTTTTTAAAAAGGCGGGATTTCAAGTTATCGCAGAAATCAAGGTTTTAGCCCAAATGCTTCCCGCCAAAGAAGAAGCCGAATGCCAATGGTGCCAGCCCGAGAAATGCACACTTATGGTAAAATTACCCGATGCTACCAAAATATCCGGAATTTAAGACGCTGGAAATTGACGATTTGCCGCTATTGTCGCAGCATCTCAACGCCGCCCACCCCAAAATTTGCGAATTGGCGGCCGCCAACCTGATTATCTGGAGCGATTTTGACCGGGTGCAATTAACTATCATTAATCACAACCTATGCCTTTTAATCAATCCGCTAAATGAATGCCCGTTCTTTATGGAACCGCTGGGTGATAATTTGCTGCCAAACACGATTGAAATTTGCTTGAATCATGCGCAAAAATTTTCGCGCATTCCCGCATCTTCTTTAAAAAATTTTCCAGCAGAAAAATTTAAAATCAAAGAGCTGGTTAGCCACGCAGATTACATTTACGAAAGAGCGGTTTTAGCCGAATTAAAAGGCAAAAAATTTGACGGCAAGCGCAACCATATTAAAAAATTCAAGAGCAGTTTTGTGCAATACCAATTTGTGCCGCTTGCTCCAAAACACCAAAACGAGGCCCTGCAATTATTTGAGAACTGGTTTGCCTTCAGAGAAGCTTCCCGTTTTTTCCCTCGGCTGGCGCACACGGCGCAAAAAGCAGCGGTCGAAAACGCCTTCCGCTTTTTTGATAAGCTGGCATTGCTGGGCGGCGCAATTTACGCGGAAGGGAAAATGCTGGGATTTATCCTTGGCAGCCGCCTGAATGCCGATACGCTGGCAGTGCATTTTTCTTACGGCCTGCCAACCGTTTCGGGAATTTCTCAGGTTTTATTGCAGGCGGCCTGCCAAAAAACTTTTGCGCCGTTTAAATATGTAAACCTGGAGCAAGATTTGGGGATTCCGGGACTGCGGCAGGCAAAATTATCTTATCATCCGATAAAAATTGAGAAAAAATTTGAAGCCCATCTCGCCACTTTAACCACAAATTGATTGAGCCCCGGCAGCTTATCCGCTTTAGTGTTTTTTGGTTTTGTAACTTTTTCTATAGGTGGATTTTTTCGTATATTTGCTGCAGCTGCTTTTGGTTTTGGTGTAAGTTTTTGCTTGCGGCGTGCAACTTTTGCTTTTTACCGCTTCAGTGGACGCCGGTTTACTGGGCGCCATTTGCATTGTTCCTTCCATCGACATTGACTGCATCATTTGCATGTGCTGCATCATTTGCATATGCTGCAGCATACGCATCTGGCACATTGCTTCCATTTGATTTGACTGCGGGACTACCTTCCCCGCATACATTGCGGTCAGCAAAAACAAAAAAACCGCCAGTGCCGCCACCACCGCCGCCAAGCCCTGCCCCAGCATTCGGTTGTTGCCAGTTTCGCGCCCGGCCATAATCCAAAGCATGTAAGAAAAACACAAAAGAAACAATAAGCCCACTAACGTCAACAACAATATTCCGGTAATCAATCCTGACAGCATAATTTTACCTCCATTGGCTGGAACCGCCGATTTTCCCTTATTTTCCAGGTATTATAACGGGTTACTACTATTTAGTAAACCCGATTATTATGTGGAGTTTCTCCACATTAAATACTTTCCCAGTCCTTAAACACCGGATCATACCCTGTGCCGGAAATTGCCGCCGCAACCTGATCTGCACTGCGACCATCCGAAACTTTAAACTGGCCGCCAAATTTTTGCGGGTTTGAGTAGCCGCCGGGAACCGTGGAAGAAGCCGCACTCATGCGGGTAATGCCAATGCCAATCAACTGATCGCGGAAATTCTGGCTTTCACGGGTAGATAAAGTTAAATCCACGTGCGGAAAAACCAGCCGCAAAGCCACCAACAATTGAATAAAGTCCTGGTCGGAAACAAAATACGGCGGAATGAAATTGGCTTCAATTTTTTGGATGCGCGGGAAAGAAATTGAAAGTTGGCTGCGCCAATATCGTTTGATTAAAAAATCAGCGTGCTGAGCCAAAGATATGGCTTCCAATCTCCAATCCGCCAGTCCCAGCAAAAAGCCAATCCCAATTTCGCGCAAATTGGCTTCGCCTCCCCGCTCCGGGGTTTGCAGGCGATAATCAAAATCATTTTTGCGCCCCTTAGCATGCATGCTTTGATACACTTGGCGGTCATAGGTCTCTTGATAGATGGTTAAACCGTCCAATCCCGCTGCCGCCAACTGCTGGTACCCCTGCGTGCTTTGCGGCGCCACCTCAATTGAAACACTGCTGAATTTTTCTTTAAGTTTTTTTATCAGCGCGGACAAATAATCAAGCGTGATCAACACGCGGTCTTCTCCCGCCACCAGCAAAATGTGCCGGAAACCAAACCCGTAAAGCAAATCAGCTTCCTGCCGGGCCTCGTCCAGGGTTAGCCGTTTACGCGCAGTTGAGTTTTGCTGGTTAAAATTACAGTACGCGCAATTATTTTCACAAAAACTGGAAAGATAAAGTGGAACATACATTTTTATCGTGCGGCCAAACTGCCGTAGAGTTTTATTTTTTGCAATTTCAACCAGTTGCGGCAAAAATTCTACCGCCGCAGGAGAAACCAGCGCCGGCAAATCACCCAAAGAAAATTCGGCTTTTTCTAAAAGGCCCCGCACTGGTTCGCCAACGGTTTGGAAATTCATGAGTGAATAATACCTGACTGCGGGCTGGAGGCCTCGGCCGCAAATTTTTCAGAAGGCAGACGGCTTAAATAGGCCAGGCGCCCGGCCGTCACCGCCAACTTAAACGCACGCGCCATCTCAACCGGGTTGCCGGCCGTGGCAATCGCCGTATTAATTAAAACCGCCGCCGCCCCAATTTCCATGGCGAGCGCCGCATCCGACGGCTTGCCTAAACCCGCGTCCACCACTACCGGGATCTTGACCAAATCAATAATAATCCGAATATTGTCCAAGGTTTTGATTCCACGGTTGCTGCCAATGGGCGAGCCCAGCGGCATTACCGTCACGCAACCAACCTCTTCCAATCTTTTGGCCAAAATCGGGTCGGCATTGATATAAGGCAAAACCTTGAACCCCTCTTTCACTAAAATCTCCGCGGCTTTTAAGGTTTCAATTGGGTCGGGGAGTAAAAAGCGCGGCTCCGGCGTAACTTCAAGCTTAACCCATTTAGGCAGTCCGGCCGCCGCCGCCAACCTAGCCATGCGCACCGCTTCAATGTGGTCGCGCGCACCGGCAGTATTTGGCAGGATTAATATTTTTTTTGCATCCAAGTGCTCTAAAATCTGGTCCTGCGGATTTCTTAAATCCACCCTGCGCAGCGCCACAGTCACAATTTCGGCTTCAGCCGCATCGACGGCCGCCCGCATTATTTTATGCGACCCAAATTTCCCCGTACCAATTAATAATCGAGAATTAAATTCGCGGTCACCGATTTTTAATTTGTCATTTGTCATTATTTATTAACCTCCTCCCACAAACCGCACGATTTCTAGTTTATCGCCGCCCTGCAGAACACAATTTTCACCGCGCGGTATAATTGCGTCGTTTTTTTCCACCACCACCGTTTGCGGGTTCATTTTTAACTCCGCAAACAATGCTGATAAATCATGGGCGGAAACATTTTGCTTTGCGCCATTGATGATGAGCTGCATTTTTTACCTCTTTTTGGCGTTATGCATTAAGGGTTAAGGTTCCATCCTTTAAATAATCTAATATTGCCCAGGCCTGCATTGCGGCTGCGGTCAGGACGCGCGCGCAAATCAATCCTTCAGAGCAATCCGGCGCCACCGGATCACCCACTAAAATCAAGTTTGGCAACGGGCGCGTTATTTTTATGCTTTCGGGCGAAGCTGCTCCTGCCACACCCGAAACCGCCACCACCATTTTATTCTCCCGGGTCAGCGCCTCAACCAACATGGCTTTATTTTCCGCTCCGTCAAAACACTCGGCCACTACGGCGCAATCCTGAAAAAAATCGAGGGCATTTTTTGCTGCGATTTTTTTACTCTCAATGCGGCATTGCACCTGCGGATTAATGCGCAGTAAATTCTCTCGCAGGGCCTCTACCTTCAGCCGGCCAACCTGGTCAACAAAAAAGAATTGCCGGTTAAGGTTACTGGGTTCAACCAAGTCAAAATCCGCCAGGACAAAACAATCTGCCCCCATACGCGTCAGAATTTGCGCCAAATTGGATCCCAAGCCGCCGCAGCCAGCAATGCCGATTTTTTTACCTTTCAAAACAGCCCTGACACAGGGGACATTTTTGGAGAAAACTTCTTCGCGGTTCATTTTTTCCCTCCGCAGGCATTATCCTGATCAGGTTTTTGTCCGGGTCCCCCGATTTCCTTCGAGGTTCTCAGCCTTGGAATACTGCAGGCTCCCCGTCTGTAATTATAAACAATCTAATAATTTTCGCAAAGCAATTCGTAATATGCTTGCGGATGGTCACAGGCCGGGCATTTTCCCGGAGCAACCGGACCCTCGTGAACATAACCGCAGTTGCGGCATTTCCATTTGACGGCCGTGTCCTTTTTGAATACTTTGCCTTCTTTTATGTTTTGTAAGAGCATACGATAGCGTTTTTCGTGCTCAACTTCCACTTCAGCAATCTCTTTAAATTGTTTAGCAATTTCATCAAAACCTTCCTGGCGCGCAATATTTTCCGCGTCTTTATAAAGCTTGGTCCATTCTTCGTTTTCGCCGGCTGCTGCCGCCGCCAAATTCTTCTCTGTAGTACTAATGATCCCGGCCGGATAAGTTGCAACTATTTCCAGCGCGCCGCCTTCCAACAATTTAAAAAAGCGCTTGGCATGTTCTTTTTCGTTGTCGGCGGTTTCCAAGAAGATGGCTGAAATTTGTTCAAACCCTTCTTTTTTGGCTACACTCGCAAAATAGGTGTAGCGGTTTCTCGCCTGCGACTCGCCCGCAAATGATGCTAATAAATTTTTCTCTGTTCTAGTTCCTTTAATACTCTTGCCCATTTATTCCTCCTTATAAATTCAATGCCTTATGTTTTTGTAATATCGTTTCCGCTAAATTATCCAACGCCGCAAAATCGGCCTCTTTAGGATATCCTTTAGCAACCACCGGGTCAAGCAACTCAACCTTTAAATTAGTCAACATACCTTTGAGCGTATCCACCATTTTACTGCCCCACCCGTACGACCCCACCACCCCCACAAATTTGGTTTTGGGCCGCAGGGCATTAGCTAAATAGGCCGCATAAACCGCCAAAGGATGCGGGCCAACCAAAACCGTAGGCGTGGCAATTACAACCGTTGCCGCATCTACCAGGGCCATCGCTAATTCTCCAACATCCATTTTAGCCAAATCAAATGCTTTTACTGTTATCTTTCTCTTTTGCAGCGCCGCAGTAAAATGTTCTACCATTTTAAGCGTACTGCCATGCATCGAAACATACGGCAAGACCACTTCATTTTTCACTTTATCCGAAATCCAATCTCTGTACGCCTCAACGATGAAAGACGGCTGGGGATGCAGTGGGCCGTGGCTGGGCGCAATCAGAATAAAACCCAGATCTTTGATTTTTTCCAGGTTATTTCGAATGCTAGCGCGAAACGGCATCATGATTTCGGCAAAGTAACGTTTGGCTGCCGTATAAACTTTCTCCCGATCTTCCAAATACAATTCACCATCGCCGAGGTGCGCGCCAAAAAAATCACAGGAAAATAAAATTTGATCTTCTTTAAGGTAAGTTACCATGGTTTCCGGCCAGTGCACCCAGGGGGTAAAAATAAACTGCAGGGTTTTATTGCCCAAAGATAATGTTTCGCCATCCACTACGGTAATAAATTTTTCTTCCGGCACTAAAAGCAGGTCTTTCAACTCTTCTTTACATTTAGCATTGGTCACCACTTTGGCCATTTTGTATTCAGCCAACACTGCCGGAATTGATCCTGAATGATCCTGTTCGCCGTGGTGGGAAATTATGTAATCAATGCGATCAATCTTCAAGGCGCGCAGGTTATCAATTAAAACCTGCGCTTTAACGGGGTCAACGGTATCAATCAGCGCGGTTTTTTCACTGCCCACGACCAAATAGGCGTTGTAGCTGGTGCCGTCCGGCAGAGGAATTAACTCATCAAAAAGCCGCCGGTCAGGGTGCGTTGCCCCAACGAAATATATGTTTTTTTTGATTTCCTGTGTTGCCATCGTTTGCCCCCTCCCTTTTATACTTGCGCCTCAAACTGCGATTTATCCGCTCCACAAACCGGACAAACCCAGGTATCCGGAATGTCCGCAAAAGCCGTGCCGGGTTTCACGCCACCGTCGGGGTCGCCCACGACCGGGTCATAAACATATCCACAAACTTTGCATACATATTTTTGCATATTAGTTTTTCCTTTCACTGCCGGTTGGCTGACACTAGCAGAAATATTACCTGCGGCGGGCACGTCAATTTTTTGATAAGTTGGTGCATTTTGAGATGACCGACCACCCTTTACGGCATGATAATAAGCATACGTCATGGGTTCGGCCTCATTTAAAATTTCGGCTTCTACTACCTTACCGATAAATATTGTATGCGTGGCAACATCAATTTGATTAATTACTTCAGCTTCCAAGTACGCCAGGGCATTATCTAGGACCACCGGGGCGCCGGTAGATCCCAGCTTATACTTTGTCCCGGAAAATTTGTCGATCTCGCGCCCGGATTTAAACCCAAACTTGCCGATTAACTCCATGGGCGCGGCCTGGTCTAACATCGAAACCGAAAACTTTTTACTGGCCGAAATATATTCGTGGGTCAAGTTTTTTTTATTAACGCTGACTGCAATACAGGGAGGATCGGCGGTGATCTGAAAAACGGTGTTTACTACCTGGGCGTTAAGTTTAGCATCCTGTGCTGCCCCCAGTAAGTACATTCCGTAGCTAATTTTAAATAGGATTTTAGGGTCCATATTTTCGCCGCCCGCGCAACTTAGCTAGCTGGCAAAAAACTCTTTTGCGCTCCAGAGCCCATGCAAATTACAATAGGCCCTTACCTCAATTTCTCCCTGCGGCAGAGCAAACTCCGCCAGCGGCTGATCGCCCGGCTTTAAAAACCGGTGGCATAATTTCCCGTTAACAATCACTTCTATCCACTCGATATAATGTTTTTCTTCCATCGGGTGCGGCACAGCGCCAATTTTGGCTAAAAAGCCGGTGGCGGTTTTTTCGATCACCGGCACATGTTTTTCTTTGGACGCATCCACGGTATTGGGAACTTGTAATAGCATGGGTTTTCCACAGCAAACCAGCTCGCCCCCGCCCACATGCATTACCTCAACCACATTGCCACAAACACTACATTTATAAACTGCTAAGCGATCTTTTACGTTTGTCATAACTTTACCCCTTTCTTTAGTTTTCGCCGCGACCGCCGTGTTTCACTACTTTACCTTCTACCATGTAAACAATATCTTCCGCAATGTTGGTGGCATGGTCGCAAATGCGCTCCAGATGGCGCGAAACCAAAACCAGCGGAAACGCGCGCGAAACTGTGGCCGCGTCTTTGGTCATGATTTCCAGCAACTCATCGCTCACGCGATCGCGCAAATCATCAATTTGCCGCTCAATCTCCCAAACCTGGTGAGCCGTCGCGGCGTCCCGTTTTACAAAAGCGTCTAAAACCAAAGACAGCGCATTTTGGGATAATTTGGCCATTTGCGGAATATCAATCAAGGGCTTTAGCAGCGGTTGGCCGGACAAATCAATGGCCCGCTGCGCGATATCCTCCGATAAATCGCCGATGCGCTCCAGATCGTTGGCAATCCGCATGCCGGTAGTGATAAAACGCAGGTCAGAGGCCTCCGGCTGGCGCAGCGCAATCAATTGAATAGATTTTTCATCAACTTCAAGCTGCAGCTGGTCAACTTTTTCGTCTTCCTCAACTACTTCCTGGGCCAGTTTATTATCCTGGTTTTTCAACGCTTCCACCGATTTATGAATCAGGCCCTGCACCATGACCCCCATTTTTAATATCAAGTCCTTTAGTTCGGCCATGTCCTGGTCAATCATGCGGTTATGGTCCATCATTTTTTCCCCTTTCGCACCCGCCTAAAACACGGCCGGGCGCAATTTTTTTATCCGTAACGCCCGGTAATGTATTCTTCCGTCTTTTTGTTGGATGGCGCGGTAAACACCTTCCCGGTAACGTCGAATTCTATCAGCTTGCCCAGTAAAAAGAAACCGGTAAAGTCCGAAACCCGGGCGGCCTGCTGCATATTGTGCGTTACAATCAAAATAGTGTAATCGCGCTTCAACATCTGCATTAATTCCTCGATCCGCTGGGTGGACACCGGATCCAACGCAGAGCACGGTTCATCCATTAAAAGGACTTCGGGCTGCACCGCCACCAATCTGGCAATGCACAGGCGCTGCTGCTGCTCAAGCGTAAGCGTCAGCGCATTACGCTGCAACCGGTCTTTCAATGTATCCCATAGTAAAACCGCTTCCAAGCTCCGGTGAACAATTTCTTCAAGTTTTTCGCGTTGCGCCAGGCGATGCACCCGCAGGCCAAAGGCAATATTTTCAAAAATTGAAAGGGGAAAAGGATTGGGCCGCTGAAAAACCATCCCTACTTTCTTCCTCAAATTGACCAGATCAATCTTGGGGCTTAAAACCTCCTCACCGTCGATTTTTATACTGCCAGCAGCACGGGAAGAGTCAATCAAATCGTTCATGCGATTTAAACAGCGCAAAAAAGTTGACTTGCCGCAACCCGAAGGCCCAATCAAAGCAGTAATGCGATTGCGTTCCACCTCCAGGTTAACGTCAATCAATGCCTGGAATTTACCGTAAAAAAAATCCAGGCGATTAACTGCAATAATTATATTGTCGCTGGTTTCAGGCATAAGCGGTTTATCCAAACCTTCCTGCAATGTAATCATCA
Organism: Candidatus Margulisiibacteriota bacterium; assembly: GCA_041645285.1. GTDB lineage: Bacteria > Margulisbacteria > WOR-1 > JAHJIW01 > JAHJIW01 > JBAZQH01. The sequence continues at coordinate 11,046 of JBAZQH010000004.1, read as the reverse complement.
GTCCGCTGATCTTTAGGACGCGTAAATAATTCAGAGGTGGTTCCAATTTCAACCAGCTCTCCCATCAAGAAAAAAGCCGTCCGATCGGCAACGCGCGCGGCCTGCTTGGTATTATTGGTAACCAGGATTTGAGTATATTTTTCTTTCAATTCGCGCATCGCCTCTTCTACTTTGGCGGTGGAAATGGGATCCAGCCCGGAGCAGGGCTCGTCGTATAAAATAACTTCCGGCTCCACCGCTAATGTCCGCGAAATACACAAGCGCTGCTGCTGCCCGCCGGATAAACAAAAGGCCGGCGTAGTTAAACGATCTTTAACTTCTTCCCATAAATACGAGGCCTTCAGACAGCGTTCCACAATTGCATTTAACGCCGCGGCATTTTTCGTCCCGTGCAATCTTGGGCCGTAAGCTACGTTATCAAAAATAGAAAGCGGCAGGGGCAAGGGCAAGGCAAAGACCATGCCGATTCTCTTGCGCAGCAGTAAAACGTCCAGCTCGCGGTAAATATCTCTATTGTCCAGCGCAATGCGCCCCTCCATTTTGAAGCCCGGCAAAAAATCGTTCATCCGGTTGAGAGTTTTTAAGAAAGAGGTCTTGCCGCTGTTGGAAGGGCCAATAATTGAAAGGATTTCGCGCTCTTCCACCGCCAGCGCCAAATTGCGTACCGCCGGCTGCCCTTCGTACGAAATCGTAAGTCCTTCTACAATAATCTTTGCTACCATAATTTTCTCTTTCTGAACCGCGCCCTAAGTACAGCCGCAGTAATATTCATGATAAAAACCAGCATGACCAGCACTAAAATTGTGCCGTATTGGATTTTTACCGGAACATTGGGAACCTGCGTAGACAATACATAAATGTGATAAGGCAGCGCCATGACCTGGTCAAAAACCGATTGCGGCAATTTTGGCAGGTAAAAAGCCGCGGCTGTAAATAAAATGGGCGCGGTTTCACCCGCCGCCCGGGACAGGCCCAAAATAGTTCCGGTGATGATCCCCGGCACAGCATTGGGCAACACTACTTTCCAAACCGTCTGCCAGCGGGAAGCCCCCAAGGAATAGCTGACTTCGCGGAACGATTTGGGAACTGCGGTCAGGGCTTCGCGGCTGGCGGTAATGATCACCGGCAAAGTCATGATGGCCAAAGTTAATGAACCCGCCAGGATTGAGGCCCCCAAATTTAAAAACATGACAAACGCACCTAAGCCAAACAATCCATAAACAATCGACGGCACCCCCGCCAGGTTAACAATTGCCACTTCAATCACGCGCGTCAACCAGCTTTCTTTTGCATACTCGGTCAAATAAACCGCCGCCAAGACCCCCAACGGCAGGGAAAAAAGCATGGTGCCCAGCGTTAAATAAATTGTGCCCACCAGCGCCGGGAAAATCCCGCCGGCTTTCATCCCCGACCGGGGCGCGGCAAACAAGAATTCTGGCGTCAACGCCGGCAAACCATTAACCAAGATAATGATAAAAATGAGTGCCACAGGAATAATGATGGCAACTGTGGCGGCCGCTAACAAGAAAAACACTATTTTTTGAATGATTTTCGGATTTCCCATCGATTAAACCCGCTTCCGGTGCAAAACCAAATCCGCGACCAAATTAATCACAAAAGTGATCACAAATAAAACCAACCCGATCCCAAACAACGCATAGTAATGCAAACTGCCGCGAACCACTTCACCCATCTCGGCCGCCACCGTGGCGGTGAGCGTGCGTACCGGCTGTAAAATACTGGTTGGGATAATGGCCGCATTACCGGTAACCATCAGGACCGCCATGGTTTCGCCGATCACGCGTCCAATCCCCAACATCACCGCAGCAATAATGCCGGGCAACGCCGCCGGCAAAATGACCCGCCGGATAGTTTGCCAATGGGTAGCTCCCAGCGCCAGCGCCCCTTCTTTATAACTGCGAGGGACCGAAGCAATGGAATCCTCAATGATTGATACAATAGTTGGCATGGCCATGAAACCCAACAAAATTGATCCGGTCAATGCCATCAGCCCGCAGGGCAAATTAAACAGGTTTTTCAACCAAGGCGCCAGAACCACAATCCCGATAAACCCCAAAACAATACTTGGGATTGCGGCCAAAAGCTCGATCCCAGTTTTTAAAATATCTTTCAGGCGCGCGGGAGCTACTTCAGAAATATAAATCGCGGCCGCCAAGCCAAACGGCAGGGCCACCACCACCGCCCCAAACGTAACCCACAAAGACCCCAAAAGCAGCGGCAAAAAACCAAATTGAGGCGGCTCGGACAGGGGATACCAATTTCTGCCCCCCAAAACCGCAAAAATGTTTACGCGGGAAAAAAATACGGCGCTTTCACGGAACAAAAAAACAAAAATTAAAATTACAAACAGGACTGCCGTCAAGCCGCTCAAAAAAACCGCGGCTTCAACCAGTTTTTCGAAATAACGTTTTTGCATCTTTCTCTGCTTCCCGCTTATTGTTTGTGCGCTTATGCGGTTGCGCCCTATTTTATCGGCACAAAATCCATTTCTAAAACAATCTTCTGCCCTGCCGGACTTAACACAAAGTCCAAAAATGTCTTTACTTCGCCCGATGGAACGCCATCGGTATAAAAATTTAATGGGCGCGCAATGGGATAAGTACCATCGGCAACCGTAAGATTAGTAGGAACAATAAAACGGGAATATTCATCCTTGGCCACCGCCACCACCTTTAATTTATTGGTCAAGTAACCCAACCCGATATACCCCACCGCCGAAGGATTGCCGGAAACTTCTTCTACAATGGCCTGGTTGGAAGGCATCATCAGCACTGCCGAGCCAAATTCCTTAACACTTTTTTTGTCGCCCAACTTAACCACTTTTTCCAGGAAAAATACGTGGGTTCCGGAATTTCGGTCACGGGACAGGGCTACCATCCGGGCATTTTGCCCGCCTAGCTCTTTCCAGTTTTTATATTCTCCGGTAAAAATTGCCGAAAGCTGCTGCAGGGTTAACTGACTGATGGGATTTTTTTTCGAAACCACCACCGCAATCCCATCTTGCGCTACCCGATATTCCTGCGGGGACACGCCATAGGATTGTGCTGCCTCAATTTCTTTTTTTGACATATCGCGCGAGGTCATAGCAATATCGGTTGCCTGGCTGATCAGCGCCGCAATCCCGGTGCCGGATCCCCCGCCGGTTACCGCCATCGAAGCGGCCGGATATTTTTTCATAAACTCTTCGGCCCATACCTGAGCCAGGTTGACCATGGTATCCGAACCTTTAATCTGGAGGGCTTTATGCGAGCGGGAACAAGCAGGAATGAGGCAAACTAAAGCAATCAAAATGAATAAACACAAAGATGTCTTTCTCATACACATAATTATCGCTGATAATTGTTACAGGAATGTTACGGGGGTGTAAATTGGGGGTAAACTCTTATAATCCGCCGCTTAACCAGCTGCCGTAAAAACAAGCGTAAACGTCGATCCCTCCCCCTCCACGCTCTCCACCGTCACACTGCCGCCATGGATATTCATAACATGTTTTACAATTGCTAAACCCAACCCCGTCCCCCCTAATTCGCGCGAGCGCGCGGCATCGGTACGATAAAACCTTTCGAAAATTCGCGACAGGTGACGCTCGGCAATGCCAATCCCTTTATCTATAATTTTAACTACAATTTTATTGTCCGTTTTATTGCAATAAATATCAACGCGGCCGCCTGCTTTATTATAATTAATCGCATTATTCAATAAATTAACGATTGCCCGATAGACGTGGTCCTCAATCCCGCTGATTGACTTTTCTCCGCCGTCACAGTGTTTTTCAATGATTATATTTTTCTGTTTAGCCGATTCAGCTACTGTATCCAGCGCGCGGTTGACCAACATCTCCAAATCCAACCTGACAAATGGGCCCAACTCTTTTTTTGCTTCCAAACGGGATATTTCTAAAATATCATCAATTAAGGCCGAAAGATTATCAGAATGCTTTTGAATCTTATTCAAGAAATTGCGGTTAACGGCCCGATCATCCACCGCTCCGCCCTGCAATGTTTCTACCGCACTACGGATCACCGTCAACGGGGTCTTAAGCTCGTGCGAAACATTGGCCACAAATTCAGAACGGTGCCGCTCCAGTTTCCTAATTTCTGTCACATTGTACAAAACCGCCACCACCCCAAATAAATTTCCGGCGCGGTCTTGGATGGGACTGGCATGGGCAATAAATTCTCCCTGGATTGGCATAATCATGCTGATTTCTTTTTCCACGGTGTGTTGGGCCCTTTGCGCTTCTTCTACCAGGTCAGCAATTTCGTTATTCCGAATGCCTTCCCTGACGGTTTTGCCCAAGATATCCAGCTCGAGGATGCCAAACGTTTTTTCTACCGCCGGGTTGGCCAAAATAATCCGGCCATTCTGATCAACCGCCAAAACCCCTTCTGCCATGCCCGATAGGATGGCCGCCATTTGTCCTTTTTGTGCATTAATTTTTTGGAAATTGTCGGCTAGTTTTTGGCTCATTTTTTCCACCGCTTCTTCCAAGCGCCCAACTTCAAAACGGGAGCGGTGCAAAATGACTTGGGGAAATTGGCCCTCTGCAATTTTTTCGGCAATACCGGTTAAACGCGTCACCGGTTTGCCCAGGATTTGCGCCAGAACCCCGCTGGCAATAATTACCGCAATCATGGCAAAAACAAACGCCGCCAGCAACGATTTGTAAAATTTCACAATTACTGACGCGGCCCGATCCTCTGCCACGGCCAGGCGCAGGCAACCCACTACCTTCCCTGCACTGTTCTTTAATGGAACCTCAACTAAAACTAATGCCCGATCCAAACTGGCACTGCGGCGTCTCATCACCAATGAATCCGCCAACACTTTGCCCCGCGCATCCAGCACCGTGATCCGGCTGTCGGAAATTTTTGACAATGCTACCGCTTTTTTTTGCAAAGCCAAAGCGTCCCCGCCGGACAGGATACTTACAAAACTGCCGGACGACAATGCCGCCTGCCGATACAATTCAGCAGAAACCAAGTTGCTGGTTGAGGCCTTGATCCGCGGCGCGGCCAAAAGCCCAAAAACCAGCAAAGTCAGCGCCACAATACCGATGAAGGAAAAAATAAAATTGATCTAAAATTATTAAACATTGCTTTGCCTCTAGTCTCCGGGTTTTCCTATTTTACCGCAAACTTATAACCGAACCCCCGCAAAGTTTTGATATACTTTCCCGCTTTGCCAATTTTTTCGCGCAAGCGGCGCACGTGCACATCTACGGTACGGGTTTCAATCGCGGTATTCATCCCCCAAACCGCGTCCAGCAAGCGGTCGCGGCCAAACGCCTTGTCCTGGTTTTCCGCCAGATACTGTAAAAGCGAAAATTCTTTGGCAGTCAGCGCCACGGTTTTTCCGCCAACTTTCACTTCGTGTTTTTCAATATCAATTTCAAGCATTGGAAACCGCAAAATTGATTTTACGGCACGTTCTTTGGCGCCATAGCGTTTTAGGACCGCGCGCACCCGGGCAATTAATTCTCGCATGGAAAAGGGTTTGGTCATGTAATCATCGGCGCCAACCTCAAACCCAACCACTTTATCCACTTCTTCGCCTTTAGCAGTTAGCATGATGATTGCGATGCCGGCCGTTTTGGGATCTTTTTTTAGTGTTTTGCAAATATCAATGCCGGACATACCGGGAAGCATCAAATCGAGGATCAGCAGGGCGGGGACTTTTTCTTGCGCGGCGCGCAGGCCGTTTAACCCGTCGTAGGCCTTGGCAACCTTAAACCCTTCTCTTTTTAGGTTATATTCGATCGCCTCGGCAATATCTTTTTCGTCTTCGATGATTAGGATGTCTGAATTATTCACTATAAAATTATAGCATATTTCAATTCGCTAATAATTTATTAATGAATGCAAATAAAACGCGGTAGTAGTTTTCCCGGCGCTGGTTGAGGCCGATGTCCCCCCGGTTACGCTTTGCATGTCCGCCGAAAATTTAATGTCATTACTCAAATCATAAATCACGCCGTAAAATAGCCGGTCAAGCTGGTTATTAGCCGTATTAACGTTTGGATCATAATAATCTTTACGCGCAAATAGCCGGAAAGCTGCCGGCAAGCCCAACCACGCTCCCGCACTGTAACCATTCACCGTGGTCCCGGTTAAATACTCGCCATAAACCGTACTCCAATCGTTTTTAAACGCCAGGGTGCCACCCCAGCGGCTATCCGTTGCAGTTAAACCCGAGCTGGCCAAACCTACGTTATTGGAGTATGCCCCCAAAATCACCTCACCTACCTCTTCATTTTTATATAAGCTGGCGTTCAGGCGCAGATCCAAATTTTTGGCGCTGTTGCCTTCGGTGGTGGCGTAGCCGGAACCGTTGAGGACAGTCGCATGGTATTCAATTTCCGGCAACCCGGCCACGCTAATCTTGCCTTTTGCCCCTAAACCAAAATCCGCCGAGCTCATAACTCCTTCGTTATCAACCAAACTCTTGGCAATCCAGCGCAGGCCCATGACCTTGTCATCCCAATCAATCCAGACTGTGTGCTGCAAGCCGATTTTACCGATCAAATCATAAGGGATTGGCTGGAGTGACGCCGAAAGGTTGATGGGGATATCAACATAAGCATACTTCAAATAATCGAAAAGATTTTTTCGGGTATCATTGTTTAATCGCGCCACATCCAAAGTAATCCGCGCCGAAGCTCCGGATCCTAATTTTTTCTTTACATCAATATATGCACGCTCAACATCAAAGTTATTGGCCGTGGTTTCGCCGTTTTCCGTATATTTCTGCCAGCGAAAAAATACCTGCCCGCCGATTTTCGCATCGCGATTATCGGCCACTTTTTGAGTATCCGCATAGCTCATTCCGGAAAACATAAACAGCGCCAACATTATCCAAGCCAGAAAAACTTTTCTTTTCATCACTAACCTCCTTTAGAATCGTTGATAATTGATCGAAAGAATTATCGACGAAGAAGGCTACAGTTTGATGAAGGTAACGTTACAAATGGGTAAATTTTTTATCTCTGCGCCTTGACTAAGGCGGCGCAGAAAATGTAAACTTTCTGGCATGCGGCAAAACTTTTTGGGCTGGCAAAAGATTTCCCTACTTCTTTTATTCCTCATTTATGGTTTAAGTAGCGCCGCCGTGGCGGAACTCCGTGACAAGCTCATGCAATATACCTACGCAGACACCCGTCAACTGGTGATTTTGGTAGAAGATGCCGCTACATTAATCGAACAACAAGGGGAGGCGGCCTTTGCTGCGTTTGGCAAGAAAAATTCCCGTTGGCTTAACAACAAATATTATTTGTTTGTGTACGACATTCCCGGCAAGTGCGCTTTTCACCCCGTTGAACCATCGCTGATAGGACAGGATATGAGTAATTTCCGGGATATTGAAAACCGCCCGGTAATCCAGATGATAACAGAAGTCGGAAAAAGCCCGGCACCCGACAGTAGCGGCTGGGTGTTTTACTTATGGGAAGACCCCGCGCGCTTATTTCCCTTTTGGAAAAGTTCCTATGTGCGCAAGGCCATCACCCCCCAAAACAAAGTCTACCTGGTTGGTAGCGGATCGTATAACATAAAACCCGAAAAAAAGTTTGTCCAACAACAGGTGGATAAGGCCGCGGCCGAAATGCGCCAGCTGGGAGGAAAAGCGTTTATTAAAAAACTAAAAACCCAGCATGACAATTTCCATTTTATGAACAGTTATCTGGCAGTAATGGACGCCAACGGTAATTTCCTGGTAGATCCGAATTTTCCGTCACTGAATATAAAGAGAAACCTCTTAAAGATGTTCAAGCTCCACGGGGTAAACATCGGCGATACCGCACTGAAAGCATTAAAAACAAAAGACCAGGTATGGGTATGCTACGTTTGGCCAAACGAAGAGAGCGGAAAGCTGCAACGCAAGCTTGCTTACATCAAAAAAGTATATTCTGACAACGCAATATACTATATTACTATGGGCTTTTATCCCGCAACTCCAATTTGGATGAAATAAAGGAAACAATTTATGGCAAAAAAACCAGCTAACTTAATTTACGGCCTGGAAGACCGCCCGCCTTTGCTCACGCTTTTTTTCCTAGGTCTACAACATATCTTTTTGATGTCGAGCACGCTGATTTTACCGGTAGTTTTAATCAGCGAGATCGGCGGCTCATTTGAACAGGTTTGCTCTGTGGTTGCCATGACCATGATTGCCTGTGGAATTGGCACAATTGTGCAGGCCATGCGCTGGGGGGGCATCGGGTCCGGCTATGTTTGCCCGAATTTGTGCGGACCTAACTTTTTTATTGCTTCCATGGATGCGGCCTGGCTGGGGGGATTACCCCTCATGCGGGGCATGACCATTGCTGCAGGATTGGTGGAAGCCGTTTTTTCGCGCTTTGTTGGCAAACTAAAGTTTCTGTTTCCTCCAGAAATAACCGGGCTGGTAGTTTTGATGGTAGCATTTAGCTTAATCCCGCTGGGGGCGTCAAAATTTCTGGGGATTAATTATCAAGGAGAACCAATTCAGATAAACTGCCTTTGGGTCGCGAGCGCAACCCTTTTGATCATGGTTGGCATCAATGTTTGGAGCAAGGGAAAACTCCGCCTCTACAGCGTTTTAGCCGGGATGTTCTGCGGTTACCTGTTATCTTACGCTGCCGGACTAATCACATCAACTCAGTTAAACCACCTGATGAACGCCCCACTGGTTGCTTCACCATTTTTTGGGTCAATTCTTAATGTAACATTTCAATGGACGCTCCTGCCCACTTTTATCATCGTCTCCATTACCGGCGCACTAAAATCGTTTGGCAACCTGATCATGTGCGAAAAAGTAAACGACGAGGAATGGAAAGAGCCGGACATGCAAAGGATTTCCAACGGACTCACGGCAGATGCAATCTGCGTTACTGCCTCCGGGCTGCTGGGCGGCATGGCCTCCGATACTTCTGCCAGCAACGTAGCCTTAAGCAGCGCTTCCGGCGCCACCAGCCGCACCATTGCATTTATGGCCGGCGGACTTTTTATTTTCCTTGGGTTTTTCCCAAAAATAACCGGGATCTTAACACTGATGCCAATGCCGGTAATGGGAGCCATTTTGATCTTTGTTACCTGCTTCATGATTATGTCAGGGTTCCAGATTATTTTAAGTTCAGGGGTAAACATAAAAAAGACGTTTGTGGTGGGGGTCGCGATTATTTTTGCCTTCAGCTTGGACCTGCTGCCATCGCTATATGACGGCGTACCGTATTTATTGCGGCCGCTTTTCGACTCATCTTTGACACTAAGCACAGTACTGGCCATAACGCTCAATCAAATATTATCGCTCCATGAAGAGCAAACAAAGAATAAAAACTGAAGTCCTAAAACTCAAAACCCAAACTTATCCAACAACAGCAAAATTCCGATCACTACCAAAAACAGGCCGCTGATGATTTTGATGGCGCCGGCATATTGATTAAGCTTGGTTAAAACGGTCATGATTTCGCGCAAAAACAAGGCGCAAATAAAAAACGGGACCGCCAATCCCAGCGCGTAACCAGTTAACAACATGACCCCAATTGGCAGGGTAGCAATGGCCCCGGCTAACAATAAGATTGAGCCCAAAACCGGTCCCACGCAGGGGGTCCAGCTTACCGCAAAAACAATGCCGGTCATAAATGCTCCCGCCCTCCCGGGGGATTTCCTCCCTAAATCAGCGCGGCGCCCAAGCGGCAGGAAAGTTAAATTTATCAACCCCATCACATACAAACCCAAAGCTATAATCAATGCCCCACCTAAAATGCGCACCAGTTTTTTTGCGCCAAATAACCAGGCCCCGGCTAATCCCGCGGCCGCCCCTAATAGAATAAAAACCAAAGAAAAACCAGCGATAAAAAGCAGTGCATTGATAATCATCTGTTGTTGCGTACGCACAGTTTTTCCAGCAGAAAATTCGGCGTAAGAAAGCCCGGCGATACACAGGAGATATGCCGGTACAATCGGCAAAATACACGGCGAGAAAAACGAAAGTATCCCCGCCAAAAAAGCAATCGGTAAAGTTACGGTTTCCATGACAATTTTTATCCTACTTCTTCATCAACTCTTCTATCCGATTTACTGCCGCCGGGCTGGCCCAATTTAACATCCCGATGTGCCGCTCAACCAGTTTGCCTTTTTTGTCAATGATAAACGTAGCGGGAATGGCCGTTACACCGTATTTGGCGGATGCCTGATTTTGGGTATCGAGTAATACCTTGAAAGTATATCCACCCTTGATTAAAAAATCATTTACTTTGGCCGGGTCCATATAATCGACGCTGACCGCCAAAATAATAAAATCGCGGCCCACCATCTTATTGTGCAGGCGCTGCAATGCGGGCATTTCTTCGCGGCAGGGCGGACACCACGTGGCCCAAAAATTTAATAAAACTACCTTGTTTTTATAATCAGAAAGGCGGATGTCGTTGCCAAATAAATCTTTTAAGGCAAAATCGGGCGCCTTTTTATTTATGTCGGAAAATTGGCCGGATTGGATGGCTCCACCCATGGCCAACCCACCCGCCCCGCCCAGCATGCAGAAAAAGCAAACCAAGCAAAACAAACAAATTATTTTTTTAGGTTGCGCTGGTAGCATTTGACAACATGAGAATATCACAGCCGGAAATAAACTGCAAAATATTTACCGAAAAGCCAAGCGCCATTGCCATAAAGAAATTACCACTGTTCGTCCCACAGCGTCTTGGCACTTTTAAAATCTCTTTGCTCAAGATACTGAATGATAACGAAAAACAATCTTAGCGCTGCGGCATCGCCCCGAGGACAGTGGCGAAGGGCAACGCCTATATCTTCCAAGAAAAACCCTGCCGATTCGGATGTAACGCGCGCTTTCAGTTGTCCAAGCGCTTCCAACATTTTCGTTTTGTCCGGCAAGTTATTGCGAGCAGGTCGCGTGGGAACAGGGTGGCTGGCCGGTGGATTGGAACTTGGGGGGCTGGAGGTAGTCGGCATTGGTGGTTCGGCCAAGGGTTCAGTTATTGGCGGGGAGACCGGTTGATTTGGCGCGTCTGGAATTGGCGTGTCCGGAATT
>JBAZQH010000003.1:0-36943 GCA_041645285.1 Candidatus Margulisiibacteriota bacterium | reverse complement strand
AATCAACATTGGCTCCCATGTCCAGCAATAGAACCGGGCCATAAGCCGAAGGGAAAATTGTGGCAATGGCGGGTCTCTCTATGCCTCTAATCCGGCCCAAGCCAAATAACGCCGCAGTCATCAGCGCCCCGGTATTGCCGGCCGAAACAATGGCATCCGCCCGGCCGGCTTTGACCAGCGACACCGCCACGTTTACCGACGCATCCTTTTTTTGCTTAACCGCCGCCACCGGGGATTCATTCATTCCAATAACCTGGCTGGCATGAACCACGGTAACATTATCGTTACGCGGGTATTTACCCAGCTCGGCTTTTACCTTTTTTTCGTCGCCGACCAAAATTATCCGCAAACCAAATTCCTTGGCGGCAGACAGGGCTCCTTTAACCAGTTCGCGGGGCGCATTGTCCCCGCCCATGGCGTCCAGCGCAATCGTGATCAAAACTACTTTTTCTCCTTTTTGTCCTTGGCGGTCTTGGGCTTAATCACTTCACGCCCGCGGTAGGTCCCGCAATTGGGGCAGGCAAAATGGGGCAAGGTTGGGGCACCGCATTGGGGGCAGAGGGTTGGTTTTTTGGCGGTTAACTTCCAATTGGCACGGCGCTGCCATTGTCGCGAATTTGAGTGTTTCTTTTTTGGCTGGGGCATTTTATCGTGTCCTCCTTATTTTCAAATCCTTCAGTTTCGCTAATCTGGGATCAACCGGCTTCTCCCTGGCTTTTTCCCCGCCGGGCACCAAAAGCCCCTTGCATTTATCGTTGCAAATGGGTTTTATTGGAATCGCGGCTAGTAAATTCTGCCTGATTGCTTCAAACAAGTCAATAGTGTTGTCGGCGCCAATTTCAAAGACAAAGTCCTGGTCTTTAAGCTCCACTTCCACTGCCGCGGCCCGTTTTGCCCCGCGGGCACCAGCATTGGGCCCAACCGCATCCTTTTTTTCGCGTTTTACCGTGTATTCTTCCTCCAAATCAAGCTTAACCGGCAAAATAAACGGCTTGAGACAGCGGCAGCAGACCAGCTGGACCTTGGTTTGGGCGGTCCCGGTCAACAGGATGGTGCGGCCGGTATTTACCAACCGCAAGTCCGCTTTGACCGGGGCAACAATTTTTACCAGGTCGTCTGCATAGCGGATCAAGTCATTAAATTTGATGCTTTCTGCCTCACCGGGGGCTTTCAGCAGCTTGGAAATGTCAATTTGCATTGGGGTATTATATATGTATGGAAAGGGGGGTGTCAATTTCACGCCCGCGGGTGATGCGCATCGTACGTTTTTTTCATCTGCTCGCGGGTAATGTGGGTATAAACCTGGGTGGTAGAAAGCGAGGCGTGGCCCAATAACTCCTGCACAATCTTCAAATCGGCGCCGCCAGCCAGCATGTGGGTAGCAAAGGTATGGCGGATAGTATGCGGCGTAACTTTTTTCACTAACCCGGCCTTTTTGGCGCACAGAGAAATCATGCGCTCAATACTGCGCGAAGTTATCCGGGTCCCATGCCTCCCCAAAAAAATCGCGCCGCCCGCCTTCTTTGTCCGGCCTCCCGCAAACTCCGGCCGCCCCTGATCAATATATTCCTGGATGGCCGCTTTGGCATGGCTGCCAATCAAAACCACCCGCTCCTTACTGCCTTTGCCAAAAACCCGCACCTCCCCGCCGTCCAAATCAATGTCCCCCATGTTTAACTGCACAATTTCCGATACCCGCATCCCGCTGCCGTATAACAATTCTAAAATGGCCCGATCCCGCAACCCGCCCGCGGTTTCAACTTTGGGCTGGTCGAGCAGTTTTTTCATCTCCTCAAGATATAAAAAATTGGGCAGTTTTCTGGAAAGCTTGGGGGTGGAAATCAAATTAAACGGGTTTTCGGACACTTTCCCTTCCCGCACCAAATACTTAAAAAACGAGCGGCAGGCAGAAATTTTTCGGGCCAAAGACCGGCGCGAATATTTCCTTTCTTCTAAAAAAAGCAAAAATTGGCGCGCCACGGAAATATTAATTTTGTCCAAGCTGATCGTACCTTGTTTACACAAAAACTCCACTAATTGGACAAGATCACGGAAATAATTGGTGGCAGTGTGGGGAGAAAGGTTTCTCTCGCGTTTGAGGTAGGTAATGAATTTTTGCAGGCTGACTTTCACCTAAGTCAATCCATACTGCTGCTTCTTTTCGGGCGACAGTGGGACGTAGCGGCTCTTCCCCTCCCGCACCCACTCCACCCTGACATCGCGCCGGGCATCAATATGGACCGAGTTATCCTCTACATTAAAACCAATGCCCCGCACATCCTCCAGTGTCCGCAGATATTCAATTAATGCCGGCGGCGACACATCTTGAATCACCACGTGCACCGCTTTCCCCAAAACGTGCAAGCTTTTTTGCGGCTTGCCTTCTTTTTCGTTTTCCTCTTCACACCTAAATCCCTGCAAAACCTTGATCGGCTTCTGAAAATGCTCCCACACCTGCTCCAAAATCCCCACCAATCCCAGATGGATTTTGAATTCTTTTCCTTTGCAGACCGCGCAGCGGCAAATAAAATCTTTGTGGTTAAAATGTTCGCTTAAGTCACCCATGTTGGTGTATTTTAGCATAATTGAGCGCTCGGCCATATACCTCATTCAGGGTTTATGATTGACTAAGCAACATGGCTCGTATATACTGCCCATGTTTTCCTAATCAACACTTTAATCAACATAGAAGGAGAGAAACACCATGGCAAAGCATCGACATCTTTTCACTTCCGAATCCGTAACCGAAGGGCATCCGGATAAAGTTTGCGACCAAATCTCCGACGCAATTTTAGACGCCATCATTGCTAAAGACCCGCCGGCGCGCGTTGCGGTTGAATGCCTGGTTACCACTGGCCTGTGCATTGTGGCCGGGGAAGTTTCCACCGGCACATACGTTGAAATCCCGCAAATTGTAAGGGAAACCATCCGCCAAATTGGCTACGTCGATGCCAAGCAGGGGTTTGACTACGAAACCTGCGGCGTTTTGGTATCGCTCAAAGAACAATCCAAAGATATCGCCATGGGCGTGGATAAAAGTTTGGAAATCCGCGGCGGCGAAGTAGTAAAAGAAGATCTGGAACACTTAGGCGCCGGCGACCAGGGATTGATGTTTGGGTTTGCCTGCGACGAAACCGAAGAGATGATGCCGCTCCCCATTTCCTTGGCGCACAAACTTTCCAAACAATTGGCGGCCGTTCGTAAAAACGGTGAATTAAAATATTTGCGGCCGGACGGAAAATCACAAGTATCGGTTGAATACGACAACGACAAAGTTGTCCGCATTGACAGTGTCTTAATCGCCGCCCAACACGAACCGCATGCCCAAGCCGACCAGATCCGCGCCGACATAATCGAAAAAGTCATCCTGCCAATTATCCCGGCCGAATTAGTCGATAAAAATATTAAATATTACGTCAATCCTACCGGCCGGTTTGTAATTGGGGGGCCGCAGGGGGACGCGGGGCTGACCGGCAGAAAAATCATTGTTGATACTTATGGCGGCTATGCGCGGCACGGCGGCGGCGCGTTTTCCGGCAAAGACCCAACCAAAGTTGACCGCTCAGCCAATTACGCGGCGCGCTACGTTGCCAAAAATGTGGTGGCGGCGGGATTAGCCAAAAAATGCGAAGTGCAAGTTGCTTATGCCATCGGGGTGGCGCGACCACTTTCTGTTATGGTTGACACTTTTGGCACCGGCAAAATCTCGGACGAGAAAATTTCCAAAATCGTGTTCGAAAGTTTTGACCTGCGCCCCGGCATGATCATTAAAAAGCTGACCCTGCGCCGGCCGCTGTATAAGCAAGTTGCCGCTTACGGCCACTTTGGCCGCAATGATCTTGACCTGCCGTGGGAAAAAACGGATATGGCGGAGATACTGAAGAAGGCGGCGTAATTTAGCCTTTTCACGCTCGGCAATATTGCGCTGTTATTTTTTCCCGCCCAATGCCCTACGCAACCACTTCTCGCGAGTTCCGGTATCCCTAAGGATCCCTCCGGAATTCGCTCGTCCGAAACTCCCGCCGAGATTTTCGGAGCTCTCATTTTCGCCCTCGCTCTCCTTCGCTACGCTCAGGAACCATGGCCGCTCGGGCTCAATGACGGGTTGCTTTAGGGCATTGGGCGTACAAAATATTTTACAGCGGTTTATGTGCTGAGCTTGATTTATTGGATGATGTAACCCCATCCCCCCCTGTCGTACACGCTTAATTGTTCCTTTTTCCTGCCTTACCCCACTACACCCCCACGCACGGATTGGGTTGGCAAAAAAGTTGCTAGTAAATATGGCATAAACAATTTATTGCCAAGTGAAGTGATCGAAAACAAGATCTATCTCATCCGCGGGCAAAAGGTAATGCTAAATGCAGATTTAGCCAAGCTTTATGCGGTCGAAACTAAATATTTAAACCGCCAGGTTAGAAGAAACATTAAACGTTTCCCGGTTGATTTCATGTTTAGGTTGACCAAACAGGAAGCCGAAAACTTGAGGTGCCAATTTGGCACCTCAAGTCAAGAAGAAACCACAGTCTTGAGGTCACAAGTTGTGACCTCAAGTTGGGGCGGCCATCGTTATTTGCCGCTAGCTTTCACTGAACAGGGAATCGCCATGTTATCGACGGTTTTAAACAGTAAGCGTGCCATTTTCGTTAACATAGCCATCATGCGCGCCTTTGTAAAACTCCGGCAGGTACTAGCTACCCATAAGGAACTTGCGCATAAACTGGAACAACTAGAGCAAAAAGTGGGCCAAAATAGCAGCGACATCCGATTGATTTTTGCGGCCATCCGAAAACTGATGGAACCACCTCCCCTGCCACCCGCAAAACCCAAAAGAATCGGATTTATTGTTGATCAGGATCACTGACCAACCCCAACCATACCACCCAGCTCGCACAACCATCGCCTGGCTATGTATCCGTTACTTTTTTGGGACAACATCAACTTGAATGTCGATATCGTCTTTGCGGTTCCAGCCTTTCAGAAAATCCCTAAAATGCATATGGCAAAAATCATTCTCTTTAAGATATAAAGAAACCTTCTGAAAAAAACTCGCAATTTGTCTTACGTCTTCTTTTGTAACTTTGATAATTACCAGCTTGCCTTCTTTGGCAAGGTCTTCTCCCTCATCAGAATGTGTTTTTGATACCCAAAGTTTCATACCCAATCCTCATGAACTCCATTATATACAAATTTTTCGCAATTATCTTCAATGAAATCTCCCTGTCGTAAATACCCGAATTTCCCTTCCACCTGCCTTAAGCCATTACACCTCCACGCACGAGTTGGGTTGGCAAAAAAATTGCTACTCAATTCGTTGATCGCGATGAGCTGGCGCCAAATTGTCACCAGCTTATTATTCAAGCTAGAAATTTGAGGTTCCAAATTGGAACCTCAAGTAAAAAGGAAATAATATGTCGAAGACCCTCTCATTAATCCCTGTCGAGCACATCGAAAACAAAATTTACCTCATCCGTGGGCAGAAAGTAATGCTGGATCGGGATTTGGCAGAATTATATGGCGTAAAAACTTTTGTCTTAAACCAAGCGGTAAAAAGGAATTTGCGCAGATTTCCAACAAACTTTATGTTTTCGCTGACCAGACACGAAATTTTAAGGATATCACAAATTGTGATATCCTCGGATAATCATGACAATATCTCTCTTAAGTATTCCAAAAACGTGAATGCCTTCACCGAGCAAGGAATTGCCATGCTATCAGGCATACTCAAAAGCGATCGGGCAATCGCAGTTAATATCACCATCATGCGCGCCTTTGTAAAGCTCCGCCAAGTACTGGCTACCCACAAGGAACTTGCGCATAAGCTGGAACAACTTGAGCAAAAAGTGGGCCAAAACAGCGGTGATATCCGACTAATTTTTGAAGCAATCAGGAAACTGATGGAACCGCCTCCCCTGCCACCCACAAAACCCAGAAGGATCGGATTTATTGCTGATCGACGAGGGGAAGAACTGCCGCCGGCGTCGCGATTAAAAAATAAGCCATAACCATTACGGTTGCTATGCCGGTAACCATAAACGTTGCCGCTGCCCCAAACAGAAACCAAATCAGCCCCGCCATTGAGCTGGCCAACATTGCACAAATACTCTGGAAACCAGCATAAGTGCCAATTGCGGTTGCGGTGTCTTTCTTATCGGTAATATTGGAAATCCAGGCCTTGGAAATACCTTCGGTTGCTGCTGCATAAATTCCGTAAAGCAAAAACAATCCGATAAAAGCGTAGATATTGGCATTAACCGACATCCCAAAATACACCGCCGCAAAAATTGCCAGACCAAAGATAAACATTCTTTTTAGCCCGATTTTGTCCGCAATAATACCAAGGGGGAAAGAAGACAACGCGTAGATAAGATTGTAGAAAATATACGCGCCAATTACCAATGGGTCGCTGAGCCCGGATTGTTTAGCTTTTAATAAAAGAAACATGTCCGAGCTGTTAAACAAAGCAAACGCCAATAAGCCTATGACTACTCGGCGGTAAATTACCGGACTTTCCTTCCAATAGGCAAGAAAAGAAAAAAAGCCGGCGGTTTTTTGTTCGGCGGCAATGGTTGGCTTTTTGTCTTTAAGGCAAAACGAAATCAATACCGCAATTAGCCCAGGGATAACTGCAATAAAAAACAGGGGCCGATAGTCCAGGGGATGGAAATACAGATACAGCAACGCCAGGACTGGCCCCAAAACCGCGCCCAAAGTATCCATTGACCGGTGAAAACCAAAAATTTTTCCTTTGGTTGCCGGCTTGGCTTCGTCAGAAAGGATGGCATCTCTGGCGCCGGTTCGTATCCCTTTTCCCAAACGATCAAAGGTTCGCGCCAGAAAAATCCAAAGAGGATAAACCAACATTCCCATCATCGGCTTGGAAATAGCGCTTAAAAAGTAGCCGGCTTGAACAAACGGCACTCGTTTGCGCGAATTGTCAGAAAGTTTTCCGAAGTATCCTTTGCTTAGCCCGGCGGTGGCTTCCGCAACCCCCTCCAGAATTCCTATAAAGATAACGGAAAAACCAATGCTCTTTAAATACAGCGGCATAATGGGCTAAAGCATTTCACTGGCGGCATCGGTGAATAAACTAATCAGCGATACCAGCCAGATGGTGCGGGTGATTTGTTTAAAAGCCACGACATAATTGTATTACTTATACAAATTTTGGGATAGCAGAAAATCGCGTAAAGTTATCAGGCCTCAACAAGCTTTAAACTTTCACGCGAGCATTCAATAAATGCTTCAACAACTGATGTCTCAATTTCTATATCATAACAAAGCCTTAATGTGCCGAGCTCCGGATGGGTATGGTTAAACAAGAATCTGGTGGCAACCACGCTAACCTCATCTCCAAAATTTTTCCGTAATTGATCCGGCAAAAATCCACGTACTCGTTCCCCGCTGCCAAGCGTTACCGTAACCAAGCTCGCTTGGGTAAAAATGTTTCCGTATCCAAGTCCACTCAAATAATCTAGTGGGATAGGGGCGCTACCTATTCTTACAACAACTCCGAGCTTCCCTGCCAACGGAGGGACATTTCCTCGAGCCCCCGGCGCATGTGGATTGCCCCCCAACTGCGCTCTCCTTGGGCCTTCCCTATTAAGATCTGCGTGTTTTACTGGTCGAATCGGCTGCATTTTTCCCTGCTTTCAAATATCTTTTGGCAACCCTATAAAGCGCCAAAGAATGTTTATGGAGGATTCCTTCCCTCTAATATATTATCGTCATAAAACAAGAAAAATCGCAATAAAGCTTAGACATCTTTTTTGTTAATCAACCGCCGCGGGGGGGTCGGGACCTGTCGGCTTTGTCTACACCTGCATCTAATTTAGACAGGATTGAGCACACAACCTTCTGGCAAAAAAATTGCTAGTGGGATTAGTATGGCAAACCCGATACCGGTTGAAGGGAAAGAGGACAAAACAATATGTCGAAAAAAGCAACATTAATTCCTGTCGAGCACATCGAAAATCATATCTACCTCATCCGCGGCCAAAAGGTGATGCTGGATGCCGATTTAGCCCATCTTTATGGAGTCGAAACCAAATATCTAAAAAGGCAGGTCAATCGGAATCGAGAAAGGTTTCCCTCGGATTTTATGTTTCGGTTAACCCAAGAAGAAACCAATCTTCTAAGGTGCCAAATTGGCACCTTAGCGGTAAATATCGCCATCATGCGCGCATTTGTAAAACTGCCTGCCGCCCGAAAAGCCCAAAAGAATCGGATTTATTGTTGATCGGAAAGGAGAGGAAGGAAAATGTCGCAAGAAAGTTACTTAATCGGAAAAGCCGGTGAGGATTTAGCCGAAAAATATTTAGCCGAAAAGGGCTATCAAATTATTGAGCGCAATTTCCGCGCTCGTCGCGGGGAAATTGACATGGTTGCGTTTGACCAATCCTGCCTGGCATTTGTCGAAGTTAAAAATTATTCATTCAATAATTATCTTTCGCCGCTGGACTCAATCACGCACGCAAAGAAAACCTGCCTGATTCACGCCGCCAAAGCTTATTTATACCTGAAAAGCCTAAATCATTTAACCTGCCGCTTTGATGTGTTGATTATCTTTTCCAATAATGGCCAAGAGCGGCGTTTTTTACTGATCAAAAATGCGTTTCAGATTTCATAATCGGCATAAAATCTCAAATTAAAAGGAGCGTTAATATGTCATCTTTAATCCCGGCTGAACGCATTGAAAACAAAATCTATCTAATTCGCGGCCAAAAAGTCATGTTGGATCGGGATTTGGCGGAATTATACCAAGTTCCCACCAAAAGATTAAAAGAGCAGGTCAAAAGAAACTTGGATCGTTTCCCCGCCGACTTCATGTTCCAATTGACTAAAGAAGAAGCATTGAGCTTATTAAATGCTTCAAGGTCGCAGTTTGCGACCTTGAAGCGAGGTAAAAACATTAAATATCTCCCTTTTGTTTTCACCGAACAAGGTGTCGCCATGCTCTCCTCCGTATTGAAAAGCAAGCGCGCCATACATGTCAACATTATTATCATGCGGGCATTTGTAAAACTCCGGCAAGTGCTGGCAACACACAAGGAATTAGCCCATAAACTGTACCAACTCGAGCAAAAGGTCGGCCAAAACAGCGCTGAAATCCAACTAATCTTCAAAGCCATCAAAAAACTGATGGCCCCGCCAAAAGAAAAGCCAAGAAAAATAGGATTTATCCAATAACATGTTCACCAAAATATTTTCCGGTTCAATCAAGGGCATCAACGGCTTTATTGTCGAGGTTGAAGTCGACAAGGCCAAAGGACTGCCCGGACACACCATTGTTGGTTTGCCCGGCACCGCCGTCAAAGAAAGCCGCGACCGCATCCGCGCCGCCATTAAAAATTCGGGGTTTGCGTCACCGCTGGGTTTTTTTACCGTTAACCTGGCGCCGGCCAACTTAAAAAAAGAAGGCCCCCTTTTTGACTTGCCGATCGCGCTGGGGATGCTGGCATTGGAATATAATTTTAACCTGAATGGGTTTGCTAAAGCCCTCTTCATCGGCGAACTTTCCCTAGATGGCAGCTTGCGCCCGGTAAAAGGGGTTTTGCCCATTTGCCTGGAGGCGCGCGGTCAGGGGATAAAAAAAATTGTCCTGCCCAAACCAAACGCCGCCGAAGCATCACTGATCACCGACCTGGAAATTTACCCGATTGAAAATTTACTTGAATTAATCAACCATATAAAAGGGCAGACCCTGCCAGCGGCTTGCTTAAACGTCAAAGCTTTTGGGCAAATTGCCGCCGCCGAACCCGCTACGGTTTACGACGGCTTGGATTTTTCTGAAGTGAAAGGGCAGTTGGTTGCCAAAAGAGCGCTGGAAATCGCCGCGGCGGGCTTTCACAACATTTTAATGGTGGGCCCGCCCGGCGCCGGAAAATCAATGCTGGCCAAGCGGCTGAAAACTATTCTTCCGCCGCTAAGTTACTCCGAAGCCCTGGAAGTGACCAAAATTTACAGCGTTTCCGGAAAATTGCTTTCCAACGAACACCTGATCCAGGGCCGGCCGTTCAGGTCCCCCCACCACTCCATCAGCTTGGCGGGGATGGTGGGAGGAGGAACCTGCCCCCTCCCCGGCGAAATCAGCTTGGCCCACAAAGGCATCCTGTTTTTAGACGAGCTGCCCGAATATGAAAGAAAAACTCTGGAATCCCTGCGGCAACCCCTGGAAGATAAAACTATTACCGTCTCTCGCGTGCAGGATTCCTCCGCCTTCCCCGCCGATTTTATTCTGGTAGCCGCCATGAACCCCTGCCCCTGCGGCCATTACACTGACACAACCGAACGCTGCGCCTGCTCCCCCTCCCAAATCCGAAATTATTGGGGAAAATTATCCGGCCCGCTGCTCGAGCGCATTGACCTTTTGATTGAAGTCCCCCGCCTAAAAATCAACGAGCTGGCAAACTGTCCAACCAGCGAAGGATCCGCTCAAATTGAAAAGCGCACCACGCGCGCCTGGCAAATCCAGCTGGAAAGAAGCAATCTGCTTAACGCCAATTTGACCACCAAAGAAATAAAGCTTTCATGCCGGCTGGGAAAAGACGCCGCGGACATACTAAAGGAAGCTGTCTATAAATTTAAACTAAGCGGCCGGTCTTTTGATAAAGCGCTCAAGGTCAGCCGCACCATTGCCGACCTGGAAGGTGAAGCACAAATAAAATTAGCGCACGTAGCAGAGGCATTACAGTATCGATTTGCGGAAAAGAGAGGTGGCTTGTAATGAATAAGCTGGTACCAGCCGAGATTATTGAGCAAAGAATCTTTCACCTACGAGGACAAAAAGTCATGCTCGACCGCGATTTGGCCGAGCTTTATCAAGTAAAAACCATGGCGCTAAATCAAGCAGTCAAGCGCAATCCAGATCGTTTTCCTGCCGGTTTTATGTTCCAATTGAGCAAAAAGGAGAAAAACGAACTTATCACAAATTGTGATAGGTTACAGCCCTTGAAACATTCTCCCGTTTTTCCTAACGCATTTACCGAGCAAGGGGTGGCGATGCTATCTTCCGTCCTAAAAAGTAAAAGGGCCATTCGGGTGAACATAATAATTATGCTCACTTTCGTCAAACTCAGACAAATTGCCTCCCGACACCGCACGCTACTACGCAAAATCGATGAAATGGAAAAGAAATATGACCGGCAATTCAAAATAGTTTTTGACGCTTTAAGAGAGCTGATTACGCCGCCGGAAAAGCCAAAGAGAAGCATCGGGTTTATGCGGGATTAAGTTTTTTATTGTATCCTCATAAATATGGCCGACCGGGCAAAAGTTATTGTCCCAGGATAGCTTGAATACGTAAAGGCACCATTAAACATCTCATATTTAGCACCCACGGCTATCCGGCTCGTCAACCCAAACCCCACTGCAATTTGATACCCCACATTACCCGACACCGTCAGCCCATCAACTTGCCAAAAACTATAATTAATGCCGGCTTCGGTAAATGCAATTTCATTTTTTCCGCCAACATTTAAATATAAATAAGACAATTGCGTATCTATTGTTTTTGAATTATAGCCAATTCCTCCTCCGTAATAATAAGAGAAAAGATCTTTACCAAGAATATTATTAAAACCGACGCTAATCCCCGTTGCGCCGGGATAACTGCTACTCCAATTATATCCCGCAAAAGAACCGGTTAAGTTATAACCCCCACTGGTAATATCAACAACAAAAAAAGTTGATTTTTCCTTATCTGATTGCGCCTTTTGACTTTTAGTGGCTTCAGCCGTTTTCTCCGGATGGGCGACAACCAAGGTTTGCTCCCCGGATTGCACCAAAACTGTTTTCCTGAAAATTATCTCTCCCCCCGATTTAACTACAATGTAATGCTGCCCGGCTAAAATATTTTTTATCGTAACCACCTCGCCCCCTGCCAGCGCCCCATCCACATACGTTTCCACCCCTTCTTCATCAGAAATTACTTTCAGGGATCCGGGTTGAGCTGGCTCGGCAGAAGCACTCACCGCGCAAAACAAAAAGATAAGCAGAACAAGGAATACCTTTTTTAGAAGCATTAAGCACCTCCCCATTGCTATTTTGCTTACAACCCTATGCTTACGTTTTATACACCTACATGTGTGTGGTGTCAAATTGATTTAGCCGATGTGATAATCGTGCCGTGAACGCAAACATCCGGCAAAAACTGGCAAAACGAATTAAGCAATTAAGAAAACGATGCAACTTAACGCAAGAAGACCTGGCAGGAAAAGCGGAAATTGCCTATAAACATATTCAGCGCCTCGAAAGCAAAAAACCAAATGCAGTTAAAATAGACACTCTCGAAAAACTCGCCTCTGCCTTTGGAGTTTCTTTGTCAAAACTCTTCGATTTTCACGAATAATTTACCCAACTAAAAAGCCAAGTTAGGAGAAATCGCGAGCGCTTCCCTGCTGATTTCATGTTTGAATTAAATGAAAGAGAAATGAATATGGTGTGCCAATTTGGCATACCAAAGTATCGCGGTTTTTAAGAGATTAAAAGTTCAAAAACCTTACATTATTCCAATTATCAGTTTTCTTTGAGGTCTCGGTTTTCTTAGCTGGAGGCACCGGCACGGGTGAATGCAATGGAACGTGCGGCAACGCAGTTTCTTTTTTTTGCTGGGCAGATTTGGCAAATTGCGCCCAAAGCGGAGTAAAAATCTGTGACGCGGCCGACGGCGCGGTACGAACCGGGGTAATTTCCGAATTGATAAATGCCGGGCGTACGGCAGCTGGCTGGGCTAATCTTTTCCCAAACGCCTTTTCCGCAAAAACCAAATCGCCGGGCTTCACTACCGCATCAACTTTAATCCCAATTTCCCAGCCCTTTTTGGCTTTCAAAATATTTTTGTGGTTTAACTGCATGGACTCAATTTTTTGCATAAAATCGCGCCCATGGCCACGGATATTAACAAATTTCCCCGCGGTCAGCGGCGCCAGCAGTTTTATTATCCCAACGTGGATTTTGTCAAAATAATGGGTGATTTTACCGATTGGCTTGGGGCCTTTAGTTTTTGCCAGGATTTTGCGGCGCGACTTAACGTGTGTAGCCGCTTTCTTCACCGGGGATTTGGCCTTTTTCGCTGTTTTACGAGTTGGCATTATTAATTTATGTGATCAAACAACTGCGTCCCCATGGTAAATTTAGCAACATTGCGCGGTGCGACCTTGATTTCTTCTCCGGTTTGCGGGTTGCGGCCAATGCGGGCTTTCCTTCTTTTCTTCTGCCACGCGCCAAAACCTACCAGCTGAACTTTTTTTCCTTTTTTCAACTCTTCAGAAACAGTGTCAATAAAAGAATCCATGAATTTGGTCATGTCAACTTTGGTGGTCTTGTTTTTCCTGGCCATAGCTTCAATTAATTGCTGTTTATTCATTAAATCTTCCCCCTCAATCATTTTTAACTTGCGGGCATTGTAGCAATAAAGGCAAAAAGGTGTCAAGGTGTGGAAAAACGGTAAATCGTTGACACCAACCAGAAAAGCTCTCATAATTTACACTAACCAATCCCACCGGAGGTGCCCCATGAAAAAATTTACTAATTGGTTTTTGGTAACTTTAGGGTTAGCCATTCTGTGTTGTGCGCTGGCGCTACCGGTACAGGCTGCATGGAGACTTGAAGGTGGAGCATTAAATACCAGCCCTGATCGCTATCCCCATGGTCTCAAATTAGTTAATACCCCGTTGACGGCGTATGTTGCTTTTGTTGAGGGGACTTCTCCTTCAATGAATTTATTTGTTAAGCGTTATAACGGAAGGTCCTGGACTACATTGGGAGGCGCCTTAAATATGTTTCCTGTCACAGAAAGCGACATGGCCGCCTGTGATCTTGCCCTAGCCGGCGGCGTTCCTTATGTTGCGTGGTATGAACATCATTGTGGAACAAACGTAACCGGAATTTACGTTAAGTATTTGAATGGGACTAAATGGGTCCAATTGGGAGACCGGTTAAACTTTGACACTTCCGTTGATTATGCTGACATAGGGTCCGCCGCAATTGCAGTTGATAATAGCAGCGGAAGAATTTATGTTGCGTACAAAGAAAAAAGAAGCGGTGCGGCGGCCTATGAAATATATGTAAAGAGCTGGAATGGCGTCAGTTGGGCGCAAGTAGGCGCTAGCTTAAATTGTGACAATACAAAAGACGCAGACGACCCGGATATTATTGTAGACAATGGGACGCCTTTTGTTTCTTTTCATGAGGCAGATTCTTCAATCGTTTCGCATTTATATGTTAAATGCTTTAACGGCACTTCCTGGGGACTGGCGGGAACGGGTTATCTTGATTCTGCAAATCTCAATTCACGCTCTTCCGAGATGGCAATCCATGACGCAGATAAATTTGGGCCTTACATCACTTGGTGTGAAAAAGGTTCTTATGTTTATGTAAAGTTGTATGATCGGGATTCAAACTCTTGGAGTTTTGTTGGCTCTGGCCCTATAACTGATAATGCCAGCCACCCTTCAATTGATACTGATGCAAACAATGCCCCTTATGTGGCCTGTTGGATTCACACGCCAATTTGCCCTAGCAGCACAGAATTAAATGTTTATCATTTTGATGATTCCTTTTTATCCTGGTCACGCTACGATCCAAACTATTTAAACTTTAATACTGCGGTTGGCGTAGAAGGGTTTTATGAAATAAAGCCATCGATTTCGCTGGTAAAAGAAGGAGCGTTTAGCCTCCGCGTTGCCTGGGACGAGGAAAATACTTCTGGCGGGGAATCACTATTCGAGAAACGGTACGTTCCTGGCCGATAGCAGAGTTGGCCATTGAAGCTCTACTGCATCTCGCTCGGGTGTCCCAAAAACCTGACCGACACCGAAACCGTTTTAGGCCAGCTGCAGCAGGCCGGCCACCAAATTATTTCTGACCCAAAATCCGCGGACATCATCCTGATCAACACCTGCGCCTTTATCCAATCCGCCACAGAGGAATCACTCGACACTATTCTCAACGCGGCCAAGTATAAACACAAAGGGAAATGCAAGTATTTAATTGTCATCGGCTGCCTGCCGTCGCGATATGGCAATAAATTACGTAAGCTTTTGCCGGAAGTTGATGCTTTTATTGATTCCGATAAATTACGCTCGGCCAAATACCCCATTCCGCTCGGGCCCGAAACTCGCCCTTCGGGCTCAGACAGTCGGTCCCTCGCTCCAGGGGTATATTGGCCTCGCTCAAATAACGCCAATAAAGTAAAGCTTACTCCCACCCACTATGCTTACGTCAAGATTGCTGACGGCTGCGATAACCGGTGCAGTTACTGCACAATTCCTTCAATTAGAGGCCCGTACCGTAGCCGCCCCATGGCATCAATATTGCAGGAAGTGAAAGCACTGGCCAAAACTGGCACTAAGGAAATAATCTACGTTGCGCAAGATACCACCAATTACGGAATCGACCTTTACGGCCAGCGGGTACTGCACCGCCTGCTCCAAAAAACCGCCCGCATCAAAGGCATTCGCTGGATCAGGATAATGTATACGCACCCGGCGCATATCACTGATAATTTGATCCGCACAATCAAAAAAGAGAAGAAAATTTGCAAGTATCTTGACTTGCCGCTCCAACACATTTGTGATAAAATCCTAAAAAACATGGGTCGGCGCTATGGTCGCCGGGAAGTCGAAAATTTAATCTTAAAAATCAGGAGGGAAATTCCGCAAATTGTTCTTCGGACCACGTTTTTGGTAGGTTTTCCGGGGGAAAACAAAAGCGATTTTGAAGAACTGCTCGGGTTTGTAGCAAAAACCAGGTTTGAGAGGCTCGGCATCTTTAAGTATTCAAAAGAGAGTGGGACGCCTGCAGCAAAAATGAGGGGGCAGGTTCCCGAAAAAGTCAAAGACGTCAGATTCCATACGTTGATGAAAAGGCAGAACATGATTTCTCGGCAGCTGAACCGAAATTTATTGAATAAAGTATTTGAAATCATTGTTGATAACGGCATCGCGGGCGGGTCATTGGGGCGGACATACATGGATGCGCCGGAAATTGACGGTTCTGTCTTCATTAATAATAAACATCTACGGCCAGGGAAGATTGTGCGGGGCAAAATTAGCGATACTTCTGCCTACGACCTTTCCGCCCGTTTGATCAATTGACGATTCCAAACGTAGTTTCTCTGCTACGTATTTGCCTGGTCCCCTCATTAATATACTTGCTATATTTTCCCGAGCAAACCTTTGGCGGAGTACAGTTTAAGTTTATTGCCCTGGCGCTGTTTTTGGTGATTGCGCTCAGCGACGCCTTGGACGGCTTCTTGGCCCGCCGGCTAAACCAAGTTTCGGCATTGGGGAAATTTTTAGACCCCTTGGCGGATAAAATCCTGGTTATTGCCGTACTGTTGGTCATGGTCGAGCAAAAAACGATACCGGCCTTGCCGGTAATCATAATTGTGGTGCGGGATTTGACGGTTTCAATTTTCCGGGGTATGGCCGCCGGAAAAGGCATCGTCATTGCCGCAACCTTATCGGGAAAAGTTAAGACCGTATTGGAAATGCTGGTAATTATAATGTTGCTGTTGCAGCTGCCTTACTCACTGGGGATGTTATGGACGGTGGCCGCGATCAGCGCCCTGTCGGGGTTGCAGATAATTTGGAGAAATAAGGATCTAATAAATGGAAATTGAGCCAAATTCACGGCCGGTTGAAATAAAAATTGAGGACTTTTTTACTAAAGTCCTGTCGGTCATCGGGCGGACCACTGACCTGCAGCTTTCCGCACTGCTGAAATCCGGCCATCATACCGTGGCGGTAGCCGAAAGCATTACCGCCGGCATGGTTTGCTCACGCCTGGCCAACGTCCCCGGCAGTACCGAATATTTTTTGGGCGGGATTGTCGCCTACCATAACCGGATCAAGGTGACCGAAGTTGGGGTGCCCGCCGCGCTAATTTCCAAACACGGAGCCGCTTCAAAGGAAGTGGCAATTTCCATGGCCGAAAACATCCGGAAAAAATTTAAGAGCGAAATTGGCCTGTCGGTTACCGGACTGGCCGGTCCCCGGGGTGAAGACGGCTTGCTGCCCGGGAAGGTATTCATTGCCCTCTCCTCCAACCGGGGAGTAGAATTTAAAGAATTAAACCTGCAAGGCACGCGCAATGAAATCCGGAAAAAATCCGCGCAGGCATGCTTGGGGATGTTGTGGCTGTTTCTGGGAGGGGACGAAATAATCAGCAGCGTAAAATCGCAGCAGTAAAGATAAAATATCAAAGGAGGAAAATAAAATGTCTACTGAAAAAGATAAAGCATTAGGAGTCGCGATTGCAAAAATTGAAAAGGATTACGGAAAAGGCGCCATCATGAAAATGGGAGAGGCCACCAAGATGAAGATCGAAACCATCCCGACGGGGGCCTTTTCGCTTGATTTGGCGCTGGGTGTGGGTGGTCTGCCGCGGGGACGCATCATTGAAATTTACGGCCCGGAAGGCGGCGGCAAAACCACGGTTTCGCTGCACGTCATTGCCGAAGCACAAAAAAAGGGCGGGATTGCCGCATTTATCGATGCCGAGCATGCCCTGGATCCGGTTTATGCCAAACGGATTGGCGTGGACATCAACAACCTGTTGATTTCACAACCGGACTACGGTGAGCAAGCCCTGGAAATTTGCGAAACGCTGGTACGGTCCGGCGCGGTTGACGTGATTGTCATCGATTCGGTCGCCGCACTGGTCCCCAAAGTTGAAATTGAAGGGGAAATGGGAGATATCCAGATGGGAGCGCAAGCCCGCCTCATGTCCAAAGCCCTGCGCAAACTAACCGCCATCATCAACAAATCAAAAACGGCGGTAATTTTCATTAACCAGCTGCGGATGAAGATCGGGGTCATGTTTGGCAACCCCGAAACCACCCCCGGCGGCCGTGCTTTAAAATTTTATTCGTCAATCCGTCTGGAAGTGCGCGCCGGTGAAAAAATAATGGACGGGGAAGTGGTGGTGGGGACGCGCGTATCGGTAAAAGTGGTAAAAAATAAAGTTGCGCCGCCTTTCCGTACCGCATCCTTCATCTTAATCCACGGGGTGGGGATTTCAAGGGAAGCCGATCTGGTGGACCTGGCGCTCAGCCAGGGCATCATTGATAAGGCGGGCGCCTGGTACACCTTTGGCTCCAATAAAATTGGCCAGGGGCTGGTCAATGCGCAAAGGTATCTTAAAGAAAACCCGCCAACGATGCATGCCATTGAAACCAAAATCCTGGGGATTATCGCCGCCCAAAAACCGGATTTTGAGGCGCCCGTAACCAAGGGAGCAAAAACAAAACACGCAGAAGCAAATTAATTTTTAAAAGGGGGAAATAAATTATGTTAACGCTTTGGTTCTTGTTTGCCGTCGGGTTATGTTTGCTGGCTTTTGGTCTGGCACTGGCCTATTTATTTGTTAAGAGAAACTATGCTGACCAAAAAATCAGGATCGCGGAGGAGTCCGCCAAAAAAATACTTGAGGACGCCAAAAAGGAAGCCGAAACCCGCCGCAAAGAAGGCATCCTGGAAGTTAAGGATGAAAAAATACGGCTGCGGGCGGAAATTGAACAAGAAACCAAAGAAAGAAGACAGGAGCTGACCGGCCTGGAAAAACGGCTGGTGGCCCGGGAAGAAGCCCTGGACAACAAATTAAAGACCCTGGAAACAGAAGAGAATAAACAAAAAGATAAAAGCGCAGCGCTGGAAAAAACCCGCCAGCAATTGGAAGAAATCCGCCAACAGCAGGTGAAAGAGCTGGAAAAGGTCTCCGGCTTAAACCGCGAAGACGCTAAAAACCTGCTGCTGCAAAACCTGGAAAAAGAACTGGACAAAGAAGCGGCGATAAAAATTAAAAATAAGGAAGAAGAAATCCGAAAAATATCCGAGAAAAAGGCCAAGGAAATTTTAACCACCGCCATCCAGCGCTGCGCGGTGGACCACGTAGTTGAGTCCACCGTCACCGTGGTGGAATTACCCAGCGACGACATGAAGGGCCGCATCATCGGGCGGGAAGGCCGCAACATCCGCGCGTTTGAAACCCTGACCGGAGTGGACTTGATTGTGGATGATACGCCGGAAGCGGTCCTTTTGTCCGGGTTTGACCCCCTGCGCCGCGAAACCGCCCGCCAAACATTATTAAAATTGATTGCCGACGGCCGCATCCACCCCACCCGCGTTGAAGAAATGTACGAAAAATCCAAAAAAGAATTGAAAGACATAATGTGGGAAGCCGGAGAAAATGCCGCTCTCGATACGGACGTGCATAACCTGCCGCCGGTCATCATCCAGCTATTGGGTCGGCTTAAATACCGCACCAGCTACGGGCAAAACGTACTGCAGCACTCAATTGAGGTTTCCCGCCTGGCCGGGATGCTGGCCGCAGAGTTGGGAGTAAACGTCCGGTTAGCCAAAAGAGCCGGCTTACTGCATGATTTAGGCAAGGCCATTGACCAGGAAATTGAAGGCACACATACCAAATTGGGTGCCATGTTTGCAAAAAAAGCCGGCGAGTCAGACGAAGTAGTGCACGCCATTGAAGCCCACCACGAAGATATCGAAGCCAAAACCATTGAAGCAATTTTGGTTTTGGTGGCCGATGCCATTTCGGCTTCACGCCCCGGCGCCCGGCGCGATTCGCTGGAGGCCTACGTAAAACGATTGGGCAAACTGGAAGAATTGGCCAAAAGTTTTGACGGAGTTGAAAAATGCTACGCCATCCAGGCCGGCCGGGAAATCAGGGTCATCGTGGAACCAACTAAAGTTGATGATTCCACTTCCGCCAAGCTGGCACACGATATTGCCCGCAAGATTGAGGCCGAGCTGGAATACCCGGGCGAAGTCAGGGTAACGGTTATTCGGGAAACCAGGGCATCAGATATAGCAAAGTAATGGTAATGAAAAACTTAACGATACTTTTTATCGGCGATATAATTGGACGCTACGGGCGGGCTATCACTAATCACGTGTTGCCGCTTCTTAAAGCCGAAATGCATCTCGATTTGGTAATTGCCAACGGAGAAAACTCCGCCTCCGGCAACGGGATAACCGAAAAGGTTTATGCCGAATTAGTTGCAGAGGGCATCGAAGTTATCACCATGGGCAACCACATCTGGGACAAAAAAGAATTTATCCCCAAAATCGACGAGTGCCCGCGTTTAATCCGTCCCGCCAACTATCCGGACGGAGTTCCCGGGCCAGACCATCTCATTATTGAAAAGAGCGGCGTAAAAATTGGCGTTTTTAATTTATGCGGGCGGGTTTTTATGCCGGCGCTGGATTGCCCATTTAAAAGAGCAGATCGGCTGGTGGAAGAAATAAAGAGGCAAACCAATTTGATCATCGTTGACATGCACGCCGAGGCCACATCCGAAAAACAAGCCCTGGCAACTCACTTAGACGGCATGGTTTCGGCGGTAATTGGCTCCCACACCCACGTGCAGACCGCCGACGAAAAAATTATGTCCGGCGGCACGGCCTATATTACTGACGTGGGGATGGTAGGCGCAGATGACTCGATCATCGGTATGCAGAAAGGACAAATTCTCCAGCGCTATTTGACGCAAATGCCCAGCAGATATGAAGTTGAAACCAGCGGACCGGCATTATTTAATGCGGTTATATTAAACCTTGACGCCGCCAGCGGTAAAGCCACGACAATCAAAAGGATTTTTCGGCGGCTAGAAACTATTGATCCGAGCGCGCAATAAAACCGCCTCTTTCTCCAGCTCACTGCGCCGCACTCTCGCCTCCTCCACCGCCTCCTTGGGCGCCCGGTCAACAAAGTTAGGGTTATTTAAACGTGTTTCAATTTGCGCCGCTTCTTTTTCCAGCTTTTCCAGCGCCTTTTGCAAGCGCTCTTTTTCCTTGCCCAGATCAATCAACCCCGCCAGCGGCACAAAAATTTGTACCTCCGGCACCACCGCAGAGGCGGCCTGTTCTATTTTTGTTTCCCTCTCTTGCACCACCAGCTCATCGACTGCCGCTAAAGACCGGATAAATTCCGCCGCCGCCGACAAAACCTTTTCGGCCTCTCCCCGCGCCACCAACACTGCCTGACACTTTTTGCTGTGCGGCACGTTCATTTCCGCCCGGATATTGCGGATGGCGCGGATGGTATTTTGTAAAATTTCCATGTGTTTTTCTGCCTGCTCATCAATCAGCTTTTCCTCTGCGGCCGGCCAAGCTGCTAAAACAATGATATTGTGCCGGCTAACTGCGTTTGGCGAAGTAGCTCTCTCTGGGCCGCAGACACCCTCCCCAGCATTGAACTTTTGGTAAATTTCTTCGGTTATAAAAGGCATAAACGGGTGCAGCAATTTTAAGGTGCCCAGCAAGACCTGCGCCAAAATAGCTTGCGTAGTTTGTTTGGTTTTTGCATCATTCCCGGTCAGCGCACTTTTGGACAACTCTAAATACCAGTCACAATAATCCCCCCACACAAATTCATACAACCGCCGCGCCGCTTCGCCAAAGTCATAATTATCTAAAAGCTCGGTCACCGCTTTTACGGTGCGGTGATACCGCGACAAAATCCATTTGTCCGCCAGGTTTCGTGGTTTTAGGTCTGTGGCCTGTAGCTTGGCGTTTTGGGCCGGCGACGGGGAGCCCTCAACCTGTGCCCCCTCCGGTAAATTCATCATCACATACCGGCTGGCATTCCAAATTTTGTTGCAAAAGTTGCGGCATTCTTTAATTTTTTCGTCCGCCAGCTTGATGTCCTGCCCCTGCCCGGAAATTAACGCGGAGAGCGCAAGCCGCAGTGCGTCCGCTCCTACATCCCCAATCAAAATCAGCGGATCCACCACGTTGCCGGTCGATTTACTCATTTTTTTGCCCTGCGCGTCACGCACCAACCCGTGCACAAAAACTTTTTTAAAGGGGACATCCTGCATAAAATGCAGTCCCATCATAATCATGCGCGAAACCCAAAAAGTAATAATGTCGTAGCCGGTTACTAAAACACTGGTAGGGTAATAAGTGGCCAGGTCACTGCCGGAACGCGGCCTCCCGCGCCCGCCCACCCCGCCCTCCATTGCATCCGGCCAACCCAGCGTAGAAAACGGCCACAAACAAGACGAAAACCAGGTATCAAAAACGTCAGGGTCTTGCACAAGGCTTGTACCGCCGCACTTGGGGCATGTGGTTGGCGGCGTTTCGGATACAATAATCTCGCTACACTTACAATACCATACCGGAATTTTATGCCCCCACCATAATTGGCGCGAGATGCACCAGTCCTTAAGGTTTGTCATCCAGTTTATGTAAACCTTGGTCCAGCGGTCGGGAATAAACTGAATCTTGCCTTCTTCCACCGCTCGGATGGCCGGCTCCGCCAGTTTTTTTACCGCCACGTACCACTGGTCAGAAAGATACGGTTCAATAACGGTATGGCAACGATAACAACTTCCCACCGAATTTTCGTAGTCCTCAATCTTTTCAATTAACCCCGCCGCCTCCAAGTCCTCAACAATTGCTTTGCGGGCTTTAAACCGGTCCAGCCCGGCATACTTTTTGAGATTGGCGGCTTCTTCCGGAGTAAATTCATCCAACACAATTGCGCCGGTCTCGGATAATATATTAATCCGCGGCAAATTGTGTTTTTCTCCCATCTCGAAATCGTTGGGGTCGTGGGCCGGTGTTACTTTTACCGCCCCGGTGCCAAACGTTGGATCCACCAGTTCATCTTTGATGATGGGAATTTTTCTGCCAACCAGCGGCAAAACCAGCATCTTGCCAATTAAATGCCGATAACGTTCGTCATCAGGATTTACTGCCACCGCCGTATCCCCCAGCATGGTCTCCGGCCGCGTGGTTGCTACTATAATATAATCAATACCATGTCCCGCTTCGCGGGAGATTTGGGATTTTTCCAGCGGATATTTCAAATACCAAAGCTGGCCTTTCTTAGTTTCAAAATCTACCTCTATATCCGAAATCGCGGTCTTACACCTTGGGCACCAGTTAACCAGCCGTTTGCCGCGGTAAACCAATCCCTCTTTGTACAAAGTTACAAATTCGCGAGTGACCGCTTTGGACAATCCGGCATCCATCGTAAAACGTTCTCTCGACCAATCGCAGGAAGCCCCCAGCCGGCGCAATTGCCGCAAAATTTGACCGCCGTATTCTTCTTTCCATTGCCAGATACGCTCCACAAACTTCTCGCGGCCCAGCTTTTCTTTGCTCAAGCCCGTCTTTTTTAATTCTTTTTCCACCACGTTTTGGGTAGCAATGCCGGCGTGGTCCGTTCCCGGCAGCCATAAAGCTTTATCGCCGCGCATGCGGTGGTAGCGGATAATAATATCTTGCACGGTTTCATCCAGCGCATGACCCATGTGGAGCGAACCGGTAACATTGGGAGGAGGAATTACAATGGCAAAGGGCGGGCCATCTGGGTTTATTTCCGGCTTAAAATATCCGTTTTCTTCCCAGATTTGGTACCATTTTTGCTCAACGTCTTTGGGGTCATAAGTTTTGGAGAGAGCTTCGGTTAATGGATTTCCCGGGCTTGCCATGATAAGAAATTATACATCGGGATGAAAGACGACGCCAGCCTGCATCTTGTGATCGTTAACTTTGGCGCCCGCAATTAATATAAATCAAACTTTACTACCACCCGCGACGTCAAATTGTATCCCGCCTGGATGTGTTGGATATCCGCCGGCCTTAAATTGTATCCGCTGACATCAATTGAACTGCCGTCGCGGTCAAAAATCTTAATTTCGCCCACCATAACAAATTCACTCGTAAAAAACGAAATAAATGGGCTGGGATGAGTAAACGCGGACGTGGTGGAGGTTTGTTCCACCGCAGTTTCTAATTCATCCGCGGTGGCTTGGGCCGCAACCCCGCCCTCCAGTTTCATCCACTTAAATTGCGCGGTGGTAATGTAGCCAGCTTCATTGGTTACTAAATGGAAAATCGGGTAAATAAAATTGCTGGTGGCGCCAATGGCCACCGCGCTGGCTCCCTTAAAATTTTCAATTATGTAGGTTGAGCTCTCTACCACTACCTCATAGGTGCCGGTGGGCGCAGCTTCGGGAGAATTAAGCATCGACGAAAAAACACTCCAGCCGTAGCCGTTAGTTGTGACTTCACCGGTAAGGGTGGTAGTTGGAGTAACTTCGTCGCCGGAAACGGTGGCCGGCACGGTAATCGTTACGCTGGTCCCGGTTGTTTTACTGTCCCCCGGATCACTGCAAAAAACAAAAGAATACCCGACCGGCTCGGGAACATAAGTATCGTTATAACCGCTTAACATTTCGGTAATTTGCCCGGTGGCCGCGCCGCCATTGATCCCGGTGCGGATATAAACCTGAAAGAGATAATTTTTGCCTTCCTGAAAATCAAACTCGCCGTTCCGGTTCAGGTCCAAATTGGTTAAAACCGCCAACGGATCATCCAGCGTCCCGTAATACGTTGCGTTAGCACTGGTCATATTCATTTTTTCAAGCAAGCTATTTAAGACCACCGACGTGGTTGCCTCCAAGCTCGCAGTATTAATATCAATTGTTTCCAGGCTGGTTTGCGCAGTGGCTGGGCTCATTATCGGCAAAGAATCCCAATTCACTTCATCCTGCTTTAAATATCCCAGGAGGGTTATACTCCCGCCGCTTTTGTTATAAAATCCCAGGACATAAGGTTGTCCCGAAATTATCCCCACGGTAAAATTGCCCGCGGCATCCAGCGTGGCCAGATATTTATTGTTATCCGAGCTGATCGCCACAATATCGGTAACCGCCAGCCCCGCCAGCGCCCGGCTGCCAATGTGTTCGGCCGCCACCGTCCCCAAAATTGTATGGTTTGTCCCTCCTCCGCCGGAGCCGCTTGATCCGCAACCTTGCAATGTGACACCCAGCAGAAAAGCACAAGCCCAAACATAAACCAACCATATTTTTTTCATATTTATCACCTTATGGGTATTTTATCCATAAAACCCTTGGGGATGCAATGGGAAAAAGTATTTTTGGGGGAACAATTTTGTGGAAAAGTTTTTAATCTACCGGCACAATCGATAGATATCCAGCCCTTGCCCAGGCAACTAAAAACGCTTCGAAGGTCATGCCTGTATAATAGCCTTCAACTGTTAGCTTAAACCTCTCGACAAATCCGCGATCCTCTTCGTAGAGATAATCATTCCATGCGCTTGCTTGTGGCAAATTAACCCGCACCCGATGTCGCAAACTTTCCTCAAAAGTATTGCCGCTATAAATAATTGGCCGCCAACCTTGCTCCTGATGACCATCGTCACTAGCACGAAAGTGTGCCCAATACGAATCTGCCATACAAAAAACTCTCTCCCCCACTACCGCTCGCCAAGCATCTGCCTCTCGCTGAAGTGCTGTATGATAAACTTTTTCAATACAAAGCAAATGCCCCTCACGTTGTACTCCCGGAATTATAACCACCCTGGTTCCCGCTCTCGGATAGAAAGTAGGGTTTAAGCAAAAAGCGCTAGGGAGCACAATTATTCTGTTTTGCGAATCTCGCCCAACATAAGAATGCATTAGCAACCCCGCTGTCCCTTGCGTTATTTCCAATATTCCCACTTCCTCAATTTTGCCAATAGGAGCCGGTGCGGCTACCTCACTTTCTAATGCACACAATCTTTGAAATAATTGCGCGGTGGCAGCAGCTTTGCTTTGCGCGGTTATTTGGCTAACTATTTGCCACTCGGGGTCTTCTGCTCCCCATTCTCCCGCCGGCGTCAAAATCAACGCCCCTTCTTCAACCGTTTTATCTTTTCCTCCCCAAAATCTCAATTCAACATTTTCTCTCGCGCCTGATGAGCTTACCTGTAAGCGGGCGCGCCCATTAGCATCAACTTCTACTTTCTCAATTGTTAGCGGATAGCCATGCATATCCTCCGGCAAAACATCTAACAGCTCCCCGCCTGGCACAAACGTAGCAAGCATTCTTCGCCCATTCTCAATTCCTCCGTCAATTACAAAATGCGGCCTGCCTACCTCTCCCCGTCGTATGTTAATTGTTGTGTTTGGGCGTAGACGAACCTGCGCAACTCTAATCGGCAAAGTTAGTTTTTCGGCTGCGCTCATATATTTTCTGCCTCCTTCGGGTTAATCACTTCTTCTTCGTCCATTCCTCCAAAAAATTTCATTGTTTTAAAAATTATTTCAAGCTACAATACAAAAAATGAGTTCCAATAAAAAGAAACACGTAAAATTTTCCGGAAAAATCTTAATCATCGGCTGCGGGTCGGTATCGCAGTGCGCGATCCCGCTGGTTTTGCGGCACATCGATGTCACCCCTAAAAACGTAACCATCATGGATTTTGTGGACAACCGCCACCGCGTCCGGGACTCGCTAAAGTTGGGCACAAAGTACGTTTTTGACCGCATCACTAAAGACAACTATACCGTTCTCTTAAAAGAATACGTGGGTCCCGGCGACCTGATTATTGACCTGGCCTGGAATATTGAATGCATGGCCATTTTGCAGTGGTGCCGCGACAACCAGGTATTATATGTAAACACTTCCGTCGAAGAATGGGACCCTTACAAAGACGGCGTCCGCAATGATCCCACCAAATACACGCTTTACGCCCGCCACATGGAACTGCGCACTCTAGTCAAAAGCTGGGGAGACAACCGGGGCACCACCGCCATTGTTGACCACGGCGCCAACCCGGGGCTGGTGTCACACTTTACCAAACAGGCGCTAACCGACATCACCAAAAAAATCCTGAAAGCAAAACCCCGCGATCCCCGCCGCAAAAAAATGGAAATCGCGCTTGAGGAGCGCAATTTTGCTAAGCTAGCGCAATTAGCCGGCGTCAAAGTAATTCATATTTCAGAGCGCGACACCCAAATTACCAACCAGCCCAAACAGGTTAACGAATTTGTTAATACCTGGAGCATTGAAGGATTTTATGAAGAAGGAGTGGCGCCGGCGGAGTTGGGCTGGGGCACACACGAGCACTATATCCCGGCCGGGGCTCATTTTCACAAAACCGGGCCGCGCAACCAAATCTGTTTGACTTCCTTAGGCATGAATACCTGGGTCAGGTCCTGGGTCCCCTGCGGTGAAATAACCGGCATGGTTATCCGCCACGGCGAGGCCTTCAGTATTTCTGACCGGCTCACGGTTTGGGAAAAGGGCAAAGCGGTCTACCGCCCTACTGTCCACTATGCCTACTGCCCCTCGGATGTTGCCATTAACTCACTGCATGAGCTGGAAATGCGCCAATTCCATATGCAGGAAAAACAACGCATCATGGCCGACGAAATTATTGACGGCCGGGATGAATTAGGCGTACTTTTGATGGGCCACGATTTTAAATCGTGGTGGTGCGGCAGCTTGCTCGACATCCACTCCGCGCGCAAATTAGTTAAAGGCCAGCAGGCCACCACCATGCAGGTTGCCGTTTCGGTAGTATCGGCCGCAATCTGGATGATTAAAAATCCCCGCAGTGGCTTTATGCTGCCCGACGATATCCCGGATTTTGAAGAAATTTTGCGCACTTCCATGCCTTACATTAAGCCGTTTGTCTCCCAGCCGGTGGACTGGTCACCATTGAAAAACTGGAATTCCAAATTCACCAAATTTGATATGAAAATGCCGGATCCAAAAGACGCTTGGCAATTTACCACATTTTTGGTAAACCCCCTCCTGCGTGAAAACGCCCATATCGCGGCCAAAAAGTCCGCAAAACACCATGCCTAAAAAAAGCAACAAAGTAAACCAATCTCAAGCCAATAACCTTCACCCCAACAACGGCCCGCTAGAGCACGGGCGTGGCGGCCTGGAAACCCTGATCCGCAAATCCGTCAAGACCCACGGCTCGCCGCTGATGCTCATCCACCGGGATATTTTAAAGGCACAATTTGAACGCTTTCACCGCTCACTCCCCATGGTGGCGCCGTTTTACGCCATCAAGGCCAATCCGCATCCGGATATAATAAAAGCATTTATCCGGCTGGGCGCCGGGTTGGATGTAGCCAGTGCCGCCGAAATGGACTTGGTCTTAGGCCTAGGCGCCGCCGCCGACAAGATAATTTTTGCCAACACCATAAAATCCAATGCGGACATAATTAGGGCGCACAAAAAAGGCGTGCGGCTCATGACATTTGATAATGAACCCGAACTTTATAAAATTGCCAAGCATTGCCCCAGCGCCCGGGTTTTAGTGCGCATCAAAGTAGCCAATGTTGGCAGTACGGTTGAATTATCTCTCAAGTTTGGGGCAGATCCCGAACACGCCGTATTTTTATTAAAAAAAGCTAAAACGTTGGGATTGATACCCTTGGGAGTGTCTTTCCATGTAGGGTCGCAGTGCGTCAACGTTGATAATTATACGCAAGCCATGGATGTTTCCGCGGCCATCTTCCAGGAGGCCGCGCAAATCGGCATGCCGCTGAAAATGCTGGATATTGGCGGGGGCTTCCCCATTCGTCATTTTGACGGCGACCCGCGTGACACATTTAAAAACATGACCCGCATTATCCGCAAAAAAATAAAAAAACTTTTTCCCCGGGGGACACAGTTTATTGCCGAGCCGGGGCGGTTTTTGGCGGGGCCGGCGGGAACACTGGTAACACAAGTAGTTGGCCGCACTTTCCGCAACAATAAAAACTATTATTATCTCAACGATGGTGTCTACGCCGATTTTTCCGGTATTATTTTTGATCATTGCCGCTACGAATACAAGACCCTGCGCCGCGGGCAAAAATTCTTAAGCACACTGGCGGGCCCCACCTGCGATTCTTTGGACATCATCGCGCTCAACGCAGATTTACCGGAGCTGGAAGTGGGGAACATTGTCTACGTGAAAAATATCGGTGCTTATTCGTGCGCCAGCGCGGTGCCCAACTTTAACGGGTTTAAGCCGGCCAAGATTTTGCTGGTATAAATATTATGCTGGCATAGCGCTTGGCCGAAAATTGTGCACCCACAACCAACGCCCCGTGGCAATCGATTCTCTAGTATACAGGGGGTTCCCTGCCCAATCATACCGACGACCAAAAACCCCATCATACAAGCGAGCATGTTGTTCCGTCGCACAAGAGATACTCGAAGAATGCCCTTTTATTGCATTGAAACCCCATTCCAATCCAATTTGCTCCAGCAGGGCAACTGGCAAATGCGGCCAACGCTGTAAAACCCACAAGACCTGCATTTGCTGCTCTATTTGTTGCCGTAGCCCTGGAGCTAACTTTTTTCTTGCACGATATTCTTGATTAAGCACATGGACCACCCGCCGAAAATATATATCATCTTGAATTTCTGAAACCACCAAATGGCCTGGCTTTGGCGCGTCCGGCGAAACAAAAAAGCTGATCCAGCCTAACCCTTCGTGTGAAGCACCGCAAAAAGGGTCTTTTCCCCCGCCATGCTCAAACAAAAAGACACCATTAGCATTATCCGGATGAGTTCGCTCATTCCAAGGAATCAGCCTCTCTGCCAGCAAGGATAGGCCGAGGTCGCGAAGTGCTCGCACTCCAATATCAATTCGGACATGATTTGTTCTTACAATAAAATCAAAAACCTGCCCTTCCATCATCACTCGACAGCCATGTATCATGGTCGGCAGTTCATCAGACCAGTCCCCACTTTTTGGCACTTGATCCAGAATCCGGGGTCTCTCCCAAATCTCTGGCGGTGGCGGATTTTCTACGCGGCCAAGATGCGTTTTCCAATCAAAATAGATTGGCCGACGCGCCGCTCCGCTGGCGCCTACATTAGTACAAGCTTGAGCTTTATCCATAAGTAAAATTCCCGTAGCGTATTTATTTTCAAAGAGTTTTAAGATCGGCTTAAAAACATTCTCGCCAGTTGCCGCGCTTCTTCCTCTTCCATCTTTTTGAAGATTTTTCCCAATGCTTCCAGCCGTGCCGCTTTTTCCTCTTCTCTCGAGGTTGGGAGTAAATGTACTACTGCAAGCTGCCGGCCGCGCAAAATGGCCGAAGAAAATGCTATTGCAGAAAAGCCCAGCACCAGACCTCCTCCCGCCGCCAAAAACGCCAATCCCACCCCACTACCAAAAGCCAACATCCCCACCCCAGCCCCCAACCCGGCTACGGCTCCCAACCCCCAAGCCAACCGGTTCCCCCAAACTTCAGGCCACCGGAAACCTCGGACAATATCTCCCCCTAAGCACTGGTTTGCAAGTTCGGTTTTAACCTCTCCGCTAAAATCCGCAAACGTCGCCGCCAAATGGATTGTCCGAGAAGCAGGGAACAAGTCCGATGGCGCATTTCTTCTCTCGATTGTTACTTCCCAATGAGTACCCAGTTTCTCGCGACCCTGAGCATACTGATAAGCCAGAAAATAAAGGTAGCGGGCAACTCGATTGAGCGTAAACGGAAGTCCCTTCTCGCTTTCCAACCAAGAACAAACTATCTCATTGAAAATCCTTGGCAATAAATCTGGCGGCGCATTTTGGGCAAGGGGGCTGCCTGCGCTAGCTCCAATTGGGTACTGCTCTGTTGCTTCAGATAAATCAACTTGCTGTCGAACCCACGGCACTGGAATCCGAGCAGCGGCGTCTATCAACATACGTTTCGCAACACCCTTAATATGTATATTTGGCGCCGACTTTTCTGCTACTTTTTCCGGCGTCAAAAAGCCTTCGGCCTGGGTGTCCAATTGGATAAAGCTCTGCGCCGCGAAAAATTCTCCGACTGGTTTTTGGTGAACCTCTCTGGGCGCTACCGCCACGGCTAAACAGTTTCTTAATGCCGCAGAATGTACCCCGGCAGACGGGCGCTTGATTAACGCTTGCGACAACCCGGAGAGCTTCCTTCTTGCCTCCCCGACAAAAACACGGCGGGCCGAAACCGTACGTAAATTTGGCCCTGGTTCATTTATTATAAGCAATCTTGGATGCTTCACATCCGCAATGCTTTGTACTCGTGGCATGAGTTACCTCCTTGCACCCGCCGGCGCATCTGGCGCCTGGCGCTCATGCAATTGGTAGTTGAATCCATGTTCATGGTTTATTGTCGCAATAAACCACAAAAGATTGCAAAAAATCGATGGCAAAAATGGGAGATTACTAAACAATGCCTAAGGGAAAACTGGGGTAGAAGGATTCGAACCTTCGTATGCTAGATCCAAAATCTAGTGCCTTACCGCTTGGCGATACCCCAACGCTACACGGACGATATTATACCACGCAAAAAGATTGCATTCGCTCCGTCCCATAGTACAATAACGGCATCCTTTCCCCGGGAGGTTTTTGTTATGAAAAAAATCGCGGTAATCATTTTGGCGCTATTCTGTGTCATCTCAATTGCGGCGCCGCTTTCGGCGTCCCGCCAGCCCGCGGCGGCAAAAAATACCTGCGCCACAATGAAAACGCCCGCCAAAACCATTTCCCTGGAATCGCAAGAAATAATCAAAATTAACCAGGACATTACCGTTGCAGAATGGGACTCCGTGAAAAAAGTGGTCGCCATCGGGGGTTCGGTAACCGTCAACGGCAGGGTGGAAGAAGAAGTAATTGCCATCGGCGGGTCAATTAAGGTAAATGCGGGAGCAGAAAT
This sequence comes from Candidatus Margulisiibacteriota bacterium, assembly GCA_041645285.1. Lineage (GTDB taxonomy): Bacteria > Margulisbacteria > WOR-1 > JAHJIW01 > JAHJIW01 > JBAZQH01. Next base: position 5,490 of record JBAZQH010000003.1, on the reverse strand, counting down.
CGGGACGGATGCAGTCGCCATCGGGGGCCTCGTCACAAAATTGGGAGACGCCAAAATCAGCGGCGACATAATTGAAATTGGCAACCCACTGGGTGGAAACGCATTTCAGGCGTTTAGTAAACACACCGCTGTCATCATGTCTTTGTTTATGCTAGTGTCAGCTCTGGCAACCCTGGTTTTATTAGTGGTCATCGCCGCCTTATTCCCCGCCCAAATTGAAAAAATGCTGGCGTTTATTGACCGCGGCCTCCTGCAAAGTTTGGGCTGGGGACTCCTGGCTGGCTTGCTGATTGTTCCGATTATCCTCATGTTTGTAATTAGCTTGATCGGGATCCCGTTAATTCCGCTTTTCCTGCTTGTGTTAGCCGCCGCTTACATTATGGGACTGGCCGCCACCGCCGCGTTTTTGGGCAGGAGAATCCTGCATTCCCTGCGGGTTAAAACCGCCGCTCTGCCCTGGGAAATTCTGGCCGGCGGTTTGGTTTTAATTTTGATCGGGTGGGTGCCTTGGGTGGGCTGGCTGGTAAAACTGCTACTGGTTTTATGTGGATGCGGGGCGGTCGTGGCAACACGCTTTGGGGCGCGGTAGCCGCATTACAATATATTCCTGGGCTTAATCGTTGACGAAAGGGTTACGGTTTCATCCCCCAGTGCGGCCGATAAGTTAATCGTAATCAAGTGAATGCTGTCCAATAATTCACTGTCATATTCCAGCGCAAATTCGGTGACCCCGTAAAGTATATTTTTGGCTTCTCCGTTAACCGTTTTCACCAGCGGATCTCCGCCGGCCCCCGAAAAACTGTAAGTAATTAATTCGTCCGTATCTTGCGTTTCGTCGGCATCTGCATCCACCCAGACCGTGATGCTGTTATCCGCCGCATCCGTAATTTCAGTGGCCCGGCGAAAATCATCAGTCATGGAATGCATGGCGCCTTCCACTTCCTGCCGCAGCGCCGAGCTGCCCCCCTCCTGCGTAAAAATGTCCACCGCCAAAAAATATATGGTGAAAATTATGGCCAGCACCACCAGCAGAATTGCCAGGGAAATCAGCAGTTCGATTAACGTAAAGCCGGATTTGCGCATATCACCAATCCGAAAATAAGGTCTGCACTTCATAGCTCATCTCTTTACCGCCCACAGACCAAAACACCGCCACCGCCACGCTTTTCAAGTGCGTCTCCAGTGAACAAACGGTAACCGTGTAAGCATAGTCAGGAAAATCTGCAAAGGCAGACCGGGCTTCAGAGGTTAAAGAATAGAAATCCTCGTTCATCAGCGATTCCACCCGCTGGTTCGCCAAATTTTGCGCGGTCACCGAGCCTTTCATTTCTCCCGAAGAAATGACCGAGCCGGAAAGCAGCTGTAAAACCGACAAAAACGCAATGGAAACAAACGCCAGCACCAAAAGCATTTCCAGCGCCGAAATCCCGGAGCGGTGGTTGGGTGGGCGGGGCGTGCGGGGCCCGGCATTCCGATTAAAGCGCAGGTAAAGACCGTAAGCAAACGAGCCAAACGCCAAAACCAGGATGGTTGCAGTGATCAGGTTTAACGTCTGCTCAAAAAAGCTGGGCTGGGTGGCTTTCACCAGCCCCTCCAGGGTTTTTTCTTTGCGGTCTTTTGTTTTTCTCACGACTTTGCGCTCGGATTTTTCCACCGTCTCACGCTTTTTTTGGTTTTGCTCCTGTTCAAACCGGAAAATCTGGTACTCGTTGCGCTGTTTTTGCACTAATTCTTCCTGGGCTGTAGCGCTCTGCCCGCCTTCAGATGGGAGCTGCAAAATTGCGCCTGCCGGGCCGGAACATAACGCCAGCAAACATGTTCCCAGCAACAAATTTACTACAACTGTTTTCACTCTTCCCTCCAGCTTACTTCTTCTGGATCCATTACCGACAGCGGCAGGTTGATATTAACATATTCACGCCCCTGCTCTCTGACGCGGTAATCATAATTCATGGTCAGGGACCCGGTAAAAGCAATGCCGTCATCGCGCCCGATGACGCTCCCGTTAAAATTCATATTATTAACCCGCCCGCCAACCAGGTGGTTGGTGTAAACCAGGGCATCGATCTGGTCAATTCTAATGGTCGGGCTATAACTGCTAAACTGCGTATCGCTCAAAGAACTTTCGTAAAACTTGCGGGAGGCCCCGTCTGATTTTGCGCCGCCGTCGTAATCGGTATAATTTCCGTCAAAATAAGGCGTCCCGTCGGAATAATAACTTACATAACCGTTGCCAGCGTCAGTTGCATCAACCGCATAAGCGCTGGTAAAAGGCGGCTGGATGTAATCTTTCACTACCGCCCACCCACTATGGTTATAGTCGCCCAAAACCACATTGCCTTTAGCGCTCAAACATAAAAAGTCCTTATCCACATTTTCATCGGCCGTGTCCTCCGGATCGTAGTCGGGCTTGGGCCAGCTGGGAGGGTTTTGGTAGGATATATCTGCAATAATATGCACGTTGCGGCCGGCATAAATGGTCCCCTGCCCGCTCACCACCCCTTTTATAATTACATCGTCCGAAACCACCACCGGCCCGTCAATTACAATCGGGCTGGTAGAAGTCCCCACTAACACTACCGTACCAGTGTAATTGTTATTGATGATTGTGGCCCCGTCAATTTTAACGGTTCCGTTTTCCTCAATGGCCAGGTTCTGATAATAATCTAAATCCCCTAAATACGGCATATCCACTACATCCTGATCCGGGTGCTGCTGGGGCGTCTCCGTATCGCGCGGATCCCCGTAGGAATCATATCCATCTGCAAAGCCGTCATAGCCGCCGGCAAACTCGGCTTCTCCCGGGGCGGGGGGATCGCCGGGACGGGCACGGGTTGAAGCCGTAGTATAGTACCGGTCCAGCGAATCATAAAAGAAACTACCGGCGCTTTCGTCAATTGTTCCGGAAGCATAAACATCGCCGTTTATTTTTTGGGCGCCCTGGACTACAAAATTTCCGTTGGCGCGAACGTCACCCTGAAATTGTTGAGCACCACCGTAAAACCATCCATAATTATTAATGAAATAAGTCGAATCAAAAACCTTGGATGCGGAAAAGCCAAAGGTCTTTACCGAAAGCACGGTTTTAGTTACCCCGCCAACCGAACCGGTTGCCCGGAAAGTAATGTTGCGGCGGTCAAACTCGGCCGGAACTTCGATCGAAGTAATTTGGACGGTGAAGGTTCCGGAGCCCAGCGCCTCTTCTGACGCCGGATAGGTGCCAACCTGGCAGTCAATCATTTCCAGCGTGAGAATAACATCTAATGTTGTTGCATAATATGATTCGATTGATGACTGCAGAGTGGTGGTGGCCTTTTCAATCCCGGCTTGCGCCAGATACAGCGCCTGTTTTTCCTGGCCGCGGTAACCTACCTCGCGGGTTTCTGCCGTCAAAATGTAAACCAACGCGGCCGCGATGGCAACCAAGACAATCGAGATAACGAAGGTCATCATGATTGCAGTAACGCCACGCTGCTGCCGCCGCCTATCAACTGCTACTCGTGCTTTTTGCATTAGCGCTCGCTTCTTTTTAGCTTATCCCTATCCCATAATAACTTCAACTTGATGCTCTCCACCGTCCAAAATCGGCGGGACTATATGGCCTTGCACTTTTTTGCCGTCCAGCGTAATTGATTTTACTCCTTTTTCAATGCCCTGCGGATTTCTCACGGTAATATAATATGTATCTCCGCGGAATTTTCTTTTGGCTTCAAAACCCTTCCAGCGCGCCGGAATGCAGGGATCAATCACCAGTCCCTCGTAGCCCGCGCGGATTCCCAAAATCCATTGCGATGCCGCTACAAAATTCCAGCAGGCCGAACCGGTGAGCCACGAATTTTTGCCTTCGCCAAAATTCGGGTGCCGCTTCCCCGCAATCACCTGGCAGTAAACGTAGGGCTCGGTGCGGTGCAAATCCGCCATGGCATTTTTCGCGGACGGCAGGATCGCCTTGTAATATTCAAAAGCCCGATTCCCGCGCCCGATCATCGCTTCGGCAATCATCGCCCAAGGGTTGGGGTGGCAAAAAATTGCGCCATTTTCCTTTAAGCCGGGAGGGTAAAAAGAAATTGAACCGATATCCGGGCGGTATTCCTTGTAAGGCGGATCCAGCAAGACGATTCCATATTTGGTGGCCAAGTGTTTATGCACCGAATTCAGGCAGATTTTAGCACGCTTGCCATCGGCCGCCCCGCTCATGACCCCCCACCCCTGCGTTTCCAGATAAATTTTACCTTCGTCGCATTGTTTGGCCCCTACCGGCTTGCCTGCATCGGTAAAAGCCCGCACGTACCAAGCTCCATCCCAAGCCACGGCGTTGATGGTCTTGGCCATCTTGCCCGCAATTTCCTTAAATTTTGCAATATCCACCGCCCTCCCGGAAATTTTCGCAAGGCGCGCCATCTCTTTTGCTGTGTAAACCAGCATTTGCGCCACCATGACCGATTCGCCCTTGCCGCCGGACCCCGGCAGGTTTAAGCAATCGTTCCAATCTGCAAAAAACATCAAGGGGATGCCGTGCGAGCCCAGGTTGGCAAGCGTAAATTCAATGGCTTTTTCAAGATGCGCGTACAGCTTTGCCTTGCGGCCGGACTCAAAGGGGATCAATTCTTCTAAAAAGGCCGCGTCGCCGGTTTCTTTAATGTATTGCGCAACCGAAATGATCAACCACAGATGGTCATCCGAATAGCCGATATCCGTCAGCCCGCTACCGTAACCCTTTTTAGTCAGCGGCGAATACTGGTGGTGGGCATTGCCTTTTTCAAACTGGGTCGAAGCCAAATCAATGATGCGCTGTTTAACCTTTTCCGGGATCATGTGCACAAAACCCAAAGTGTCCTGGTTTGAATCCCTGAACCCCATCCCCCGCCCTATGCCCGATTCGTAATACGAAGCCGAACGCGACCAGTTAAAAGTGGTCAGGCACTGGTACTGGTTCCAGGTAGTCAGCATCAGGTTCATTTCTTCGTCCGGGGTCTGGGCGCTGAATTGGTCCAGATTTTCTTCCCATTTTTTTGCCAGACGGGCTAACTCCGCCTTTACTTTTTTGGAAGAGGAAAATTTTTTCAAAACCCGCTTTTCGTCTCCCATTTTTTCAGAATAGCCCAGGACAAAAATAAACGTCTGGCTTTGCGCCGGCGCCAGAGTGCAATCCATTTGCAGCGCACCCACCGGCGACCAGCCACAGGCAATTGATTCGCCGCACTTTCCCTCCACCACCGCCCGGGGTGAGGCAAAAGAGCCGTAACGCCCCAAAAACGCTTCACGCTGGGAATCAAACGAATCAGGCGACGCATTGGCGCACGCAAAATAAGCAAAATTAAAATGCCCGATGCGATAACCGGTCAAATGGTAGAGAATCTCGTTTTTAAATTTTGTTTCACCGATGTTCAAATTATATTGGTAATCGGTCATGTCATTGAGCGCATCCCATAAACAAAACTCAACAAACGGAAAAACCGAAAGCTTCCTTTTTTTATTGCTGCGGTTGGT
>JBAZQH010000002.1:0-41046 GCA_041645285.1 Candidatus Margulisiibacteriota bacterium | reverse complement strand
CTAAAAAGCCGTTTGATGAGCGACGTTTTTGATAAAGAAAGCTATGACCGGATGATAGAAAGATTGCCGACTTTAAGTAATAAGTCGGTTTGCGGTGGGCTGATGCGGTTTTTTAAGTCCCTTTCTGGCACCCCAGTGGGTGTAATTTATGATGGCGAAGGACACGCGGTTGAAAAAACCGCCCTACGGGTTTTAGAAGATTATTTTAGCCAAGGAGGCACCATATCGATGATGTCTTCTCTGGTGGCTCCCGGCGAAAGCGAATCCGCTACGTTAGCTAAGGCAGCGCTATCCAAGGTTTTCGAGGAAATTCCCCGCCAGCTGCATTTTAACGTGTTTGTTGCCGGGCCCAATTTACTTTTTGGCCGCGGGGGGAGGATGGAGGGGATATTTCATTCCGCGCGCGATTTAACTGCCATTGGCACAAAGATTTTGGGCTTGGGCGAAATTGAAATTGGGCCGGATAATCTTCCGGAAGTTGAGAGTTTTGTTAATAATCCGTTTTTGAGTGCCTGGTATTCGGCTGCGTCTTGGGTAGCGATGATTTCCGATATGTACATGCCGCAAAATTATGCTTCGCAGCTGCATTCAATTATGGTTGGCTCCACCGCGGGGCAAAAATATCTTGACCGTAAAATTAGCGTCCAGGCTGCGCGCCAACCCGATGATCCGGATGTTATGGACGTGGTGGTTGGCAAAGATATTGAGGCGTTTGCGCAGTATCTTGAAACCGAATTGCTGCCCGCGATCAAGGAAAATCCTTTTTTAAAACAGCGCCTTTTGCACCTGGCCGAAATAGGAAAATTCAAGACCGATATTGCTGGATTGATTAATGGAACGCTATCCGCGGATGAATATTTGCAGGTTTTATATGAGCTTGCAGAAAATGAAAAATTGCGCGTGCCGCTTTATGATTCAATTAGCCAGGAGAAGATGTATGACGGCAGCGCTGGTGATATTGGGGACGAATTGGTGTATTTAGCGCAGGTTTTAGAAGATGTTTTGGCGATTGTTGGTGAAAAAAACCGTGCCGCCGGGATTTATAGCTCGGAAGATATGCCGATTACCTATTTTAACCCTGCGGATACCATGCGCATTGCCACCGGCAGCGAAAAAGCGCCGCACCTCATTGCTTCGGTTCGATTGGATACGGAACATAATCCGGCTGACTATGCGGTTGCTTCTGAAGCAAAAGAAATGCCGTTGTTGAAATATTTGCCTTATGTTAACGGATACTGGGGAGATACATTTGAAACGATTGATGACGTTTGGACGGACATGGGCGAATCCTGGGAAGAAACTTGGGCCAATTGTGAATCATTTACTGATTACCTGTGGGTTGGTTTGGTGGAATCAGGCGACTTCGTGTGGAAGGGCGCAAAATCTTATGTACAGGCCTATTCCCAATTTAAGATATTGATGGGAACCTCAATTAAAACCGGCTTTGTGGACATGTGGACCACCGCGCCTGCTTTATTTGCCCAAGGTAAATATTATGAGGGGCTGGAACGGTTTTTCTCTGGGTTAGGCAAGACCGGCGGTTCGTTTTTGGTTTTTGAAACCTTTGGTTTTGTGTTTATTGATTCAATATTTGAGGACTTCAAACAGGGGCGCTATAAAGAAGGTATTGCCAAACTGGCGGTAATCATGAAGTTTGTTGTACAAAGTTTCAAGAGTATGCCGCAACTAATGGCGCATGCCAAAGATAGCGGCGCAGTCCGAATTAAGAACGGGGCGGTTTGGGTGGATAAGACATTGTGGAGAAAACTAGGAATTAACCAGGGGAAGAGACTTGGTAGGTACCGAGATGTTACCGTTGTCAGGGAGGGCTTGCGTGGGAGGGGTGGAGTAAAAAGAGTAGGTGGTGTTCCGAAGGAGCACATGGGAACAGGTATTAAAATCGGTTACTATTCACATGGCGGATTAATTTTGGAGGCCCCGCGTATTTATGAGTCGATTGTCGAGAGCCGGATGGCGGCTCAGGAAAGAAGAGGCAGTGGTCTTGCATTAGAAATTGAACCGTTGGCAAGCCGCGGCGAAGTATTGCCGGATGTTCCGGAAACTGCGGAAGGGCGGTTGGATCGCATTTATAACCGCGGCGTGGACGCCGTTAATTTACCAGGGCGAGCCGGAGAACTGCCGGGAAGAGGATACGATTATGCCGCAGAAGCGGGATGGCGGGTGGTTGGCGACGGGGTGGGGAGGTGGATGGATGCCGTTGTGGCAAATGGATTGGAGGGAGTGCGGGAAGCTTTAAGTAAAGGTTCGACGCCGGCAACTAGCTCAACTGCGGGAACGGTTACGGGTGATGCGAATGCTGTCTCTGCTGAAATAGAACGAAAAGCTGCCGGGCTGACGAATTATTTGGGGCTACAGCCAACTTTGCAGGATTTGGTTTTATTGCGCGCGCAATTGGATCCAGCTGCTGAATTCAGCGTTACCGCAGTTAGAGGAGGAGCAGAGGCCCGTGCGTTAGAGAAGAGAATTCCTGTTTTACTGGAAGAAATCGTAGCACGCGAAACTGACATTGCGGTTGCTGAAGCAACTAAAAATGGGCCAGAAGTCGAAAGGTTAAGCCGTGTTCAGGCCGAGCAATATGTGCAATTAAGGGAGCTGGAAAGAGAATATACCCGCCGCACCGGTTATGATTTCTACGAAGCCAAACCGGAATATTTATTGTCCGTTATGAGAGAAATTGAAAGGAAATATGGTGAATTAAGCAATACTACCGATAAATCTCGCCGCACGGTTATTCAGGCAGAGATTAGCCAACTTGAAGGACATTACGCCGAAAAATCAGGCCACAACGTTTATTTTGATAATCGTCCCGAATTTGCGCGAGCATCACAGACTTTAAAGGGTCGGGCATTGGAGGTAGGAATGCCGGTTGGAAAAGCAATCCAGTCCATGCCCCAAGCCAAACGCACTTTTGTGATTTCAGGTGAAACGCTGGCGAAATTAGCACAATGTCAAACTCTTGAAGAATTTTCCAGAGCGATCAAGGAATATAACACAAACAACCCTACCCGAAACTTTTCCGGAGAATTTGGAACCATACAGGAATTGTGGGATAGTTTTGCGGGATTCAGGGAAGCGACCCGCAATATGGAGTGGGTTCCCGTGCCGCCGGCTCCGGCCAGTTTTTCATTGGCAAGGGAGGCGGAGCGGTGGGGCAGAGGAGAAGCGCTTGACCGAGGGTACAGATTTGATTTAGGCAACGCAGCCACGCCGGTTCCAGTTGAAATATCGGGAAAACAGTTAGTTGCCTTGGTAGCAGATTTAGCACCTGATCATGAAAATAAGCGGGAACTCGATCTAGAAAAAGCGGCACGCGACTTCCAAAAATATAATGCATTAAAAGCCAGGGAGCAGGCGGCACAAAAAGCTGGAAGAAAATTAGGGAAAATTGCCCGATTGAGATTATGGCAGCAGCAAAGGATTGTTGATGCTTTTCTTGCCCGCTATGGCGTTCCCCCGGAAGGTGTTTCTCCCTTATATCAAGCGATTACCCAGAACGCGCAAACCGATCCAATGGGCATGCAAAAAATCAGGAAACAAGCAACCCGCGGGGCGCGTTATCGGGTTGGACGTCCCGTTGGAACCACGCCAGCTGCGCCTTCTGGTTCAACTAGTTCTGGGCCGGCCGGGACATCTTCACGGCCGCCATCCACTCCCGCCCCAGCACCAAAACCTGCGGCAGCGCCGGCAGCAACAGCTAACAGTTGGCGAGAGGTTCGTGTGCAAGGGCTATCCGAACCTATTTATTATCGTCCGGAAGCAACTTCTAGGGGTGGACATGTTGCTTATGATTCAGCAGGGCATGCTGTCGGTAAGCTTGTTAGAATTAAGGACGGATTTAGATTTTATCCTAATCAACCAGCAGATGCGCGTTTTGTGGCGGATCCGGTTAGTGCTACCGTTTTATCCGGACATCATCTCTGGAAGTATCGCAGCCGTCCAGTAACAAGTAATAAAGAAGCGACAACCGTTCCCAGCGCTTTGGCTAATGTAGAAGCACGTCCGACGCCAGAGGATACTGCTCCGCGCACAGCCGCACCATTACGCCAAGAAGTTTTAATTAGTGACGGTTCATCGGTTGAAGGCACTGCGGCGGTTGATGCAAAGTTAGCGGAAAGTGCTCGTGCGAGAGAAGCGGCCAAATCAGCCAGCCCAGCGCCGACTAATTGGGCAACCGTAACCGGCAATCCGGATTCGGTTGATCACGGCCAACCGGCAGTTGATGTAAGGCCAAAAACTCGGCCATTAATGGTTAGAGATGTGCCTGATCCTAGAAAGGCTGCTTCTGGTTCAGCAATTAGGTCAGAAAGATTAACTGGTTTGGACACGGATGCGGTTGTTCCCGATGCAGCAATGACCGTAAGGGAGCATTTAACCTCGAAGTATGGGCGTGGTGTTGCTGATGTGGTTGAGATGCAACTCCGCAGCTTAACTCCGGAAAGGCTAGCTGCAATTGAAGCACGTTTAGCGAGCGGTATCTCAAAAATGACTCCGGCAGAAATTGCACAATTATTTAGTGTATCAGAAACAAAGGCAGTGGAAATAAAAACCGAAGTTATCCGTTTGAATAATTTGAGAGCTGGAGCCGGGGCGATAAATATGTTAATTGGTTTAGGCGGCATGCTTTTAGTTGAAAGAGCATTGCATTTTGCCTGCCCGGACATTAACCCTGCCGTAAGTTTTGGTTTGGTTTTAGTCACGCTCCATCCGGTTAATAAAGCAATGGCAGGATTAACTGAGGCAATTGTAATTGGCGAAAGAGCCGAAATTGCTAAAGCATTGAAAGATTTAACCAAATTGAAATCTTGGACACAAATGTTGAATTTGGCTGAAATGCTTGGTCCGGGTACCGCGGCGGTAGCAGGCTGGAATATTGCCGCCGACGTTTTAGGTATTGAAAAAGGAAGTTCTATTCATGCGGCGGGCGGTTTGGCAGCGTTCTTTGTACCTGATTTGTATAAGCTCGGGGCAAATTTGGCTCAGAAAAACTGGGGACTTAACCTGTTGCCGAAGGGCAGGTTGGCGTACGCAGGCAGGGCGTTAGGTGCTTTTGCTTTTGTTAACTTTATTACCGGCCTTGGAGCCGAAGGAGTTAATCATTTAGCCCTGGATGCGTATGATCGTTCGGTTTATGACCGTAGTGCATTAATGTATGACAATTGGATCAGCCAACAAACTGGAGCAATGGCTCGAACTGCCCAAAGTTTAAACTGGATGACCAATACTTTTGGCTCAGCGGCGGTAACCAAAACATCCCGCGGTTCACAGTTTGCCGATACGGTAAGAGAAATGGACCGCCAGCAAGCAGACGTGATTGATGGCGCATTGTTAACCATGTTTGGCCAGGCCTTATTTGCCGCGATGGTTGATAACGGGCTAGATGTTAAGACCAGTGCCGGCAATGAAGCTTTGAAGGAAGTTTTAGCATCCATGCTTCAGGATCCAGCGCAACGAGCAATTTTTAAAGAATGGCAGGCATTTGCAAAACTTTATAAACAGGCCGGCGGAAATTATATGCAAATGCCGGACGAATTGATTAATTTAGATGTTGATGACCCGGCAGCCGTAGTTGCGTATCGCCCATCCGCAGCTTTGATGACATGGGCCTATGACCACGGCATGTTGATGATTGAAGAAAACGGGAAGACCAGGCAATTATTTATTAAGAATGTAATTGACGAGATGGTGACAGTTCACCGCATAGCTGAAATCATTGTTGAAAGCCGTGCTGGAATCTATGTGCCCAAAGCAGCTGATATTAGCGCTGGCTTTTCAAATGATAGAGGGGAAATAAGAAGAAATAACCGCCATTTTGCCCCGGCCATGCAAGCGCTTAGGCAAGGAATGACGGCGAGTGATTTTGCTTCAATTCTTACTTTAGATGATATTGCGGAAAGCCGCGCAGTGCTGGGCGGAGATCGTCAGGTAAGCTTTGCCAATTTAGAAGAACATGGATTGGTGCTTAATGGGCTGGCCAGATTATTATTCGATAAAGGATATATGCCAGCTGATGACGAGGGCAACTTAACGGCAGCTTCAGTCCAAGCCGCTTTAGTGAATTTACTTAGAGATCGGGAGGCTGAAATTTTAGCACGACCAAATGGGCGCTATTCAGATGCTTACTTTGATTTACCTGATGCGGGTAATCTTTATGGTGTTGACGTCGCTTTGATTGATTATTTAAGAAGTATCCCGGATGTAGTTCGATCTTAATATTTTGTATTGAATTAGAGCCGGTAACGTTCTAACAGGCACGTTATTCGGCTCTTTTGGTTTGTGCCGCGCCCAACCCCCCTGCCAAATAAATTATAGTTGCACGTTGATAGAATACCGTGTATATTATCAACTATGTTTAAGCGCTATTTGGAAGATAATTTGCCTGGTGAAAATCTGTTTCTTTTTGGCCCGCGTCAAGTAGGTAAAACTACGCTGCTTAAAAAAATAAACACCCTTTTTGCGGTAGATATGTTGGAGCCAGATACGCAGTTGCTTTACTCTAAAGATCCGTCATTGTTGTCCAAGCAAGTCGATGCCCTGCCGCGCAAAAAAGGCATTGTTCTGATCGACGAAATCCAAAAGGTGCCGAAACTACTGGATGTTATTCATTCTTTAATAGAAAAATATCCGCATTTAAAATTTATCCTTTCTGGCTCCAGCGCGCGCAAGCTCCGCCACGGCGCCGCCAACCTTTTGGGCGGAAGGGCGCTTTACCGTACCATGCACCCGCTAACCCAGGCAGAATTAGGCAAATACTTTGCGTTAGAAACGGTTTTGCGTTATGGCTCATTACCTAAAATTTGGGGATTTCTCCTTCAGCGTAAAGAAAAATTGGCACAAGATTTTTTGCGTTCCTACATTACTACGTATCTCCGTGAGGAAATTAAGTCCGAAGCGTTGGTTAGGAATTTACAGGGATTTCAAAATTTTCTTGATGTGGCCGCTGCGCAATTTGCCGAACAGGTTAATTTTTCGGATTTAGGGCGGCAATGTGCCGTGGCTTACGCCACCGTCCGTGAGTTTTACTCAATCCTGGAAGACACGCTGATGGGCTTTTTTCTTTACCCTTGCCTAAAAAGCGAACGCAAGCGCATGAGCCATAGTCCAAAATTTTACTTTTTTGATAACGGGGTTGTGCGTGCTCTCCTGGGTACCTTGCAAGATAAGCCGAGTTCACTAGAAAAAGGCCGCCTATTTGAGCAATGGATTATCCAGGAAATATATCGCCTAAATCAATACGCGGCAAAAGATTGGCGCTTGTCTTTTTGGAGGACTGGCCACGGCGCAGAAGTGGATTTGATTGTGGAACGCGGCAAAAAAAAGCTGTTTGCCGTAGAGTGTAAATTCAAAAAAAGCATTTCCGCGGCAGATTTATCCGGGGTGCGAGCTCTGCATGCAACCCATCCAGAAATCCCTTGTTATATAGCGGCTCCCGTAACCATTCCGCAAAAAATCGATAAAATCTTAATTCTTTCCCCGCAGGAACTTTTGCGCGCAATCCAGCAGTATTAAACGGCACGTTATACGGCTCTTTATAATGCGCTGAGCCCCATCCCCTGTGAAAGAAGGTAAGCTCTATTTGGTATGTGTTTGCGAGCATCTTTTTGGTAGGGTTTTTAACCATTTTTTGCTTGAAAACAGCTTGACTGGCTTCCCGAGTTTGTCCAATAGTTTTAGTAGTGCGGCAATTTTTTTGACATCAACCGAATATTTGCCAAGGTTTAAGTAGAGTTCAACGCGCCGATCGAATCTTGGGTTTTCATCTTTGCCGGTTACGCGGATTTCGGCCTTCCCGCAGTACTAGGTTTCAGCGTGGCTGTATTTATTGATTATTCTGGGCGGTCATCACGGCGGTAGCCATGTTTTAATAGCAATTTTTCTATTTTCCGCTTTTTTTGCTTTTCTTCTGGCGTGAGCTGCTGGTTTGTTGTCATATTAAATGATTATGGGTGTGCGAAAAACGCCTGTCAAGTTGCCCGAGGTTCTTTTGCAATTGAACAATCATTTTTTATCTGATAAAATCAACGCACTATGGCAATGTTTGAGCGTTTTACCGAAAAAGCCGTGCGCGTTATTATGGCCGCGCAGGAAGAATCAAAACGGCTGGGCAGCGGCTTTGTGGGATCCGAGCACTTGCTTTTGGGGATGCTGCGCGAAGGCGAAAAAGTGGTCATCCGCACGCTGGAATTTTTTCACATTGACCCGGCCATGGTGAAAGACCGGATTGAAAAAGAAGCCGGGAAGCGGGCGGCGATCAAAGGCATTGAAATCCCGTTTAATCTGCAGGTTAAAAAAGTCATTGAATTTGCCTGGGAAGAAGCCCGCCAATTAGGCCACAGCTACGTAGGAGTTGAACATCTTTTCCTGGGAATTTTGCGCGATGGATCGGGGATCACCGGTAAGATTTTAGGGGAATTACAGCTGTCGCCTACCGCCGCCAAAAGCAAGGTCATCGCTATTTTAGGTGAAGAATCCGTCTTTTACCGCCAGGGAGTACCCAAGGCCACCAACACGCCCATCCTTGATTCTTTCAGCCGTGATTTAACTTATAACGCACGCGAAGGCAACCTGGACCCGGTGATTGGCCGTGCCAATGAAGTGGAGCGCGTCATTCAAATTTTATCGCGCCGCAAAAAAAACAACCCGGTATTAATCGGGGAGGCGGGGGTTGGCAAAACCGCCATTGTTGAAGGGTTGGCGCAAAAGGTAATTGCCGGGAATGTCCCGCCCACGTTGTTAAACCGCCGCATTGTTACGCTGGACTTGGGGCTGATGATTGCGGGCACCAAATACCGCGGCGAATTTGAAGACCGATTAAAGAAGGTATTGGAAGAAGTCATTAAAGTAAAAAATGTCATCCTTTTTATTGATGAACTGCATACGTTAATTGGGGCGGGGGCCGCCGAAGGCGCCATGGATGCCGCCAACATTTTAAAGCCGGCGCTGGCGCGGGGTGAAATCCAGTGCATCGGCGCCACCACCATTGATGAATTCCGCAAGCGCATCGAATCCGACCCGGCGCTGGAGCGCCGTTTCCAATCGGTCATGGTTTCGGAGCCGACGGTTGAAGAGACCATTGAAATTTTGCGGGGCCTGCGCCCTAAATACGAAGAATATCACAGAGTGAAAATTGATGACTTGGCGCTGTTAGCGGCGGCGCGCCTGTCGGCTCGCTACATTCCCGATCGCCATTTGCCGGATAAGGCCATTGACTTAATTGACGAGGCCTCCAGCCGTGTGATGCTGCGCAATAATGCCGCTTCGCCCGAATTAATCGAAGCCAGTAAAGAACTGGAGCAGGTCAGGTACGAAAAAGACAAGGCAGTGGGGGCACAGCGGTATGAAGAAGCGGCAAAACTACGCGACCGCGAAGAAGAACTGAAACAAAAGTTTGAGGCCGTTTCCAAAAAATCCGGCCCGGCCGGAAAAGATACCCTGCCGGCGGTTACCAGTGAAACCATTGCCGAGATAGTGGCGGGGTGGACGGGCGTGCCGGTCACCAAGCTGACAGAGGAAGAAACCCAGCGGCTTTTGCAGATGGAGACAACCTTAAAGGAAAAAATTATCGGGCAGAATGAAGCGATTGCGGTCATTGCCAAGTCAATCCGGCGCGCGCGCGCAGGGCTCAAAAGCCCCCGCCGCCCCATCGGATCATTCATGTTTTTGGGGCCGTCAGGTGTGGGTAAGACCGAGCTGGCCAAGAGATTAGCCGAATTTTTGTTTGGGGATATGGATGCGATTGTGCGCGTCGATATGTCTGAATACCTTGAATCACACACGGTTTCAAAAATGATCGGATCGCCCCCGGGGTATGTGGGGTATGGGGAAGGTGGTCAGTTGACCGAACAAATCCGCCGCAAGCCCCATTCGGTGGTGCTGTTTGATGAAATCGAAAAAGCCCATCCGGATGTCATCAATATCCTTCTGCAAATTTTGGATGACGGAAAAATTACCGATGCCCAGGGCCGCGCGATCGACTTTAAAAACACGGTCGTAGTCATGACCTCAAACACGGGCGCAGAAGAGATTAGAAAAGATACGTCCATGGGTTTTGTCAAGAGCGACGATATTTCCGTCAATTATGACCGGATGAAAAGCAAGGTGTTGGAAGAGGTAAAAAAACGCTTCCGTCCCGAGTTTTTAAACCGGATTGATGAGGTTTTGGTATTCCGTCCGCTCGCGAAAGAGCACCTGATGAAGATTGTTGATATTTTAATGGAAGAAACGGGCCAGCGCCTGAAAGATAAAGGCATTGAAATTTCCCTGGCCAAAGACGCCAAGACCTTTTTGGTGGATAAAAGTTATGATCCCAAACTGGGCGCCCGCCCCCTGCGCCGTGCCATCGAGGATAACATCGAAGACCCGCTTTCAGAGGAAATTTTGCGCGGTAAATTTGGCTGGGGCAGTAAAATCAAGGCGGCCGCCGGCAAAGACGGCATTACTTTTAAGGGGTCCAAGGGTAAAGTCCCGCCCGCTAAAGATGTTCCTGCCCCAACACCTCCAGAGATTGAGTCAGCTCGAATTGGGCGGTAAGCGGGCGCGGTAAGGTTATGCCAAAATCAGAATCAAAATTTTTCTGCAAAGAATGTGGTTATGACACCGCCAAATGGCTGGGTAAATGCCCCAACTGCGATGCCTGGGATAGCTTTGTAGAAGAAAGAATTATTGAATCCGAATCAAAATTCCAATCACCCTCGATTGTTTCTGCCGAAAAACCCCAAGCAATCACCGAAGTAACACTTAAAGCAGACCACCGCACGCAAACCGGCATTGTTGAGCTGGATCGGGTGTTGGGCGGGGGTTTGGTAATGGGCTCGGTGATACTTTTGGCGGGTGAGCCGGGCATTGGGAAATCAACCCTGATGTTGCAGGTTGCGGCCCGCCTGGCGGCAGTCGGAAAAGTTTTGTACGTTACCGGTGAGGAGTCGGCCGCACAGATAAAAATGCGCGCCACGCGGCTGAATGCGCTTTCAAAAAACTTAATTGTATATCCTGAAACCAAAGTTTTTGCGGTTGAAAACGAAATCAATAACCTTAAACCGGCGTTTTTAATTGTGGACTCGGCACAAACCATGAGCCGCGATGATATTGCGTCTGCGCCGGGGTCAATTTCACAGGTTAGGGAAAGCTCAAATTACATCATAAAAATTGCCAAGGCGTTAAATTTGCCGACTTTTATTGTTGGGCACGTGACCAAGGAAGGCAATATCGCCGGGCCGCGGCTTTTGGAGCACATGGTGGATACGGTTTTGTATTTTGAAGGCGACCAGCACAAGTATTTTCGTCTGATCCGGGCCACCAAAAACCGTTTTGGCTCAACCAACGAGGTGGGCATTTTTGAAATGGGAGAAAACGGTTTAGTGGAAGTAGCCAATCCCTCAAAGTTATTTTTAGAGGAAAGGTCGGCGAATATTTCCGGCTCCAGCGTGATGGCTACAATGGAAGGCACCCGGCCGCTATTGGTGGAACTGCAGGCGTTAATTACTTCAACTTCTTCTCCCATGCCCCGTCGCGGGGTTACTGGCCTGGACTATAATCGTACTGCGATAATTTTGGCGGTGGTTGAAAAACGGTTGGGATTAAAACTGGCGGATAAAGACGTCTATGTGAATGTTGCCGGTGGGGTAAAAATCAATGAGCCGGCCTCGGATTTGGCTTTGGCGATGGCAGTTATTTCCTGCTACAAAAACCAGCCCATTCCGGCGGATATAATGGTGGTGGGGGAAATTGGGTTGGGGGGCGAGGTGCGAGCGGTCAATCATATTACTCTGCGTTTAGGGGAGGCGGCCAAGTTAGGTTTTTCTAAAGCCATTATTCCGCAGGGGAATGCAAAGGAATCGGCCAAGGTTAAGGGCATTAAGGTGGAGGCGGTGGGGAATTTGCGTGATGCGGAAAGCTTTGCACTATCTTAAAAATCTTCCTTTAGCATACTGGTAATCTTGCTCCGCACCCGATTTAAAATTTCCTCCATGCTGTGATGTTCCACCGGGATTGGTTCGCCTATAGAAAGCTTTACTTTTGTTGGGTTAATTACGCGCGTGCCTTTGGGCATGATATTGAAACTGCCGGATATGGCAATTGGCACTACCGGTACCCCGGCCTGTTGGGCAATGACTAAACTCCCGCGCTTAAACGGCCCCAACTCTCCCGTGCGGGTACGTGTGCCTTCCGGAAAAATCAAGATAGAATCACCGGCACGGATTAGTTTTGAGATATCGTAAAGCGTCTTGTGCGCTTTCAGGTTGCTTTGGCGATCGATTGGAATGTAACCGGCCAGGCGTAAATATGACCCGAACAACGGAACTTTAAAAAGCTCGCGTTTAGCCACAAATTTAAAATAAGTTGGAATATACGCCAGCAAAATTAAAATATCGGCGGCGCTCTGATGGTTGGCGGCTAATACCACCGGCTGGTTATGCGGAAGGTTTTCCATTCCCTCAACTTTTACTTTGATGCGCGAAATCCGGGCGAGTAGTTTTGCCCAAATGCGTGCGGCGTTTTGAAAAGTACGTTCCTTATCTTTGGAAAAAAGCGCGGCCGCCATGGTGATTAACATGCCGACCAAGAAAGTGACGGCGACAAATAAATAGAAAAAGATAGAGTGCAGGGAATTTATAATTTTCTGCATTATGGCTGCTTTTGGTTGGGTTGACTTTGGCCGATGAGCAGGAAAGCCAATACAATCAGGCCAATACATATCAACCCAAGCAGTAAAACGATGGTCGGGTCCATTTAGTTTACCTCCTCATTATTAGGTTATGAAATTACCGCGATGACTATAAATACAAAGAAAAAAATCAGCCCAATGATAATTATGCCCAAATTTATTTGCTTCGAAACGATTGATCCAAAAACCAGGATTGCGGTTGTGTACTCTGTTAATCTCGCAAAGATACCAGCAATTCTACGCCTTTTTGGAGCAGAAAGCTGCTTTGTATGAAATTTTATCAAATGCATTTTAGTTGTCAATGAGGCCTTACCGCAATTTCCCATGATTTCCTCCCATTTTTAACCCATACCAAAAATTTTGGCATGGGAAATTACTCACTTAAAACCCGGCTTAATTCTTCCCTGGCTACTGTGCCGCTGGAGCATAGCGCCAAGCCATTTTCCAAAAGCGACCGCATGCCGCGGGCTTGCGCCGATGTGGTGAGCTTATCCTTTGGTGCGGCACGGGTGATAAGCCCGCGCAGTTCCTCATCAATTTCCAACACTTCAAAAATTGCCTGGCGGCCGCAGGCAGTTGGCGGCGGGACGGAGACGCCGCCCGATGTCGTGGCCGTGGATTTCCTAACCAATCGTTGTGACACCAACCCCACCAGCGCTCCAGCAATTAAATACGGCTCAATTCCCATATCAACCAGCCGGCTGATTGAGGAGATGCAATCGTTGGTGTGGATGGTGGATAGGACCAAATGTCCGGTCAGTGCGGCGGTGATGGCGATGCGGGCGGTCTCTCTGTCGCGGATTTCTCCAACCATGATGATATCCGGATCCTGCCGCAAGATTGCGCGTAATCCCCGCTCAAATGTCATGCCAATTTTTTCATTGACATGGATTTGGCTGATGCCGTCCAGTGAATATTCAACTGGATCCTCAATGGTGATGATATTTACTGCGGTTTGATTTAATTTTTGCAGTGCGGCGTAAAGCGTGGTGGTTTTGCCGCTCCCCGTGGGGCCCGAAACCAGAATTATACCGTGCTTTTTAGCCAGCATCCGGCAGAAAGCGGCGTGTTCCAAAGACGGCATTTTTATCTCCACCAGGGATTTAACCAGCGAGTTTTGGTTTAAAATCCGGATGACGGCTTTTTCGCCGTAAATGGTGGGGAGGGTGGAAATGCGCAGGTCAACCCGCTGTCCTTCAATTTCCATGAAGATGCGGCCGTCCTGGGGCAGACGTTTTTCGGCCAGGTCCAAATGTGACAAGACCTTGATGCGTGAAATGAGCGGGACTAATGTTTCTTTGTTGGTTTTTAATGCTTCCTGCAAAAGTCCGTCAATGCGGATGCGTACCACCGCGCCGTTTTTTTGCGGCTCAAAGTGGAGATCGCTGGCGTTTAGTTGAATTGCCTGGTTTAGCAGTGAGTCCAGGGTTTTAATAATCATTTTCAGGTTTTGAACCGGTGACAATTTGGCACCGGTCTTTCAATCTAACCTGAAGCAATTTTCTTGCCAGGCCAAACGTGCGCGGGAGATAGATGAAATTAGCTGGGAAACGTAGTGGATTTCGTCACGTAAGGGCTTTTTCGGCAGCTTGTTCCATCACGCCGACGGGGGCGGGGAGACCGGTAAAAATGGTGAAAGCCAGTGCACCCTGGTATACCAGCATCGAAAGCCCGCTGGCGGCAATGGCGCCGGCCGATCGGGCTTGCTGGATGAGGAGAGTTTCTTTCGGCACATAAACCAGGTCGTATACATATAATGTGTCAGCGGCCTGCCTGGGCGGGATAAGTTCTAATGTGCCTAAGGGGGAGGCCTTTTCTAATGGGTGCATGCCAATGGGTGTGGCGTTGACCAATAAGTCGCAATCGGCAATATAGCCAGCCAACTCATTGTTTTTAGATGGCAGGCAGACGGCTTTGGTTTTGAAATTTGAGGTGATTTGCTGCGCCAGGGTCTCCGTCTTTTGTTCATCAATATCAAAAATTGCAATTTGCGCGGCCTGGTTTTCGGCTAAAATCATTCCCACCGCGCGCGCCGCGCCGCCGGCCCCCAATAAAACCACCTTTTTGCCGGTCGGATTAAAGCTTAATTTATGTTTGATCGCTTCCAAAAACCCCGGGCCGTCGGTGTTATACCCCACCAGTTTTCCGTCTTCATTTTTTATCGTATTTACCGCGCCGATCAGTTTGGCAAATTTGGTGATTTCGTCCAGGTGTTCCATGACGGCAACTTTATGCGGGACGGTAACGTTGATGCCCAAATATCCTTTTTGGCGCAGGGTGTTGATGAAATTTTTCAGATCACCGGGTTTGACGTGAAAGGCCTTATATTCCATCTCGGCGTCTAACTTTAAAGCTTTGAGGGCGGCGTTGTGCATGGCGGGGGAAAGGGTGTGGGAAATTGGATCGCCGATGACGCCCAGTATCTTTTTGTTTGTGCCGCGCATGAGGAGATTATAGCATTTGCATTGAGAGCGTTTTAAGTTAAATTTTGAACGACGGCTATGTTTCCGAAATCAGCGGCACAAATACGCACCCGATGCTTTGTTGGGTGACTATCTTCCCTTGGATTTTCTCGACAATGGTTAAAATTTGCAGATCCGGTTGGCCCAGCGGAATGATTAACCGGCCGCCTTCTTTTAACTGGTCAATCAGTGGTTGCGGAATTTTTTCCGCTGCGGCGGTTACCAAAATGCGATCGTAAAGGGCTTTCTCCTTCCATCCCTGGGTGCCGTCGGCCACCATCACCTCAAAATTTTTGTATCCCAGTTCAACCAGCAGACGGCGAGCGTGGTCGGCTAAATCCGGAATCCTTTCCAGCGAAATAACGTGTTTTGCCAGTTCACAAAGAATTGCGGCCTGATAGCCGGAGCCGGTGCCAATTTCAAGGACAGTCTCTTTCCCGGTTAGTTTCAATAATTCGGTCATGATAGCTACCATGTAGGGTTGGGAAATGGTTTGCCCGTTGCCGATGGGGAGGGCGCAGTCAAAATAGGCCTCATTCGCCATATTTTTAGGTATAAAAAAATGGCGGGGAACCCGGCGGAAGGCCTGCAATACTCTTTTGTCGCTAATGCCGCGGCCGTGGAGCTGAACCTCAACCATTGCATCCCGCTGGATTTGTTGGAGATTTTCCGGCATGCATTAATTTTAGCATTTTTCCGAGTTTTATCGAAAAATTTCCTGATTTTTTGCACAAGTTTAGCCCTGCCCACCCCGATAGAACTAGTGGAAGAGGCTCACAACCCAGTAGATGAGGCCCAAATGTTTAGAAGATTAAAAATCTCAAGAACGTTAGTATTAAGTATTGCCTGTTTGGGTATTTTTACTGCTGTTTTTTCCTCGCCGGCTTTGGCGGCAGATATTAATAAAACGACCAATGAAGATGTTGCGGTAGAAATATCACAATCGGACTTAGCTCAAGCCAGTGGGCTACCTTCATCCGTCTATTATTCCGCAACCGTTTCTAGCCCAACCAAAGGTACCTTTGCGGTAGATGCTACTAATACAAAGATTACTTATACTCCTGGACCAAATTACTATGGATCAGATTCTTTTGTTGTTAGGGTTTTTACCGGCGGGGATAAAGGTTCTCAATATGCTGAAGTTCGGATAAATATTACAATCAATGCAGTAAACGATGACCCGACCTTTGTTACCACTGCGCTGCCCTCGGTTAATGAGTTGGCGGCTTATGCCGCGACCGTCACTGCTGATGATGTCGATGCCGGGGATACCTTAAGAATTGGGAGCGACGGATTACCGTCCTGGCTGACATTAACTGACAATGGAGATAAGACCGCCACAATTTCCGGTACGGCACCGTCGGTTTCTGAAGATACGGCGTATTCTTTTTATATAACCTTGCGGGACGGCTCAAATACTGCTACGGTTAGCCGGCAATTTACCGTCACGGTAAAGAATATTAATAATGCCCCGATCGCATTGCGATGTTCCCTGGCGGGAGTTGAAGATGTTCCAACTGCGCAAGTTGTGTCTGCGTGGGATCCGGACGAGGATGTTTTACAGTATTCCTTTTTAACAGTGCCGGTGCATGGCGCTGCGGTATTTGTCCTTCCCGATGGTCCCCTGGAAAGCGAAACCACAATTATTTATACCCCTAACCAGGATTGGTACGGGGACAATGAAAGATTTATCTATTTGGTAGAAGATGGCCAGGGGGGGTCTGCCACCGCAGAAGTAACAGTAAAAATTAACCCGGTAAATGATCCGCCAGTGGCGAGCGATATCTCCGTAAGTACTGGTGAGGAGGCCCCAGTACCTATTTTATTGATTGGCTCCGATATTGACAGTGCGGTTTTAACCTACCATTACGAACCGCCATTACATGGAGTTTTAAGCGGCACCGCACCCAATCTTACTTATACTCCGTCCGCAAGTTATAACGGCGACGACTCATTCACATATTTGGCAACGGATGGTGATGTAGTATCCAGGACGGCTACGGTAACCATAACCATTGCTGCGGTCAATGATGCGCCGGAGTTTACCAGCGTTCCGGTTACGGTGGCTTACACGATGGACTTGTATACCTATCTGGTTATTGCCGCAGATGTGGATGCAGATACATTATTAATGTCTGCAGTTGACAAGCCCAATTGGTTGACGTTTAGTGATAACGGTGATGGCACGGGCACATTGAGCGGAACACCGATGGATCCGGGCATTTATCCACTTAAATTGACCGTAAATGATGGGCAGGCGGAAGCTACCCAGTCGTTTGAAATTGTTGTCAGCACGATCAACCATGCGCCGGTTGCATCAGATGCAATCGTGACAACTGCTGAAGATACGCCGGTGACATTCACTTTGCCGGGCTCGGATCCAGATGGTGATACGTTGTCGTATTCTATCTATAGTTTGCCGGCTGATGGTTCGGTGGTTGCGGTCAACGGCGGCGCGGATTATATCTATACTCCCAACGCAAATTATTTCGGAACAGATTTGTTGGGGTACCAGGTGAATGACGGCAACGGCGGCACAGATTCTGGCGTGATTACCATAAACGTTACGGCCGACAATGATCTGCCGCATGCTAATCAACCGCCGGAAATCGAAACCATTGGAACGCTTACTGCCACCGAGGCGGCAACTTTCCAGTATAGTGTTGTGGCCAGCGACGCAGATGGTGACGTTTTATCTTACAGTTTGTTTAATCATCCGTCCTGGCTGACAATTTCCGGCGACGGCGTCATGAGCACTACGAGCCCGCTTCCCTATGACGCCAGCGGCGTTTACTCTTTGCAGGTTTTGGTATCAGACGGCGAGAACGTTGCAACCGAAGAATTTATTTTGGTTGTAAATAACACCAACCGTGCGCCAATCATTACTGCGTGCGCCCCAGAAGGCGATCAAGTATTTACGGTTGGCGCCCAGCCCGGATTTACCGTGGCGGCTTACGATCCGGACGGAGATGCACTTAATTATTTCTGGTCTACCACCGCCGGCAGAATAACTTCTTCTTCCACCAACCCGGCACAGGTAGTTTATACCGCAACCACGGCAGGAGATGCGCAGATAACCTTAATTGTGACCGACCAATTTGGCGACAGCGCCAGTGCAAGTTGGAATGTACGGGTAAGCGCAATCCCGGACAGTGAGCCGCCGCTGGTCAGCGCCACGGTGTTGGGAATTGAGGGGAATAACGGTTATTACCGCTCAAAAGTGATCGTCAATCTTGAGGCCTCGGATACAGGTTCGGGTATAGCAAAAATTGTATATACTACCGCTAACGGTACCGCCGTTGAAATAGCGGATGATGCAACGGTAGTTACGATTACCGAAGACGGAAGTTTTACGTACAGCGTTTACGCGGTTGATTGGGCGGGGAACCTTAGTGAAATTGTGCCGTTTAGTTTTTCCATTGACCAAAACGCTCCGGTTATCGATAGCATCAAGGTGGATGCGGTTGAGTGTACCGATGGCGTGGTTAATTTGGGAGTAATCCATTCTTCCAGCCCGGTTATTTATGCCAGTATCACTGATTCCGGGTCAGGTATTTCCAGCTCTGATATAAACATCAAAATTAACAATGGGGCGGCATTGAGCGTGGCGGCCTCGGCTGCGCCGGTTAATTCGGCGGGTGCCAATTCCGATACGGCCAATACTAGTTCAAATGCTTATGATATCCGCTACACCACTTTAGGTTCAGCGCAAATTGGCACCGGCACCACTCCCGTGACCATCACTGCCCGAGACCTTGCCGGCAACGAAGCCACGGAAACATTTAATATTATAACCGAAGCTTTGGCGGAAGGGTATGTGTATCCCAACCCGTCTGACCCATCAGTTAATCCTATTACTTTTTTGGTTGGCTTAAGCGAGGCCACCCAAATCCAAATCAGCGTTTATGATGAAAATGCGCGCCTGATTAAATCCATCATTTTTGAAGGGCAGGAAGGAAACAATGCAGTTTCCTGGGACGGCGTAAACGAATTTGGCAGTTTGATTGGCAACGGATTGTTCCCATATCGGGTAATTGACCTGACGCATCGGCAGATTTTGTATAAAGGTAAGTTAGTAGTAGTGAGGAGCAGGTGAGAATGAAAAACCAAACGTTAGCCGTAATTATAATTTTGCTTTTGCTGGCTTTGCCGGCGGCGGCAATCACTGACCCATTGGCAATTGGTGTGGGGGCGCGGTCATTGGGGATGGGGCGGACTTATGTTGGCTATGCCGAAAATGCGGATGCCCTGTTTGTAAACCCGGCGGGGTTAGGCCGGCTGGAAGGGATTGCGGCAACCAACATGCAGGCCAACCTGATGAATGATATTAATTTTATGCTTTTGGGTGGGGCCTATCCGGTAGCGGCGGGACACACGGTGGGGGCGGGGTACGTGGGGATGGGTACGGCGGATATTGATTTGAGAAATGCAGACGGGAGTTCGGCCGGAACCGGAACCTATAACCGCGCGGTATATTTTCTATCCTATGGGGTAAAAGCCAATAGCCTCAGCTCCCTGCTTTCTGACAACGTTTACCTTGGCACAAATTTAAAGTATTTTAGTTATGCGCTTTCCGGGTCGGATGCGCTGGCGGAGGGATCGGGCGGCGGTTTTGATATGGACTTAAGTTTGCTTTATCAGGCCAACCCCTGGTTAAGCTTGGGCTATACCCAGCAGGATTTATTGCCTGCCAGCGCGGGCGGAAAAGTGACGTTTGCCAATGGTTATGAAGAGGGAATTAATTCTGTTTCAAAACTGGGCAGTAAAGTACAAATCCTGGGTGATCAGGAAAGCGCATTGAAAAAATCGGATTTTAATTTATCGGTTGGTTTGGACGCAGACCTGTACGTGGATGAGGCCATGCCGATGGCCATGCATTTGGGCGGGGAATTTTGGCCAAATGATATTTTGGCGGTAAGGATGGGGTTGGACCAGGACCCGAGCGCGGGAAACGGGGTAGTCACCAATCTGTGCGGCGGCCTGGGTGTCCGGTACAAGGGAATAGCCTTTGACTATGCTTATCATCCTTATTCCAGTTATTCTGAAAATGCCACCCATTATTTTTCCGTATCCTTGGTGCCGGAGGCGCAATCACCGTTTAACCTTTTTGTGGATGCGCCGGCGGATAAAGTTGTCACTAAAGATAATAGTATTAAAGTAACCGGACGGGTGGAAGGGCTAAAAAGCCGCCCGCTGACCAGCTTGCGGGTCAACGACCACCGGGTGGCGCTGGCACCGGATAATACTTTTTCGGCGGAAATCCCTCTGAAAATCGGCAAGAATTTGTTGGAGATTGTTGCCGAGCGCAACGACGGGGCCTTGGCCGAACAGCAAAAACGTATTTTGCGTGTCCGCACTTTTGCGGACGTCAATGACAATACCTTGGCGCACGCGGGGATTGAATATTTTGGAACACTGGGATTAATTGATGGTTACCCCGACGGGAGCTTCCGTCCGGACAGTGTGTTATCCAGAGTGGAATTAACTACGATCCTGGTGCGCGCCACAAACCTGGAAACCCCGACGGTGTACGGTAAAGTTTTTAAAGATATTGCGGCTGACCATTGGGCCAATAAATATCTTAAAGTTGCCAAAGATTATGCTTTGACCGAGGGGTACCCCGACGGCACTTTTAAGCCCAACAAAGAGATTAATCGCGCGGAAGGCGCGGTCGTGATTGCCCGCTATGATAATGACATTACTTATACGGACAAAACCACCGAAAAACCGTTTCAGGACGTAGCGCTTTCACATTGGGCCGCTCCGCAGCTGGTGGTAACCAAAAAAGCCGGGATGCTGGATTACATTACCGATGGGAAGTTAATGGAAAAAACCGGCGTGAACCGCGCCCAGTTTACTTCGATGCTTGAAAAGACCGGCATTGGCCGGGCCCTGATCAGCCGCTTGCTCGACTTTGAGATTGGTTATGCGGCGCCGGAAGAGGCCTTGGTTTATATGCCCAACAAGACCATTAATCATCGCCACCGGATGGCGCAAGATGTAAAACCGGCAATAAAATACCAGACCTGGGCACAGGATAATACTGAGGTTGCCCGCGCAAAATCCGCCGCCGTTAAGCCGGTCCCGGGGGCAAAGGTCAATCTCAATAAATTAAGGGCGTACCTGCGCGCGCACGAAGGCACCGATATAGTCGGGAAAGCCAAAAGCGACAAAAACTCAAAGATTGATGTTTACGTTTTGGGCAACGGAAAATTCCTTTATATCCAGGGAGCCGGGGTGGATATTTACGATGCCCGGGCCGGGAGCTGGAAAAAACTAAGCGGGGAATTGATTGCCTCAGTCAGTAACTAAGTAGTTTTCGTCAGCTTGCAATCCCTCTGAATTTACTCTAAAATCTCACGTAAATACACCTTAGTTGAGGAAGTGTTATGCCTGCGGTTCAAACTGAAATTGCCGAACTTGGAATTGGGTCCCATCTGCTCTTGGATTGTTACGGGTGTCCATCCGGGAAACTGGCAGACCGGGATTTTATTTTTGAAACCCTGGAAAAATTTCCGGCCAAATTTAACCTGACCCAATTGATGCCGCCGTGTGTTTACCGGTATCCGGCCAAAACCGAAAATGAAACCGGTATCTCGGGTGTAGTTTTGGCGAAGGATGCGCACATTACGCTCCATACTTTTCCGACCAAACGGCATGTTTTTGTAGACCTTTTTTCGGCCGCAACTTTTGATGCCGGCAGAGTTGCCAGTTATCTGGTAAGTTTGTTTGAGGCCCAAACCTTTGAAGCGGAACTGATGAATAAAGACAACGAATTTTCTCAACCGGCCGGATCCATCGGCAATGAATTTTCCCCGCAGCGCTTGGCAGTCAATTAATTGTTTATGCCAAAGAATAAATTTATTATTTTGCCGATTCCCTATGAAGCCACTACCTGCTATGGCAAAGGGGCCAAAAACGGGCCGGCGGCAATTTTATCTGCACTGCCACAGGTTGAGGAGTTTGACCTTGAAACCAAAACCAATCTGCCGCTGGATCAAATTGAAATTTTGCCGCCGCTAAAAGTTAAAAACTTAACGCGCTTACCTGTTGCTAAAATTAAAACGGCGGTGCGCCAAATTTTACAAAAGAAAAAACTGCCAATTATTTTAGGCGGCGAACATTCAATTTCGGTGCCGGCGGTGGAAGCGGTCAGCGAATTTTTTCCGGATTTGTCAATCTTGTGTTTTGACGCCCACGCCGATTTACGAGATAAATATCAAGGCCGCAAAGACAGCCACGCCTGCGCGACCCGCCGCCTGCTGGAAATTTGTCCGAATGTAGTACAGGTGGGGGTCAGGAGCATGTCGCAGGAAGAATATGGTTTTGCTAAAGCGTCCGGACAAAGCAAAAAGATCCATCTCACTGATAACCTGATACGGCAATCCGCGATTTCTCTCGCGGCGATCAACCCAATTTTGCGCCAACTTTCAAACACCGTTTACATTTCTTTTGACGTGGATGTACTGGATCCAGCGGAGATGCCATCTACCGGTACGCCCGAGCCGGGCGGGTTGCACTATAATCAAGTAGTGGATATTATCCGGGCAGTCACGCGCCAAAAAAACGTGGTCGGGTTTGATGTGGTTGAATTGGCGCCAATTAAGGGGTTGCTTGCCCCAAATTATTTGGCCGCGCGGCTGGTGTATAAAATTCTTGCTTTATTGTAAGACGAGGGCAAAGGTTTTAGCGATGCGGTTTATTGTTTTTTCCTTCCCCACCACCTCCACCACCGCATAAATCCCCGGCGATTCGCCGCGGCCGGTGAGTGCCAGGCGGGCCGGATGAATAATTTCGCCTAACTTTACGCCTAATTTTTCGGCCAACCCCTTAAAAGCTTTTTCAATATTGGCTGTGTCAAATGGTTCGGTTGCTTCCAGCGCGGTCTTGAGTTCGTTTAATATTTTAACGGTTGCTTCGCCCTTAAAATACTTTGCGCGTGCTTTTTCTTCGTAAGCTTCTACTTCGTTAAAGAAATATTCTGACAGCGGCACAATATCGGGAATGGTTTGCAGGCGGTCTTTGAGCAGGGCAATCACTTTTTCCGCATAAAGCAGGGCTTGTGGCTCTTTTTCATGAAGCTTAAAATGCGGATAGGCCTTTTCGAGGTAGGGCAGACACAGATCAAAAATGCGCTCGGGCAGGGCCTGGGCAATATAATGTTTATTTAACCAAATAAGTTTGTCCGCGTCAAAAATCGCCGGGCTTTTGGCCACTTTGCCCAAGGTAAATAATTTCACCAGCTCTTCCCGCGAAAAAATCTCTTGGTCAAGGTGTCCCCAACCCAGCCGCGCCAAAAAATTCACCATGGCTTCCGGCAAAAATCCTTCTTTTTCGTATTCGGTCACCGATTTGGCGCCGTGGCGCTTTGACAGGCGGGCTTTGTCTTTGCCCAAAATCATGGGAAGATGGCCAAATTGAGGCGGTTCCCAGCCCAGGGCTAAATAGAGCTGAATTTGGCGCGGGGTATTTGAGATATGGTCGTCGCCGCGGATGACGTGTGAAATTTCCATCAAATGGTCGTCAATCACGGCCGCAAAATTATAAGTCGGAAAGCCGTCCGATTTAATTATTATAAAATCATCCAGTAATTCATTTTCAAATTTTACTTCTCCGCGGCACAGGTCAGGGAAACCCGTTTGTCCGCTTTCCGGAGTTTTAAAGCGCAACACCCGTGTGCGTTTATTTGCGTGATGCGCTTTTTCTTCCTCTGGCGATAGCGTCCGGCAGCGGCCGCTGTATTTGGGGGCGGTTTTTTCTTTTTCGGCTTGGGCGCGGGCGGCGGCCAGCTCGTCCGGTGTGCAATAACAATAATAGGCCCGGCCAGCGGCCAGCAAATCATGGGCGTATTTATGGTAAAGATTAAGGCGCCCGGTTTGGCAATAAGGTTCATGGGAGCCGCCAACTTTGGGCCCCTCGTCCCAGTAAATCCCCAGCCATTCCAATCCTTCTAATATGGTTTTGACTGCTTCCTCGGTAGAGCGCCCCTGGTCGGTATCTTCAATGCGTAAAATAAATTGGCCGCCGTGGTGTTTGGCAAAGAGATAATTAAACAGCGCAGTCCGGCCCCCGCCTAAATGCAGGGCGCCGGTGGGACTGGGTGCAAAACGCACCCTGACGCTTTGGTTTAATGATTTTTCTTGAGTGTTGTGCATATTTGTTGTTTACGATTTTTTAATAAAGTATAATCAATCTAACTGTATCAAGTATACCTGTTTCTTGCAAATTTCAGCAAGTGAGGAAAGCGGTGTTCAAGAAAACGGTACTGACCTTATTACTTCTTTTAGCGCTCTCAAATTTAGTTTGGGCGGCGGATGATTTATTGGTGGCGATTTTGAAAAACGGCGTCGGGTTGCGGGCGGCTTCGATGGGCGGCGCCTTTACTGCACTGGCGGATGATCCTTCCGCGGTATTTTATAACCCGGCGGGACTGGCGCTGCAGGGAATCGGTTTTTTAAAGGGCTACAACGACCTGAATTACCGTGAAAGCACCGATTTTGAGCATACTTTTTTTGCCGCCAATTCGTTCGGGTATGGTTTTTGGAAAAAGACCGATACCACCGGAAAAAAAGCCGAGGTTTTTGCTTACAGTGCGGGGAAGCAGGGAACCGGCGGCATCAGCTACGGGATGACTTATAAAAATATCAACACCAGCGGGGCTTCCCCTGAAAGTTCCGGCTACGGTTACGATATCGGTTTGATCGGAAATTTTTCGCGCACTTTGCGGTGGGGAATATTATTACAGGATATAATTGAAAATACGGGAGTACCAGCCAGCGCGCGGGTGGGAATTGCTTCCCGCTTTTTCCCGTCATTGGTGGGCACGGTTGATTTTGAGTTCAGGGATGTCCTGTCCTCTGCCGGCCCAACTATTTACGGGCATGCCGGGCTGGAAAATATTGTTACGCCCGGGTTCAAGTTGCGCGGCGGCTATGACCAAAATCGCTGGACTGCGGGAGCGGCGGTTAGTATTTCCGTAGTTGCGGTTGAGTATGCATTAATGGCGGCACGTAGCGACGGGTCTGCGCCGGCCCTGCAAATGATTGGATTTAAGGTTAGTTTGTAAGCGGGAGGAAGAATGGGAAAGCAAAAATTTAAAAACTTTAGTTGTCAGGTATTGGTCATTAGTTGTTTGTTTATTAGCTGCTTTTCTCCCGCTTACGCCACTTTAACCGACGACCTTTTTAAGCAGGGCATGGGCATTAGGGCGATGGGGATGGGGGGATCGGCGACTGCCATTGAGGGTGATGCCAGCGCTATTTTCTATAATCCGGCCGCCATGTCGGGTCAGGGATTTGAATATTCACTGGGCTACACGGATTTGGATCGCCGCACCTATTCTTACAGCCGCTTTGACTTATTAAAACTCGGTCCCTTTGGCTATGCCAGTTACGGGTTATCGACATCGTTGGAGTCGGGGTCATTTAATATGTACGGGTTTGGCAGTCAGGGGACGGGGGGGTTTAAGTGGGGAGTAAATTATAAGACCGCCCGCTGGAATTTGTCTTCGGGCGACGGCGAGGGTTGGTCGGCAGATCTGGGAATTCTCCTTAAAATTATGCCGTCGTTGTCGATCGGTTTGGTGGGGCAGGACATTGCGTCGGAGCACGGTTTTGTTTCACCATCTGCGGCGCGGGTGGGAGTAGCGCTGCTGCCGCTGATGGACCGCATGATTTTTGCCGGCGACCTTGAAATTGATTCTTCCCGCCGCAGTGAAAATCTCACCCACTTTGGGATGGAACTGGAGCTTACCCAGGGGTTAAAAGCCAGGGTGGGTAGCAGCCAGGGATTTTTGACGGCCGGCGCCTCAATGCAAATTTTGGGATTGACGCTTGATTACGCGATGAAAAACTGCGGAGGAGCGGCCGGAACCATCCAGTCGTTTGGGGGCAGTTTGAAGCTTGGGGAAGACACCGAGCGGGTGCAGTCGTTGATTGGGCCCAAAGAATACGTGGAAATTGATTTGCGCGGCGGGGTTGCCGGAGGCAGCTCCCAGTACAGTTTGCTGGGCGGCTACAGCGAGGGATTGGAAAATATTATTGTCAAATTGCGCCGGGCCGCGCGCGACAGCGGAATTTCCGGTGTCATGATTAAGGCCTCTGATTTTGGCGGGGGCTTGGGCGGTACCGCGATTGTGCAGGAAATCCGGGATGCCCTGCAGGAAGTTAAGGGCAAAGGGAAAAAGGTAGTGGTCTACGTTGAGGATTCGGCCCTGGGAGACGGTTATTACTTAATCAGCGTGGCGGATAAGATTATTGCACCGCAGGGCTCATCGTTTGGGGGATTTTCCAGGAAAATTGAAATTACCCGCGTCAAAGACCTTTACGAAAAGCTGGGAGTTGAGTGGCAGATATTTGCCATCGGGAAAAATAAAGATACCTTTTCCATGAATAAAGACGGTTTGACCGAAGGGCAGAGAAAGATTTTACAGGGAATTGTCACTGATTTGCAGCGGCAGATGCTGACCGATATTGCCGCAGATCGCAAAATTGATATTGCGAAAATTAAGGATATTGGCGACGGCCAAATCATTGGGGTAGCAGAAGCCAAGAAAATCGGCCTGGTGGATGAAATTGGGTATTATAAAGATGCGACCCGGATTGCGGCAGAAATTTTGGATTCAAAAGAGGATATCAAACTGATTGGGCCTGACGATTTAATGGCGGAAAAGGATTTGCAGGATTATTTGTTCTCGTATTTTAACAAGGTTGCGGTGGTGGAGGTTGAAGGCGAAATCACTCTTGGCGGCAGCGGGGAAAACCTGCTTTTTGGCGGGAAGGCGACCGGGGCGGACTCCATTACGGAAAATATCCGCAATGCGGTGGACGATCCCCAGGTTAAGGCCATAATTTTGCGCATCAGCAGTCCGGGCGGGGCGGCGGTGGCGGCGGGACAAATTTACCAGGAAATTGTGCGAGCGCGCAAAAAAGGCAAAGTGGTGGTGGCTTCTATGGGAGACGTGGCGGCTTCCGGCGGATATTACATTGCCAGCGCTGCCAACTCCATTGTGGCGGATCCGGCTACCATAACGGGCAGTATTGGGGTCATCGGCCAAATCCCGGCACTGCAGGGCTTATACGATAAAATTGGCGTGAAGAAAGAAATTGTAAAAGAAGGAAAGTATGCCGACATGTTTTCCGGCATCCGCGCCTTGACCAGCGAAGAAGTGGCTTCAATTCATGCCTTACAGCTTGAAACCTATAATGAATTTGTCCAAAAAGTGGTGTCCGGCAGGGATTTGCCTACAGCCGAAGTTAAAGCCATTGCCGACGGCCGGATTCTGACCGGCAAACAGGCGCTGGATTTGGGATTAATTGACAAACTGGGCGGTTTCCAGAAAGCGGTTGACGTTGCCAAAGATATAGCCAAAATCCGCGGTGAGCCGATTTTGGTCTATTACGGCCGGAAGAGCGGTTTTTTAACTGGCTTGAGCACTACCATGATTAAAACGCTGGGACTGGAAAATGGGTTGGCGCCGGCAATCAATAAAAACCAGTTGAATCAGCTAAAATTGTATTAGGAAGTTATCTGTTTTTGCACAGCGCAGATTTAGTAGTTTTTCTTTAGATACTTCAGCTTTTCCGGATAAACCATCCCCAGCTTTTCCTGCGCGATTTTATCAATATAATCCAGCGAGTTCTTTCTTGAAACGGCGGCGGCCAGCGAGCGGTTTTCAGATAAGAGCCGGTTAAATTTTTGTTTCAGTTCTTCAACCTGGTAGTTGATTTCAATGCTTTTGGAAAAAACGGTCAAATGGATAATTGCCAGGGTTAGCATGAACAGTAAAATGATGATTGCCCGGCCAATTTTCATATTATAACTTTTCTGCGGCGCGCAGTTTAGCAGATGTCGCGCGCGGGTTTAATTTTACCTCGGCTGGCTCGGCGGTAACAGGTTTTTTAGTTAAGATTTTTAAGGTTTTTTTATGGTCGCAGAGGCAGGCGGGCAGGCGCGCGTCGCAAATGCAATCCCGGGCTTCACGACGGAAAAAATCTTTGACTATTTTGTCCTCCAGTGAGTGATAGGAAATTATCAACAGCCGCCCGCGCGGTTTTAGTATTGACAGGGCGTGCGGCAGAAACATTGCTAGATTTTTTAGCTCCTGGTTGACGGCAATGCGCAGGGACTGGAAAATCCGCGCCAGTGATGAGCGCACGTGGGCCGGGTTTTTGTCGGGTACCGCATGTTTTATGATTTCCACAAGCTGCAGGGTGGTGCCGATATATTTTTTCTTGCGTCCCAAGGCCACGCCGCGTGCAATTTGGCGGCTAAAGCGCTCTTCTCCAAAGTCGCGGAAGATTTTTTCCAGCTCTTCTTGTGGGGCGCGGTTTAAAATGCCCTTGGCGGTGGCGGAAATGCCCTGATTCATGCGCATATCAAGCGGGCCTTCAGTTGAGTAGCTGAAACCACGCTCCGGCGTATCAATTTGGTGCGACGAAACCCCCAGGTCAAGCAATATCCCGTCCACTTTTTTTGAAAAAGGCCCGCTTAAAGATAAACATTCGTCGATGCGGGCAAAGTTGCCGTGCATGAGTTTGAGGTTTTTATTTCCGACAAATTTTTTCTTGCAAAATTCAATGGCCTCCGGGTCGCGGTCCAGCCCGATAACTTTTGCTCCTGCATCCAACAGTGCTTGCGTATGCCCGCCACCGCCCAGCGTGCCGTCAATAAATAATTTTCCCGGGCGCGGGGCTAAGAAAGCTACCGTTTCGTGCAGGAGGGCGGGGATGTGGTAAATAGTTGAATTGTCCATTAAATAAAATTATATCTTATCCGCATGAGGTTTTGTTTAATTTTTATCTATCTGCCAAAGGTGGTGGTTATGCGCTATAATACTCTCATGTTTTTAGATGACATATTGGTCGCCAAGAAAAAAGAAGCCGCAGTTCTGCCGCTGAGTTTTTTAAAGAATGCGGTAAAAAATGTTTTGCCGCCGATTGCTTTCCCTTCTTCCAAAGATAAATTTTTCACCATTGCCGAAATTAAAAAGGCCTCCCCCTCTAAAGGAATATTGCGCGCGGATCTGGATCCAGCTTCTTTTGCGAAGTTGTACGAAGCCGGGGGAGCGGACGCAATTTCAGTGGTTACCGAAAGGGAGTTTTTTAAAGGAAATTTAGAATATATCCGCCGTGTAAAATCTGCCTCAAAACTCCCGGTCTTGCGCAAGGATTTTATTATTTCCGAGGCGCAAATCTATGAGTCGCGCATTGCGGGGGCGGATGCGCTGTTATTGATTGCCCGGATTGTGGACGAGCCAACGCTAGTCCAATTTGTCGCGATTTGTAAAAGTTTGGGGATGAAGAGCATAGTTGAAATCCATTCCGAAGCAGAAGCGGCGACTGCACTAAAAACCGAGGCCGACATCATCGGCATCAACAACCGTGATTTGCAAACCTTTAGCGCCGACGTGCGGCATACTTTGCTGTTGCTCAAAAAAATTCCCGCATTGAAAGAACGCGTGGTGCTTTCAGAATCCGGCATCCGCAGCAAAAACGAGATTGAGGCCCTGAAAGCCAACGGCGTCTCCGGCGTATTGTTGGGAGAGGTTTTGGTCAAAGCGGCGGATCCGGCCGCTAAACTAAGGGAACTGCTGGTTTGACGGCACCTGTTGGGCCCCACGTAAAAGTTATGAAAGTAAAAATCTGCGGAATCACCAATGTGGCGGATGCCCGCGCCGCGCTTTTGGCCGGCGCCGATTTTTTAGGTTTGATTTTTGCTCCCAGCCCGCGCAACGTTACGGTTAGCCAAGCTTGCCGCCTTATCCAAAAATTTCCTCGTTTTAATAATTGGGTTGGGGTATTTGTTAATGAAAAGGCCGAAACCGTGGCCAAAGTTGCGGCTACTCTCGGCTTAAAATATGCCCAACTCCATGGCGAAGAAACTCCGGCCTATTGTAAAAAGTTGATAATCTTGCATGCACAAATTGCCGACAAGCAAGCTCCGTTAAATATCATTAAAGCTCTGCGTGTGCGGTCGCGGCACGATGTTTTACGCGCCAAAAAATATCGCCTGGTATTTGCAGTTTTGCTCGATGCTTATTCAAGGCAGGGCAGAGGCGGCACCGGAGAAAAATTTAACTGGCAGTTAGCCCGAAATGCCCGTAAATTTTACCCGCGCATATTTTTATCCGGCGGATTAACGCCGGCTAACGTTGCCATGGCGATCAAAATTGTCAGGCCAGCGGTGGTGGATGTTGCCTCGGGGGTGGAATTGCGCCCCGGCAAAAAATCGTATCCCGCATTGCGTGCGTTTATTCGATTTGCGAAAAATAAATCAGAGTGCTAGAATCAAAACCGTATGGCGCAGGAAAAAAACAACAAGCGTTTACCTCTGATTATCAACGATGGGATTGTTTACAAAAAAAAGGATATGCTGCTGCTTTTGCGCGACCTCGGTAAAGTTTCTTATCAAGAAATTGTGGGTGGCCGGACCATGGCTTCCGGCAAGGGTTACTTGATGCGGCTGTCCTGCAACAGCGAAGAGCCCACTTTGTTTTTAAATGGCCGCGTTTATATTAACGTAGCTTTGTTTGATTACCTTAAGCTGTACAAAGACGGCGTGCGCGAAAATACTATTTTTGAGCTGTATAACGAGCACCGTGTCATGCGCATTGTGCCCGAAGAAACCCTGCGGCCTTACTTTCCGGCCGAAAAAGAGTATCTGGGAGAAAAAGCTCCCGGAATTTTTACAGATGAGTTTTTCCCTCCCGATGATTTGGCTCCGCCCGAGTTTTTGGATGGGGGGATGTGGGGGAATTAATGAGAAAGATTCGAATATTAAAAGGAGGCGGTTAAAATGGTAGATGGAGCAGTTTCTCCGGTTGGAGGACAACCTGCTGGCGGTGGAGTTGAGCCAAAGGTGCGGCCGATCTATGAGAATGAAGCACAGTTGATTCGTTTGGCGACAGCTTGTGTTAAGCCAATGTTAACGACTCAAGCTCAAGCAGGCGCAAGTGGCAGGATTATGTTAGAAGTGACACTAAATCCCGACGGGACCTGTACGGCGAAAGTTTTATTGGAAGGGGATAAACCGACTACCTGGAGTGAGGCGTTGGATAAAACCAAAGGCGCGGTCACTGCGGAAGAATTATTTGTACGTTTGGAACGGACAGTTGCCCTAGGCGTTAAATTTCAACCAGTAAAAGAAGCAGTGGTTGTCACAATTCCTTTTGCGGCGTGATTTATTAAAAAACTATGGTTGATTTGGTTGGGATAGATATGCTTGTGCTGTGGCGAGAGATTGTTGATAGTAGGGGTTTGCGGCGAGTGTGGGGTTGAGCGCAAAAGCCCTCTGTAAATTATCTTTTGCCAGGGTATACCACTGGGTTTTATCTGCTTTTTTGTCTGCTGAATCTGCAGTTATGTTACCGTACTGTGAGTAAATGTCTCCTAAAATTGCCAGGCATTCCGGTTGGTTGGGATTGAGCTGAAGGCAGGCGTGAGAATGCTGGTAGGCCTCTTCCATATATTGGTTTGTTGCAGTGATGTCACCGCGCGACATTGCTGCAAGTTGCAGCGCCGAGCTGGATACGGCTAGGATGAATTGAATGTCCGCTTGTTGCCTTAGGTTGCGATTGGTTGGGTTTTTCTCGAGTGCCGCCAGATATTTTTCGGCAAGCTCTGCGGTTTGCCTAGATTTGCCGGAAGCAAAATACAGCATGGCCAGCAGATAATAGGCATTAATTTGGTCTTGGAGGTTGGGATTGGAGTGTAAAACGGCCTTAAGCAATCGCATTGCATGTTTGATATGTCCTGCTTGCATCAGCTGGACTGCTTTTTCAATGCGTTGAGAATTTACTGGCAGCTGGCCAGGCGCACCCGGGGTCCCCGTGATTGCGTTAGAAACAATTGGCGTTATTCCGCTGGTTAACATAATTCTCGATTCTTTTAGCTTTGCCCGGTCCTTATGTTATATCATCTATTTTTTTTCGGATAAATTTCACTTTGTGATGAGATTATTTTTCGGAATTCCCAAAATTGTTGAAATGATTCCAAAAATTTGCAGGGTTTTTTCTGCAATTTTTCCTGTTTTTGTTCGATATATATATAGCAAAAATGCAAGAGAGCTCCAATTCTAGATTAAGGAAGGGAGAGCCATGGAAACGTTAAATTTTGATTATGCCAGCCGGACCCAGGAGAAAGTGGTTCCCAAGATCCGCTTCAGCCGAGAATTTTTTCATCAGGCCATTGCACACCTTACCGAAAAAAATGACGCCGACGCCTTTTTTGATTTCGAAGACAAGCTGATTGATGAGATTGTGGATATTTGCAAAAAGTTCCCCCGCCGCCTGGCCCGCGAATTGGTTTTGCAGGTTAAAGTGGTGGTGGATGAAGAAATCCCAATTGAAAGCCATGTGGCGCCTTATTTAAAAAGCTTGCGGACTTCGGTGGATGGGGCGGTTTCCTCGGTACTGCGGTTTCTCTAGATTACGGCTGCTTTGACGAATATTTTTCCAGGGCGGATTTTACCCCTTTGCAAACTGCGCGTGAAGTTATGGTGGCCCCGGTAATGGCGTCAATATCTTCTTTTGGATTGATTGGATCTTTCCCTGACTTCCCAATGAATTGCTGCAAAAATTGAGGCGAGAGAACTTTGGTCCCCAAGCCGGGGGTTTCAGCCATACTTAAGATTTTGACCCCGGCCACCCGCATCCGGGATTCGATTGCCACCAGAATTTCAATCGGGCCGCTGTAACCCATGGGCTTTTCCAGGTAAATCCGGCCGATTTCACTGCCTTCTTTTGAGCCGGACCAGGTTGACGTGGTTAATTGATTGAAGGTTTGGGCGGCGGGCAAAAGTTGGGTTAACGCCTGCCGGGTTTCTTGGGCTTTTTGCGCGGAAATTTTTGGAGCCGTAACCAGGTAAACCCCGGCTAATAGGCCGGCCGCGACAGCGCTGATCACAAAGAGGAACAATCCTAATCTTAAATATTCATTTAAATTTTTGGATTTATCTGCCATGGCCAAAAATCCTTCCCCGGGCATAACGGTCTAACAGCGGCGTGGCCGCATTCATGATTAAAATTGCGTAGCAAACCCCCTCCGGATACCCTCCGGAAATCCGAATAACCACGGTAATGATTCCCGCGCCAATCCCAAAAATCCACCGGCCGGATTTAGTGACCGGTGAGGTAACCGGGTCGGTAGCCATGAAAAATGCGCCAAGGACTAACCCGCCCGCTAAAAGCTGGAAAATCGAGTCCAGCCTAAGCAATATTGAAAAAACCACCACAGCGCAAAGGTATGCAACCGGGATGCGCCATTCAATTACCCGGCGCCAAAACAAGTAAGCGGCCCCCAATAATAATGCCAGGATGCAGGTCTCGCCGATGGACCCGGCATGGTTGCCAATTAATAATTGCAGGTAAGTGACGGGGAGGGGATTTTCCGCCAGCGGAGTGGCGCTGGTTACGGCATCAAATGGCCGGACCCAGGCCGTCATCATTACCGGCCAGGAGGCCAGCATGAATGCCCGGCCAACCAAAGCTGGATTAAAGATGTTATGTCCCAGCCCCCCGAAAGCGTGTTTGGCGATGATGATGGCTACGGCGGATCCTATGCCTACCGCCCACCAGGCAGTGACTGGAGAAACCATCAATGCCAGCAACAGTCCGGTGAGGGTTGCGCTTAAAAGGTCGGCGGGTGTAACCGGAACCTTTTTAACTTTTATAATCAGATACTCGCAAAATACTGCGGAGACAATCCCGCAAAAAATCAGCAGCAGCGCCGATCGGCCAAAGAAAAACATGGCGGCGGCACTGGCGGGAATCAGCGCAATCAGGACCTCCCGCATGATTTGGGCATTATCTTTTTTGTCCTTGATATGCGGGCCGGGAGAAATAATTAAATCTGGCATTATTTTTTTCCTATGACTGAGAATTAATAACTTGCTTGCTGACTTTGATTAATTGCACCAAATTTCTTTTAGCCGGACAAACATAGGCACAGATTCCGCATTCTATGCAATCTTGGGCGCCGTATTCTTTGGCCTGCGGGTGGTGGTTGTGTTCGGAAAAATCACCCAGCAGGTTTGGCAAGAGCAATTGCGGACAGGCGTCAACGCAGCGTGCACAGCGGATACAGGGCTGTACCAAGGATTCCGCCATTTCGGCTTTTGAAAGGGACAGGATACCAGTGGTACATTTGAGGACCGGGACGTCAATACCCGGCACGGCAATTCCCATCATCGGCCCGCCCATGATAATTTTGGTTGGTTCTTCCAAAAAGCCGCCGCACGCGTTGATTAAATCAATAAATGGCGTGCCGATGCGGCATAAAAGGTTGGCGGGGTTTTTAATGTTTCCGCCGCTTACGGTTATGACCCTGTCAATTAAGGGACTGCCGGTTTTAATTGTACTGGCAATGGTGGCGGCGGTGGCGACATTGGTTACAATGCAATGGGAATCAGCGGGGAGGCCTCCGGAAGGGACCTCACGGCCTAAGATTGATTTAATCATTTGTTTTTCTGACCCTTGCGGGTATTTGGCGGCTAAAATTTCAATCCGGATGTCATTTTGCCGGTTTTGCGGTAAAGTTATGTTTTGGAGAGT
The DNA here is from genome assembly GCA_041645285.1 of Candidatus Margulisiibacteriota bacterium. Classification (GTDB taxonomy): domain Bacteria; phylum Margulisbacteria; class WOR-1; order JAHJIW01; family JAHJIW01; genus JBAZQH01. The sequence continues at coordinate 6,353 of JBAZQH010000002.1, read as the reverse complement.
TTGCAAAAGGACGCGGATCGCGGCGGGCTTGTTATCCTCGATTGCAATGATGCCATGGATGGCTCCGGTGGCCTGCATCACTGCCCAAAGCCCCCAAAGGATATTTTCCGGCTGTTCCAGCATTAACCGGTAATCGCCGGTCAAATACGGCTCGCATTCGGCGCCATTGATGATGACGGATTCAATTTTTTTCCCGGGTGGCGGCGTCAGTTTTACGTGGGCCGGAAAGGCCCCTCCGCCCATTCCCACAATCCCTGCCCGCCGCACAATTTGGCGGATTTGGTCAGGGGATAAATTTTCCGGCGGCAAAGGTGGTGTTACCGACGGGTGGACGGTTGTTTCCCCGCTGTTTTCGATGACGATAGATAATAATTTAATGCCGTTAGGGTGCAGGCGGCGATCAATTGCGATGACCTTGCCGCAAACGGGAGCATGAATTGCCGCGGTAATAAATTTTTCACTGTCCCCAATCAACTGCCCGATTTGCACCATAGCGCCAACTGCTACTTTTGGTTCGGCGGGGCAACCGGCGTGCTGCTGGAGCGGAAGGATGGCAAGGGCGGGAGCCGGGGCCTTGCGGATAGGTTTGTCGGCGGTTAAATTTTTCTGATCTTCAAGAAAGATACCGCCGGAAAAAGTTTTTGGCATGGCGGGATTGAGTATATCATTTTGCAGTTAGGGCATCAAATGAGTCGCTCGGGCCCGAAACTCGCCCCGGCCAGCCGGGGCTCAAACAGTCGGGCCCTTGCTCCAGGGGTATAGACGCCTCGCTTTACTTAAATATATGGAGTATAATTAAGCCAAAAGAAAAGGATAAAAGAGCTTATGTTAATCATAGGTATTGATCCCGGAACCGCCACTACCGGCTGGGGAGTAATTGAAAAAACCAAGAACGCAGTCAAATATTTAGGTTGCGGCTGTATCAAGACCCCGGCCAAACTTTCCGATGAAAAACGCCTCGGCATTATTTTTGCAGAGTTAACCAAAATTGTGAATAAATTTAAGCCTCATCAAATGGCGTTGGAAAAGCTGTATTTTGGCAGCAATACCAAGACGGCCATGGGGGTAGGACAGGCGCGCGGCGTAATTTTGCTGGGCGCCAACGAAACCGGCCTGGCAGTGTTCGAATATAATCCCCTCCACGTAAAAATGGCAGTCACGGGTTTTGGCCGGGCGGATAAAAGGCAGGTCCAGCAAATGGTTAAGACACTGCTTAATCTGGAAAAAATCCCCCGCCCCGATGACGCCGCTGACGCCCTGGCGATTGCCATGTGTCACGCGCATACGTACCGGTTTTAATTTTTAAATTAATTTTATGATTTCTCATCTGGCGGGCAAACTTGAACACAAAGACCATGATCATGTCGTGGTTGACGTTGGCAATATTGGTTATCAGGTTACCATTCCCGCCTCAATTATTCCCCGCCTGCCCGAGGTTGGCCAGGAGATAAAGCTTTTTACTTTCCAGGTGGTGCGCGAAGACGATATTTCCCTTTACGGGTTTTTGGCCAAAGAAGAGCGCAATCTTTTTAAGATTTTATTGAAGGTCAATGGGGTGGGGCCCAAAACTGCGGTAGCGATAATTGGTGCTTTCAGTTTGGATAAATTGGTAACTGCCATTACCAAAGGTGAGGTGGATTTGATTACCGCAGTTCCCGGCGTGGGGAAAAAGACCGCGCAAAAAATTGTCATTGAATTGCGCGAAAAAGTAAGCCGGGCATTTGGGGTGGTGGGGGGCGCAGACATGAAAATTGATTTGTTCAAGGGAAAAAGTTCGGAAGCGGCGGATGCCATTGCCGCCCTGGTGGCGCTGGGTTATATGGCACGGGAGGCAGAAGCAATTATTGCCGGGTTGGATAGTGCAGTTTTATCCTCGGGGACGGAAAACATCGTCAAGCAGGCCCTGCGGCGGGCGCGATAAAAGGCCACCTTCTATTCCAGGAAAAACCTCTCCAAATCACGCATCCATTGGCGCAACACAAAGGTTTCCTTGGTTATGGGTTTAACCAGGATTGTGTAGATCCCAAATAAATTTCCTCCCAGGATGTCGGTAAAAAGCTGGTCCCCGATAATTGCGGTCTCTTCTTTTTTTGATCCTAAAATTTCCAGCGCTTTGGCAAAGGGGGCGGGGAGGGGTTTCAGGGCCAGAGAAAAGTGCGGTAGATCCAGGGTTTTGGCAATAAATTCCACGCGTTTGGGAAAGCGGTTGTTGGAAGAAATGCAGATGGTAAATCCCTGGCTTTTTAAGTTTTCGATGAAAGCATAGAGCTTGGGCGTGATATCCGAAGAGGTTTTGGGCAATAAAGTATCGTCCAAATCCAGGATCAGGGCCTTAATCCCTTTTTCTTTTAGCCCGGCCGGGTCGAGGTCATAAATGGTGTCCGCTTTTTGCTTGGGGATGAAAGCAACTTTAAAGTCCCGCCAATATTTTTCCAGTTGTTCGCTTAATTGGTCAAGGTCCACGGTATTCTCTTTTGCATCCTTTCCAATAATATATCAAATTCCTTCTTAAAATCATCCGCGGCCAGAATGTGCAGGGTGGTCAGGTCGCCGGTTTCCGGATTAGGCGTGCGGATTGCGGTCAGGCCTTCAAAATATTCAAAAAAAGCACAAATGTCCAGTACGCTTTCTTTTTTTACCCGGATAAAAAGTTCCATCTTATAATTTTTCAATGTAAAACAACGGGATTACCGGCAATTCCTCGCACAAGATCGAGTTAATTTTCAGGAATTTTTCGTTTCTCTCCGTGCCCAGCGAAACGTCCATGATTGCCAGCTGGTCGAGCAGGTTGTCAATTTTTTCGTTTTGGTAAAAACAAAAGTTGGCGCTGCCTTTTGAGTAAAACAGGGGATTGAGCAGGTCGTAAGCATTAACCGGAGCTTCTTTGGCGGGCTGGCAAATTTTGCAGGGAGCATACCCGCGCGCTTGCCCTTCTGCAAAGCTGCTAAAAAATACCTGGTAGTCGGGGCCGGGCAGCTGGGCGCACCCGATTTTATGGAAAACCAGGGTTTTGGTGTCACCGATAAACAATGCGCCAAAACTGGAGGCCTTGTAACCCAATAAAAACATATGGAATTTTCCGCTTTGCAGTGCGGTTTGCCATTTTTCTTCGTCGCGGTAGGCAACCTGGACCAGGTCAATTTTAATGCCGATGGCGGCCAGATTTTTTTTGATTAATTTGGCAATTTGAATAGTTTTAACGCCGTCGGTGTGCAGTAAGCTCAATCCGTCTAACCTTTTGTCTGCGGCAGAATATCCGGCAGATCTTAAAATTGCTTTAGCCGCTTTGGCAGAATAGGCCGGGGCATAGCTTTTGGCTAGATAACCATCCATGGTTTTGGGGACAATGCTGTCCGGGACCACCGGGCTGCCCATGATAGTTTTTGCGATGGTCTCGCGATCCAGGGCCTGCCCAATTGCTTTTTTTACTTGTACTCCGTGCCGGTCGCTGAAAATGTCTTTATTCAGGTTGAAACCTAAAAACCACAGGCCGTCGTATAAGACCGGGGTAGCAGCGGGAGCAGTTTCTCCCGTTGCGGGTGCGGTTTCTGCCGTCGCGGATGTGGGGGTGGGAGGAGGGGAGGCGGCACAGAGTGCAGGCGAAACTGATCCAAGCAATATGAGCAAAGCGGCAATACTGATTAATTGTTTGTTGATCATGGTTTTACTGCCTAAAAAGGTTATTTCCTTTTGCGTCAATGGCGACAATTGCCGGGAAATTTTTTACTTCGAGCCGATAAATTGCTTCTGGTCCCAGCTCCGGGAAAGCAACTATTTTAGCGGATTTTATGTATGTGGAGAGCAGGGCCCCTGCGCCGCCGGTGGCCACCAAATACACCGCCCCGTTTTTTTTGCAAGAAGCTACTACTTCTGAGCTGCGATTTCCTTTACCAATGGTGATTTTTATGCCGGCATCGTAAAGGGTTGGAGCAAAAGCATCCATCCGCGATGCCGTGGTGGGACCCGCTGCCCCAATGACGCGCCCCGGCCGTGCCGGAGTTGGACCTACATAATATAGGGCTTGCCCGGCCGGGTTAAATGGCAATTTTTTCCCTGCTACCAGCGCCGCCGCCAATTTTTTATGTGCCTGGTCGCGGGCCGTGTAGAGAGTGCCGCTAAGCAACACTTTATCACCAGTTTGTAGGCTCTGTAATTCTGGAGATCCTTGCAAAGGAAGGTATAATGTTTTTGCCTTATTGGGATTTTGTCCCGCCTCGCGGGAGATTTGGGATTTTGGATTTTTCATATCACACATTCCTTGACCCGATGAGCATGACATTCCATATTCACGGCTACCGGTAAGCTGGCAATATGGCACGGAAAACTTTCCACAAAAACCGCCAGCGCCGTGGTTTTGCCGCCCAAGCCAGATGGGCCGATGCCGGTTTGATTAATTTTGGCAAGCAGCTCTTTTTCCATTTCTGCGGCAGTTTTATCTTTATTGCGGGACCCGATTTTGCGAAAGAGCGCTTTTTTGGCGAGAGAGGGGGCTTTGTCAAACGTTCCGCCAATGCCTACTCCCACAATTACCGGCGGGCAGGCTGAAGCCCCGGCTTGTTTTACCACGCCAATCACAAAGGCCTGAATTTCTTCCGGGTCGACGGTGGGCTTAAACATTTTTATCTGACTGCAGTTTTCGGCGCCGCCGCCTTTGGCTAAAAAGTGGATTTTTATTTTATTGCCCGGCACATGGTCAATATGAATATGCGCGGGTAAATTGGTGCCGGTATTTTTGCGTAAGATTGGATGGTGGACAATGGATTTTCTTAAATAGCCCTCTTTGTAGCCCTGCAAAATTCCGGCGTGGATGGCTTCCGTAAGTGTGCCGCCGGTAATTTTTACGTCGTGTCCCGTTTCCACAAAAACAATCGCAACCCCGGTGTCCTGGCAAAGCGGAATTTTTTTTGTGCGGGCAATCCGGGCATTATCAATTAATTGTTGCAAAATGTCGCGGGCACGAGAGTTGGTTTCGGTGCGGTGGGCGGATTTCAAGGCGCGTAAAACATCTTCCGGCAATTCATAGTTGGCGCGGATGCAGAGGTTTTTTATTGCTTCCGATATATGGCGGGCAGGGATGTTGCGCACGTTTAATACCCCAGTTTTCCAATGTTTTCTCTAATCGACTCCGCCGACTTTTTGAGCCGGGCTTTTTCTTCCGCCGTTAATTCGAGCTCAACCACTTCTTCCACGCCGCCTTTCCCCAAAACCGCCGGCACCCCGATATAAATATCTTTCAGTTCGTATTTGCCGTCAACGTAAGCGCAGGTTAAGATGGTTTCTTTTTTGTCTTTGATGATGGCTTCGGCCATGTAAGCGGCGCAGTCCCCCGGCGCGTAGTAAGCACTGCCGGTTTTTAGAAAATTTACAATTTCGGCGCCGCCGTTGGCGGTGCGATTAATTATTGCGTCAATTTTTTCTTTAGATAACAGTTGGGTTAAGGGTTTGCTGTTGACGGTTGAGAGGCGCGGGATGGGAACCATTAAATCGCCGTGGGTGCCCAGCACCATGGCATTAACGGCTTTGCGGGAAACTTTTAATTCCATGGCGATAAACGTGGCCATGCGTGCGGCATCGAGTAGCGGCGCCATGCCCAAAACGCGGCGGGCGGGAAAAGTGCTTACTTTCCAGGCCAGATAAGTCATGGCATCCAGCGGGTTGGCTACCATTAACAACACTGCATTGGGGGATTGGGTGGCGGCTTGTGAAACTACAGAGCGGATAATATCGGCGTTTTTTTGCAGTAAGTCATCGCGGCTCATCCCGGGTTTGCGGGCCAGACCTGAAGTGATAACTACCAGGTCTGAGCCAGCCGTATCTTTATAATCATTGGTTCCGCGGATGCTTGAGTCAAATCCGCAGACCGGGCCGGACTGTTGCATGTCCAGAGCTTTACCCTGCGGCAGGCCTTCTACTATGTCCAGCAGTACGATTTCGCCCAGGTTTTTTTCCGCTAATTTTTTTGCGCATTCGGCGCCAACATTACCCGCGCCGATGACAGTGATTTTGGGCATAACTTTTCTCCAAAACGAATAATTGTTGAGAATTATATCACGAAATCATAACGCGGCGCGGCTGACGGCAATAAATTCATCAATCGACAAGGTTTCCGGTCTTCTCTGCGGGTTGACCGGCCAATCCTTAATGTCGAATTTCTTGAGAGAATTAGTCATGGTTTTGCGCCTTTGCTGAAAGGCGGCATGCACTACCTCAAAAAACCTTTCTTTTTGGGCGCCGACCAATGGCGGATTTTTATGCGGCGTGATTTTTACGATTGCCGAGCTTACCTCGGGCTGCGGGAAAAACGCAGTTTTTTGCACTAACGATACCAGCTCAATCTTTCCGTGGAATTGGCA
>JBAZQH010000001.1:0-43950 GCA_041645285.1 Candidatus Margulisiibacteriota bacterium | reverse complement strand
AAAATTTCACTCAAACTGCCAAAAATTTTAAGGTATAATCAGGGCATGGAGCGCTTCTTAAAAAGCCGCTACAAAATTGGCGTGCAAATTTCCGATAATCCCTACCGGATTACTTACAAAGGCACCTACCTATCCAACGAAAAACCGGTCATCATTAAAATTTACAAACGCGCCACCTTAAACAGCTCCCTCATCAAAATCATCCGCCAAAAAATCAAGGATTTTTCTTTAATTCACCACCATAACATCACCAAAATTATTGACGGCGACTATGGCTGGCAAGGGTATTATTATGTGAGAGAGTACATCGAAGGCCAATCTTTAAGTGAAATACTAAAAACTCACCATCCGCTGGATTTGGACAAAGCCATTGAAATCATGCTCGATGTCTGCGCCGCCCTGTCCATTGCCCACAAAAACGGCATCCTCCATGGCGCCCTTTGCCCCAACAACATCCTGATTTCCACTCAAAAAATTGTCAAAGTTGCCGACTTTGTGGTAGAAAAATCCATCAAGGAAGCCCTGCCGCAAAAAGCCGTCTACGTCACCGAAGACGCAACTTACTTGTCCCCGGAAGAAATCGCGGGCGCGGACTGCGCCCCGTCATCTGATATTTACGGCGCCGGGCTGGTACTTTACGCAATGCTGGCCGGCCGCCTCCCCTTTGACCTGCCAAAAGAAAAAATTTCCCTGCAGGTTGCCCTGCAAAAGATCCAGTCAACGCCCCTGCCGCCCTCCACGTTTAACCCCTCCATTCCCAAAAACATTGACGACCTGGTCCTCAAGGCCCTGGAGCGCGACCCGCTACTGCGGTTTGCTTCAATTGATGATTTGGCTGCCAGCTTAAAAAACAAGGGAATTGTTACCAAAACCAACCTGCCGGATATCCCGGAAATTTGCCTGGATACTTCTGACCGCCCCCAACCCAGAGAAAAAGAACCCGGCAGAGAACACATCCGTTTGCCCGAAAAAAACCAGCCGCAAGATTTTACCGCCCGGCTCCGGGGGTGGTTTTTTAAAATTTTGCTCTTAACCATTTTGGCCGGATTAATTCTGGCGGCAATCATGACACTGATCAAACCTTAAAAAAATGGCAAATTATTTATTAATTTATCTGCTTTGCTGTATCATCTACCTGGCGTTGGCCGGGCTAGTGGTCATTTCCGTAAAAATCAAGCACCCGTTCCGGGTTATCCTGGTTTTACTATTTTTAATGCTCATCCCTCTGGCGGTAATTTATTTTGCCGTGATTTACGGCGCGACCATTCCCGAAACCAAAACGCCGTACCTGGTCGGCCTGGCGGCCGAAGAAGCCGCAAAGATTTCCCAGCAAATGAATTTAAGCACCGTGGTAATCGACAAAACCTACGAGCCAGGAATTCCAGAAAACCAAGTGGTTTATCAGAAACCAGAGCCCGGCCGCAGCGTAAAACAAGGACGCTCCATTAATTTGGTGGTCAGCATGGGGCAAAAAAGCGTAACTGTCCCCAACCTGATCGGCAAGGATTCCCAGCAAATTGAAGTGGTCTTAACCGCCGTCGGGTTATGTATCGGAACGGTTGATAACGTTAACTCCACCGAATTTGCCGACGGCACCGTCATATCGCAATCTCCGGTTGCCGGGGAAGAAGTGGCTTCCGGCAGCTCCATTGAGGTAGTGATTGCAGTAAACGCAAACGATCGTCCCTCTGGCCAAAACAGTGAAAATGAAGAAACTCAACCCTGACCAAATTTTCATGCAGCGAGCACTAGAACTGGCCGCAACCCAGCGCGGCATTACTTCCCCTGACCCCATGGTAGGAGCAGTTCTGGTTAAAAACGACAAAGTTATTGCAGAGGGTTACCACGGCCCCTTCACCACCCCGCACGCCGAAACCTGGGCAATTGAAAAAGCCGGGCAGCGCGCCGCCGGCGCCACTCTTTATATCAACCTCGAGCCCTGTAATCATTTTGGCAACAACCCGCCGTGCACCGAAAATATTATCCGCGCCAAAATAAAAAAAATAGTGGCGGCCATGCAGGACCCCAACCCGCTGGTTAGCGGAAAAGGTTTTGCTACTCTTAAAAAAGCAAAAATTAAAGTTGTGGTGGGCCTGCTGGCGCCGGATGCCAAAAAACTAAACGAATTTTTCATTAAACATATCACTACCGGTCTACCATTTGTAATCTTAAAAGCCGCGGCCTCTCTCGACGGAAAAATTGCAACCCATGCCGGGGATTCCCGCTGGATTAGCAATTTAGAGTCCAGGAAATTAACCCATACTCTGCGCAACCAGGTGGATGCAGTAATGGTTGGCATCAATACGGTCCTAAAAGATGATCCCCAGCTGAACGTGCGCCTGGTCAAACAAATCAAAAATCCGCTGAGGATTGTTTTGGACGCAAATTGCAAAATTCCGCTGAACGCAAAAGTGTTGGATACCAGAACGGCCCCCACCCTACTAGCTTGCACCCGCACCACCCCCAAAGATAAAATTTTGGCGCTGGAAAAACGCGGCGTCGAAGTCATGCTGGTCAAAGCAAAATCAGGCAAAATCAACCTCAAAGCATTGATGACAATCCTAGGCAAGCGAAAAATCACCAGCGTCCTGATTGAAGGCGGCAGTGAAGTGTTTACCAATGCCCTGGAAGAAAAAATTGTGGATAAAATCATGGTATTCATTGCACCGAAATTGATTGGCGGCGCCGGTGCCAAAACCTGGTTTGAAGGAAAAGGCGCCAGCTCCATGATCGCCAGCGTAAAATTAAAGGCGGTTGATTATCGGCAAATTGGGGAGGACATGCTGGTGGAGGGGTATCTGTAAAGAAAGGAAAAGGAGAAGGACTCGAAGGAGGACAAGGTATCTAAATTTATGGAAAATATCCTAAAAATCAAAGTCTACTACAGCGACACCGACGCCGAAGGCGTGGTGTACTACGCCAACTATCTAAAATGGATGGAGGCCGGCCGCACCGAGTTGATTGAGCAAATGGGCATAAAGTTAAAGACCTTGCGCGAAAAGGAAAACATCGTGTTCCCGGTTAAAGAAGTACACTGCAAATATTTTGCCCCGGCCAAGCTTTACGATGAAGTTGAAATTCATACGCAAATTGTCTCCACCACCGGCGCTACCATCACATTCGAGCAGAAAGTGGTCTATCCCCAAGCCAGCCAAACCGAAAAAGTGCTGTGTGAAGCCGCAGTGGTTTTATTTGCCATGAACCTCAAAACCTTTCGGCCGGTTAAATTGCCAAAAGCGCTGCTAAATTTTTCGCTTTGAAATATTTCCTCCATGTAATATAATATTTTTCATTATGAGCCAGCCAATTACCAAAGACATGACCATTGCTGAAGCGCTGCAAATCAAGCCGCAAATTGCCGGCATCCTGTTTGCCAAAGGCATGCACTGTCTGGGCTGTTCTATTGCGGCGTCTGAAACCATCGCCCAAGCCGCTAACGTCCACGGCATAAATGTTGATGAATTGATTGAAGAGATTAATAAAGATTAATTATATTCGACGCAATTACTCCCCGCCGTTTTTCCCGCCCAACAAGAGGAACAACACCGCCATCCTAATAGCCACCCCATTTTTTACTTGATCCAAAATTACGTTGTAAGGCCCGTCGGCAACTTCGCTCGACAACTCCACTCCGCGGTTAATCGGCCCGGGATGCATTATTACTACGTCTTTTTGGGCTTTTTGCATACGCGCGGCATCAATCCCAAACAGGCGGGTATATTCTTCCTTTGAAGGGAAGAGCCCCTTTTCCTGCCTTTCTAACTGGATGCGAAGCACATTGATAAAATCGGCTTCGCCGATGACGTCATCCAAATTGGAAGAAACTTCCACCCCCATTTGTTCAATCCCCGCCGGCATTAAGGTGGGCGGGCCGCACACAATAACGTGCGCGCCCAATTTGGTAAGTCCCCAGATGTTTGAGCGCGCTACACGTGAGTGCGCAATGTCCCCCACAATCAACACAGTTTTACCTTTAACCGTTCCCCTTTTTTCCAGCATCGTATAAATGTCCAGCAAACCTTGCGTCGGATGCTCGTTGCATCCATCCCCCGCATTAATCACCGAGGCCTTGAGATTTTTGGCAATGAGGTGCGGAGCCCCCGCCATGGAGTGACGAATAACGATGGCATCGATCCCCATCACTTCAATATTTTTTACCGTATCGATTAAGGTTTCACCTTTTTTGGCACTGCTGGTGGCCGCGCTGATTGAACCGGTGGTGGCCGACAGCATTTTGGCCGCCATTTCAAATGAGGAGCGGGTGCGCGTGCTGTTTTCATAAAACAGGGTGAAGATGGTCTTGCCGTTGAGGGCCGGCGCGCGCCGGATGGGACGGTTAAATATTTCTTTCATTGATTCAGCGGTTTGGAAAATTAAATTGAGGTCTTCTAAAGAGAGGTCCTTCAAACCGAGGAGATCTTTTGTGGCTAAGCTTTTTACCTTATTCATCTATCTTTTTCGAACCTTGAATTAAGCTTGGAGATATTATATCATTACCCAGATTTATCGGCAATGGTCTGTTTTGGGAGGATATTTTCTCCGTGCAAATCTTTCTTTGGCGACATGCGCAAAAACCGGTTCCCCCAATCTTGCTCTTGGGATTATTCTCGGCATTGATCATTGCGTCAAGCGCTTTTTATCTCTGGGTTACTCCGCAGGTCGCAAACGCATACACCGGAGAGCAAAAACTGCTGGGCACCACGGTCGAAATCAAGGTCTTTGGGCCAGCGACCCGCACCGCCGCCCAGGCCGCATTTAACTCAATCAAAAAAACGGAATCCCTCATTAGTAAATTCAACTCCAAAAGCGAAATCTGCCTGATCAATAATTTTGCCGGTGAATCCGTGGTGGCGGTTAGCCCGGTTACCTATAACGCCGTGAAGCAATCCGTTAATTTCTCAAAAGCAACCAACGGTTATTTCGATATTACCATCGGCCCCCTGGCCGACCTCTGGAAATGCGCCATCCAAAATAAGGCTTTACCCGAAAAAGACGCAATTGAATCCGCCCGGGCGCTGGTGGATTGGCGCCAAATTTTGCTGGACGATAACCTGGGAACAATACAACTGCAAAACCCGGAAATGAAATTGGATTTGGGCGGGATCGGCAAAGGGTACGCTTTTGACCTGGCTAAAAAGGTGCTGGACAGCTACCATGTCCAAAACGCGCTGATTTCGTGCAGCAGCTCAATTATTGCCATCGGCCTAAATCCCAAAGGCAAACCCTGGAAAATTGCAATCCGCAATCCGCGTTTTGTTCCCAATTCTGCTGCCGCGCGCGCCGCTAAAGAAAAACCCTACCTGGGTTTTGTTGAATTAACTAACCAGGCGCTCTCTACCAGCGGGGATTACGAACAATTCACCGAAATTGACGGCAAGCGCTATTGTCATATCATTGACCCCAAAACCGGATATCCAGCTCAAGGTATTGAATGTGTGGTAATTATCTCAAAAAGCGCGGCGCTGGCAGATGCTTACACCACGGCTGTTTTTGCAATGGGCATACGGGACGGCTTGCGGCTGATCAACTTTGGCCGCGACACCGAAGGGATGATTGTCGACTCCCGCGGAAAGGTTTATACTTCTATAGGTTTTAAGCTGCTTAAGGATTAAAAAGGACACATATTCCGTATGATCATCCTAGCCCTAAATTGCGGCAGTTCGTCGGTAAAATACCAGCTCTACGACTGGCAAAAAAAGGCCACGCTCTGCCGCGGCGTGGTAGAAAGAATCGGCATTGCCAACTCTTTTATCTCTCATTTACGCCCCGGTAAAGATGAATTTAAAAAAGAAACCGAATGCAAAGACCACCATACCGCCATCCGACTCATTATTGACGCTATTACCGGATCGGAAACCGGCGTCCTGAAAAATATTGATGACATCCACGCCGTGGGGCACCGCGTGGTGCACGGCGGTGAAAAATTCCACCAGTCGGTAAAAATTGACGAGGAAGTCAAGGCCGCCATCCGCGACATGCAGGATTTGGCGCCGCTCCACAACCCACCCAACCTGGCCGGCATTGAAGCCGCCGAAAAAATCCTGCCCCACGCCCCCCACATCGCCGTGTTTGACACTGCCTTCCACCAGACCATGCCCCAAGCCGCCTATACCTACCCTGTTCCTTATGAGTGGTACGCCATGTACGGTGTCCGGCGCTACGGTTTCCACGGCACCTCGCATTTATATGTATCGCGGCGCGCCGCGGTCTTACTGGGCAAAAAACCGTCCGAAACCAATTTGATCAGCCTGCATATTGGTAACGGCTCCAGTGTTTCTGCTATCAAAAACGGCATTTCAATCGATACCAGCATGGGGCTAACCCCGCTGGAAGGGGTGGTCATGGGCACGCGATGCGGAGATATCGACCCGGCCATAATTTTATTCATGATCGAAAAAGAGGGTTTTTACGTTGAAGAAATTGACGCCATCCTAAACAAAAAAAGCGGGCTTTTGGGTATTACCGGAAAATACGCCGACCGCCGCGACATTGAAAAAGGTATCACCGCGGGGGATGCGCGCTGTATTTTGGCCACAGAGATTGAGACGTACCGGCTAAAAAAATACATCGGCGCTTATTCTGCAATCTTGGGACAGGTGGACGCGCTGGTCTTTACCGCCGGCGCCGGGGAATTAAATTGGCAGCTGCGCGAAAAAACCTTGACCGGGCTGGAACCGATGGGCATCCTGTTGGATTCAAAACGTAACCGCTCCGCAGTCAGCCGCGAAGTGGAAACCTTGATTTCCACGGATGATTCGCCGGTAAAGGTATGGGTCATCCCCACCAACGAAGAAATTGTCTTTATTGAGGACGTGGTGGCTATTTTGGAAGGCCGCTACAAAATCCATACCGAGTTTACCTACTCGTTTGAAAACTTAAATTATCGGAAAAATACTTAAATGAAAAAACAAAAAGCGCCCAAAACTTCGCTCTGCATTTTTGAAGATGCCGGCTACAAAAAACTAGAGCCCATAACCCTTCTGCGCGCCAGCTTTGAAGTAAAATGCGGAATTTTATCCCTACTGGATAAAATTCTGCTTGAATATGGCGCACCCGCCACACAATCCGCCACCGAAAAAAAAACTGGACCAAAAGTTATTTTAGCTTGCCGCGGCATGCTTAAGGAAACGGTCCAGGAAAGACATCCGGAGTGTAAGGTTATTGAGTTTAACGGCACGACTCTCCCTAATACCACCGCAGTTGCCACGTCACTCGAAGCCGCCGCAAACGCATTAGCAGGCGCATGTTTATTTATCAACGGCCGCATCCTGGCCGAGCCCAACCTTTCTAAAAAAATCCCGTTGGACGGCCCGGACGAAACTTTTGTTTGCAACGGCACCGTAGTGGCCGCAAGGTTAAGCACAGGGAAAGGTCTCGGTATTTCTCCGCAAAAACAATCAAAGCAACCAGCGCGCAAATTGCCGCAAATTAAAACCACCAAAATCGACGTAAAACTCATTGATTATCCGTGGCAGTTGATCAAAGAAAACTCCGCCCAAATTGAGGCCGACTACAAGAGGATAAACAAAAAGGGTGCCAAGAAAAAGGCCGCAATCCACAAAACGGTTACCTTTTACAAACGGGAAAACACGATAATCGGCCAGGGCGCAACCATTGAAGCGCAAGTGGTAATTGACGCGCGCCGCGGACCGGTAATTATTGACGCAGGTGCGCATATAATGCCGCTTACTTATATTGAAGGGCCAGCTTACATCGGGGAAAACAGTACAATCTTAGGCGCACAAATCCGCAGCGGAACTTCAATCGGACCAAGTTGTAAAGTACACGGGGAAGTAACCAATTCAATTATCCACGGATATTCCAATAAAGCGCATTATGGGTTTTTGGGCCATTCTTATATATGCGAATGGGTTAACCTGGGCGCCGGCACCACCAACAGCAACCTCAAAAACAATTACGGAAACATTAAAATGTGGAACGACGGACAACTGGTTGATACCAAAGAGCAATTTATGGGATGCCTGATCGGCGATCATACCAAGACCGCCATTGGCACCATGATTAATACCGGAACCGTAATCTCAATTTTCTGCAATATCTTTGAAGGCATGCCGCCCAAGTATGTGCCGCCGTTTTCTTTTGGGATGAAGGAAAAGTTTGAGATCGAAAAAGCCCTTCGCATGAGCGCGGCCGCCCTGCAACGAAGAAAAAAACAGTTAACTAATGCCGAAAAACAATTAATTAAGCTACTTCTGCAATCATAAAATTAACCGTTTCGGGCATAATACCCGCTAAAGCACTCGAAATTTCCGCAAGGTCATCGGCTAAAAACGGATGATCGCCGCTCCATTCAAACAGTACCTCGCCAGTTTTCTTGCCTTTTTCTTCTAAAAGATCCGGCAAGGTTAATTCTAAAATATTCAACTGGAATGCCTGCGCTATTCCCAACATTTCTCGCAACATACTCCAATGCCTTGGCATTTTTATCCCTGCGCTAGGGATAAGAATTGCCTTTAGTTGAGTAAGGTTTTCGCCGCCACCATTTTTCACTCTACCAAATGCCTCCAAACTCTGGGATAATTTATTTTTATTTATTTGCGGCATCCCTATCCCAGGTCTGGGCCTAACCGTCAATACGCTGGTTGACGGCGAAGCTCCCCTGGCTTGCTTATCGGCGCCCGAACTGGCCGCTAACACCTGTAAATCGGGTGAAAGCTGCCCTAAAATTTGACTTAACAACCCGATTTTGTCTGGGGCGGTAACCGTAATTTCTGTTTTTTCTTGCGGCAGTGATTGAACCGTAATGGTTATTCCCAAAGCCCCCGTTATCTTCCTGATTTCATCTTCTGTTAATATGCCCAAGGCGATAGCTTGATATATCTCCGATTCATCCAATAACTCCGTTGCCCGTAACACCTGCATTAGATCAGCATTCGTATAAATTAACTGCCCGGCGGATTGCTTGACCCCCGCTAGAGCTAATTGCTCTGGGTCTGCATGCTTAAGCTTCCTTTCAACAAACAGGCGTGCGCGTACCGTCTTTACCTTACTGTGTAATCTTTGATAAGCTTTGTCGTCTAATACCCCACCCATAAATACTAAAAGACTGCCATTTGGAGAAATTGCCCCCACTGCCGCCCGCGCCGCCCCCTGCCACGGCCTAATCCCAATTTTGCCGTCTTCACGCAATCCAAAAGTATATACTTCCGTATATCCATAAGTTGAACCAAACATGCTTCTCCAAGACCGAAAAGCCGCGGCATCCTCAACCGTTTCTTCCTGCCCCATGCGCAACATGAGCAGTTCCCCCGATTCGGGAAAAGCAAAATCCTTTGCGCTAAATGGCTGGTCGGGCAGCCAAACTAAAACCCTTTTGTGCTGGCGCGCTATCCGCTGATCAACATAGTAATCGTGTTCCGGATCTCCGTTGTATGCATTAGGGGAAACCGAATCAAAAAGCGGCTGCATAAATTTTCTCTTTGTCATACGTGCCTGATGATCTGCTTTAGCCGCACGTTTAGTTTTATATATCCAATGGGCGGCTTCCCCGTGCCTGTCCGCTAATGTCATTTCGGGAGTAAAAATCTGCACAGAAAAAATGCGGCGTTCATTCCCTTCGGGTTGCAATGGATCATAAAAATATCCT
Organism: Candidatus Margulisiibacteriota bacterium; assembly: GCA_041645285.1. Taxonomy (GTDB): domain Bacteria; phylum Margulisbacteria; class WOR-1; order JAHJIW01; family JAHJIW01; genus JBAZQH01. The sequence goes on along the minus strand of JBAZQH010000001.1, from coordinate 34,343 downwards.
CTCCATCCATTCCAACTTCTTTCATTTGGTGTGTTCAAGTAATTTACAATCGGGGCTGTCCCTTCGGGCAGTTCATCTTCTGGTACTAAATCAAAACGCCTCACTAATTCTGCCGCCAACTTGTCCGCTACAGCTATGTTTGCCGCAAGTTTTTTTTCTGCCGTTAAGGGTACATCTGAAACGACTAGCTCCGGCGCTTTTGCTTCAAACCGGACTCCGTTTAAATCAAGATAATCCTCCTCCCCCAGCGCGCTCACCTTACCAACAAAAGCGCTTACTTCTTTAACCCGGGTAGCTAATATCTTAACCATGCTTCTGAGTTGCAAAGGAACTTCCGAATGGATTCTTCTGGCAACCAGACGCGCATGCTGCCGGGCTTGGTCAAATTCCATACCAATCTCGGCCTCCATGGCCGCTTTCGCAGAACTGTATCCAGTTTGGTCCTTTAATTTAGCCACACAATCCAGCATATTATTGGCTAAATAAATTAATCCCTTACTTCTCGCCAGCGGCGCATAAACTAATTCCATTTCCCGGCAAACATTTAGGGAATCCGGCGTGCTTTCCAAAAACGCCAGCCGACGCACCACATTTGCTTTTCTCACCAACAAAAGCAGAAAAACCTCATAATTATCGGTTTGGTCATAAACATCGTGAAAAAAGTTCTGTAATGACCACGACACGTTACACATATAACACATTGGAAAGGCCATCCTTAATGCCAACCGCTCTAAACCCACTCTATAATCCCGAATTTCGATAGTGGTAAATAAATTCTCATGCAGTAAATCGGTTGCTACCTCCGCACGCTTAACCAACGCCATCACCACGGCTTTTTCTTTGGCCCCGTTGCGGATCACCGTCCAGGCCTCATATAAATATTCATTCACCGTGGTTTCTTCATCCTCGGCCAGCTCTGCCGCCAAACCAACCTCAAAAGCGCGCGCCAGGCGTGCCCGGCAGTGTCCCTGTCCGGCGGCATCCATTTCTGGGCTAACAATCAAATAATCAAAAAAGAACGCGTTGAAAATTAATCCGCGGTGCTCATACTGCGCCGCCGCATCAACGTAGCAAAACGTAAGACCATCATTATGGCGCCCTTCAATTAAATATCCTTTTTCTGCCAAATCTCTGGCATCTTCCCGATAAACCGCCATGGTTTGCCCAGCGCCCGAAAAAACCTCTGCCAGATTAACTCTCTGGCTCCTAAATTTATCTTCAGACAAAAAAACATTTTCCCCGTCCCGGCCTAACAAACGATAAATATTTCCGAGCTTGGCCAACGCCTCAATATCTCCGCGGAAAACAAAACTCGTTAAGCGCGTGTCCTCGTATCTGAAAATTGTGTTTTCGGCTAACAGCTCTGCCGTTCTGGCAGTTATAAAAAATCGTTTATCACGCCCACGTGGCCCAACCGTAGAGGACAATGTTCCCGCTGGAAGCAATTGGCCAATACAAACTCCAATCTCGGCATCGCCAACCTTACCTGCCTTGCGTTGGGCATGAATATCATTTATTTCCTCACAAATACCCGCCACTGTAATCGGCCGGTTAACGGTCCTCAATACTTCCAATACTTCTGCGCGCAAATCAATTGACCCTGCCACGGGAGCAACCTCTGCGATCGCAACCAAAGTCCGTTCTTCTCCCGCCCCCGCACGCTCCGCACAAGACAGAAAACTAAACTGCTCCCTCCTGAAATATCCTTCAAACACACCACTAAACTCTGCGTTAAAGGCCATTAAAAAGCTATCGATATCTCTGCGTGTTATAGCTCTGCAACAATCCGCTTCCCCGATTTTAGTTAATTCTATTGGCGCAGCCGTTGGCTGAAGAATTTGATGTTGAACCAAAAGTAAGGCCAGTTGGGTTCTTTGCCCCGGCAAAAACTTGGCGGTCTGCTCGCGTAAACTTATGGAAATTGACCGACGGTTAACATACCCCAGCGTAGAGTAAATGCCAGTTGCCGCTTGAGACACTATTCCAACTCTACGCCTTGCTTTTCCAAGAGAATGCATAATTTTTCTGCTTGGCATATATGTTTTGCCGTTCGACATATATATATTTCGTCATTTTTATGGATAAATTTCAGCGGGGAGGCGGGTTATTTGGGCCGTTTGACAACCCTGGTTTTTCCCTTATATAATGTATTTCCCGCCGCCATTTTGCGGGTTAGAATAATCGAGGAATGTGCCTTGACCAATAATGTATTCATCGGCCGGGACGACTTCCAGAAATTAATCGGCTCTCTGCTGTCAAATTATCCAGTTTTTGCTCCCCTTAAAGTTTACGATGTTTTCGCATTCAAAAAAATCACCGCCGACAACCTGCAAAATATCGAAGTTGGCCAATACCGCACCGTTAATTCAATCCGGCAGTTTTTTTACCCAATTGCAGAAAATGTGCTGGAACTCCCCAAGCCCGGGGGAGGAGCCGGCGATTTTTCTTTCGTTGTCCTGGGGGCCAAAGCCTGCGACCTGTCTGCCCTTGAAGTAATTGACCAGGTTTATGGCGCAGGGGAAATTAAAGACCCATTTTATTTATCCCGGCGCCAAAATGCCCTAATCATCAGCGCCGACTGCACCGATGCCGCCCCTACTTGTTTTTGCCGCCTGGTCAAAGGGCAACCCTACCCCGAAAAAGGTTTCGACCTCAATTTATCGCCGGTTACAGATGGTTTTGTGGTCGAAGCGGGCTCCGCCAAAGGCGAAAAATTGCTAAAAGAACACGCCTCCCTGTTTATTGATGCCACTCAAGCACTGGAAGAACAATTTGCAAACCGTACCATAATCGTTCAAAAAGTTGATGCCTTAAACCAGGAATTTGCCAACACCGCCGACCTGACCGACCTCCATCGCCACACCCTTGAAAACGAAGGGGTTTGGAGAAAAATTACGCGGACCTGCGTTGACTGCCAGGCCTGCAACCGTGCCTGTCCCAGCTGCACCTGTTTTTTGTTGATTGACCAAATTAATAAGGGGGCCGCGGAAAAAATCAAGGTTTGGGACAATTGTTTGCACGGCGCCTACACGCGGGTAGCCGGCGGGGCCAACGACCGGGCCACGCTTTTTTCCCGTCTGCAAAACCGTTATCAATGTAAGTTTGACTATATGGTTTCCCGCATTGGCCGGTATTCTTGTGTTGGCTGCGGGCGCTGTATCGATGCTTGCTGCGGCAAAATTGATATGCGCCAGGTATTTAAAGAGCTCGCTAAAGCCGCGGTACTATCGGCGCGGCTGGAATAGTAAAGAAAAGGGAAAGGTTTCTGGTTGTTTAAAAACTATGCTAAATAATCCATACAAACCCATCAAAGCTAAAATCGAGAAGATAATCGACGAAACGCCGAATATCAAGACCTTTGTCCTGCGGCCGGAAGAAAAAATTAGTTTTGCCGCCGGACAATTCATGCAGGTTTCTTTGCCGGGATTGGGCGAAGCGCCGTTTACGCCTTCTTCATCAATGTACGAAACCGAAACCCTTGAGTTTTCCATCATGAAAGCCGGCAGTGTTACCGCACTCTTGCATCAGGCCAAAATCGGCGACCAGGTGGGCCTGCGAGGCCCTTTAGGCAACGCGTATTATAAAATTGACCAGTGGAAGGGCCGGGAAATTTTTGTGGTGGGGGGCGGCGTGGGGTTGGCGCCCCTGCGCGCACTGTTGTTCGCTCTTTTCCACAACATCCAAAATTATAAAAAAATATTTATCCGTTTTGGCTCACGCTCACCGCAGGACATTGCCTTCAAAACACTGCTGGAAGAATGGAAAAATAAGGAAAAAGTTGATTTTGACATTACGGTTGACCGCGGCGACAGTACCTGGGGCGGAAAAGTTGGCATCGTCACCACCATTTTGGAAAACACGGGCGTCAACCCGGCCGATGCCGTCGGCGTGGTGTGCGGCCCGCCTATCATGATGAAATTTGTCACTAAAAAAATGCTGGATTTGGGTTTTGCCGCCGATCAAATCAACCTTTCAATGGAAAAAAACATGAGCTGCGGGGTGGGGATGTGTTTCCACTGCAACGTAGGCCCGTATCTGGCCTGCAAAGACGGGCCGGTGTTTACGTGGGATCAAATAAAGGATATACCTGATCCATGGTAACAATCAAAAAAACTATTTGCACTAACTGTTCAATGGGCTGTGGCGTGGGCTTTGTAGTAAACGGCAATAATGTCGTGGAAATTGCCTACGATACCGATAACCCGATTAATTTTGGCTCACTTTGCCCGCGGGGCCACGATTTATTGGGGATGCTAACCAACCCTGGGCGCCTTTCAATCCCGTCAATTAAAATTAACAACGAAGCGGTGAACACCACCTGGGAGGCCGCGCTAAAAGAATTGGCCTCCCAATTAGGCAAGGTAGCAGGCCATGAAGTTGGAGTTTTAATCAGTGGGCATGCTTCACTGGAAGAGTTGGAAGCCGCCGCAAAATTTTGCGCAGAAACAATCCAGACGCCTTATTTTGAAATTGAAGGGGTGCAAACCGCATTGGTTAATCCCGATTATGCCCTTTTTGCACAAATCCCCGCGCTGGAAACAATGGTTATCCTGGGAGATGTTCTGGAAAAAACTCCCTGTTTTTCACGCTCTATCAACGCCGTAAAATACGGCAAAAAGGGCAACCAAATTATTGTGATTGACGAGTCGGCTTCGCACACCAGCTGGTTTGCTACCCAGTTTTTCAAGGCGCCGCTTACCACCAAAGATGGCGCGGGGCAACTGCCGGCAGAATTGACAGAGGCGCTCGCTGCCGCCGAAAAAATTCTGTCAACTGCCCAATCTGGAATGGTAGTAGTATCTTCCCCCAATGACGACCCGCAGCTGGAAGCGATCGGCTGGCAGCTGGCGCAAAAAACCGGGAAAAAATATTTATGCTTCCACACTGCTTCCAATACTTACGGCGCCCGCCAAACCTTGCAAAAGCTTAGCGTAAGGGCGGCCCTCGCGGGAAACAAGCTAAAGGTACTACTGGCACTTGGAGCCGGGCTGGAGGCCGAAATTTTTCCAAAATTAAACGCGCTAACCTGCCTGGTTGCCGCCGATCTACTGGAAACCGACTTAACCCAACAAGCCCACATTGTGTTCCCAGTGGCCATGCCGCAGGAATGCGGAGGCAGTTTTATTTTTTGCGGTGAACAGTTGCGCACCGTTGTACCGGTGGTTCAACCCTTTGGCGGCGCCGGCAGTTACGTTAAAATTTTTAATGGATTGACCAAACCAGGAACCAGGTAAAAAATGGCAAAACGAATTTACTTACATTTGGATAAATGCTGCGGCTGCAAGTCCTGCGCCGCCGCGTGTTATTTTAGCCATCACTACCAAACCCTGCTGGGCCATGCCGACGTGCTGGGTGCCGCTCGCCTGCCTTTGCATTGCTTGCATTGCGACCAGCCATCCTGCGCTGCCGCTTGCCCAAACCAGGCCATGCAAAAGGAAATTGATACCGGAATAGTCAGACGGAGCAAATTCATGTGCGTGGGCTGTAAATCCTGCGCCGCCGCCTGCCCTTTTGGGGTAATCGATATCAATTTAGGCAAGCATATCGCCCCCAAATGCAATTTGTGCATTGATAAACTCCGGGCGGGGGAAAAACCGCGCTGTGTCCAGGCCTGCACTTCCGGGGCCTTGAGCTTTGAAGATGATGACGCAGTGGCGGATTCAAATAAAATTTTATTATCAAACCGTTTACAAAGTTTTGCCCTGGGTCGCAGAAGATAAGGAGGAGTTTTTATGGAAGAAGAAAAAAAATGTCCGGTAACACCCAAGAATGCAGCCGAAGAAAGGATGGATTGCGCCTGCAGTTTACTGCGCTCCGGCAAGACCAAAGATGCCATCCAGGCCTACCTGGATGCCATCAAATTGGATCCCAATAACGCCATTGCGCACCAAAGCTTGGGCAGTATTTATTACCGCCAAACCATGCTGGACGAAGCCATTGCCGAATACCGCGAAGCCCTGCACTGCAATCCCCAATATGCCGGTGCGCATTATGAGCTGGGAATTGCACTTTACCGCCGCGGAAAACTGGAGGAAGCCGCCAAATCATTTGAAAACGCCCTGAAAATCAACCCTAACCTGAATATTGCCGCCTACTGGCTGGGACTGACTTATTATTATGCCGGTAAATTAAAGGAAGCCATCGAACACTTTAACGCAGTCATCAAAAGAGAACCGCACCTGGCTATTGCTTATTATCATTTAGGCATTGCCCTCTCGCGTGAAGGCAAAAATAACGACGCCATCCAGGCCTTTGAAAAATTTATCGGACAATGCCCGGAATCGGCCGCCGGCCATTACCAGCTGGGGCTTAACTATTACACTAAAGGGGATGTCGACCATGCCCTGAATCATTTTATAAAAGCGATTGAAATTGACCCGATGGACGAAAAATCCAAGAAAAATGTTGCCATGATTGAGGAGCTGAAAAGCAAGTTTTCGTAAAAACATTGCGCAAAAGTGGAGCTGATTTCAATGAATTTCTTAACAATATTATTTAACTTTCTGCTTTTCCCCGGCCTGTTATTTGCCGCGGTCGCTGGGCTATTAGCTTGCTGGGTTGACCGCAAAGTTACGGCCCGCCTGCAATACCGCGTTGGACCGCCCTGGTTTCAGCCGTTCGCCGACTGTTGTAAACTTTTTTTCAAAGAAATCCTTATCCCCGAAGGGGCTTCTGTTTTTTACTTTTTACTCTGGCCCACGGTGGCCTTGGCCGCCGCGGCTTTTGCGGCGGGACTGCTGTGGACTCCATTTTGGGGAGACCTGATCGTAATTCTATACTTTTTAACCATCCCCTCCCTGGCTTTGATTATGGCGGGCTTTACTGCCAACAATCCCGTCGCGGCCTTGGGCGCCAGCCGCGAAATGAAATTAATCCTGGCCTACGAACTGCCCTTTTTACTTTCAATTTTTACCGTGGTGCTAAAAACCCATTCGATCATGCTGGAAGGAATCGCCGCCGCCCAGGCCGCCCAGCCAATTATTTTCAGTTTTTCCGGAATCCTGGCATTTTGCGCCGCACTGCTCTGCATCCAGGCCAAGCTGGGCTTAGTGCCTTTTGATTTAGCGGAAGCCGAGCAGGAAATTTCCAGTGGAGTCCTTTTGGAATATTCCGGCGCGCCGCTGATGTTATTTAAGCTGGCCAAAGCAATTTTGCTCTATACGCTTCCCTTGTTTTTAATTGCCCTTTTCTGCGGCGGTTTGAGTATTTCCGGCTGGGTTTCGATCCCGGTGATTGTGTTAAAATACTGCAGCATCCTGGTGTTGATTATCGTAATAAAAAATACCAATCCCAGATTGCGGATTGACCAGGCCTTAAGGTTTTTTTGGGGACCGGTAACAATTGTAGCAACGCTGGCGCTAATTTTGGCAATGATGGGAGCATAAACATAAGTGCACGGGTCAAAATTTAACACGCAAAGCTTAAAAAAATGGGGACTGACAAAATCTCCCTGGGTTTATCACGTAGGGGCTTCGGCCTGCAATAACTGCGACATTGAAATTTTAGATTGCCTAACTCCCAAATTTGACATTGAGCGTTTTGGCATTGTACTGGTGGGTTCTCCCCGCCACGCTGACATTTTACTAGTAACGGGTTCGGTAAACCGGCAGATTGCCGCCCGCCTGAAGGAAGTTTACGCGCAAACCCCCCACCCCAAGGCCGTGGTCGCCATTGGCACCTGCCCTTCCGGCAACATTTTCCGGGACAGCTACAACGTGCCGGGGCCGCTGTCAGATTACATACCGGTCGATGTCTATGTGCCGGGCTGCCCGCCCAAACCGGAGGCCATGATGTTAGGAATTGTGAAAGCAATGGAAATATTGGGTAAAAAATGAATACAATCGAAAAGCTAAAAGAACAGTTTCAAGCCCGCATCACCATTGACGCGCACTCCCCGCAACGCTATTACGTCACGGTTGCCGGCAAAGACGTGCGCGACGTGGCCCGCTATTTATTTAAAGAATTGGGGGCGCGGCTGTCAACTTGCACCGCAGTGGATACCCGCGCCGGATTTGAAGTTTTGTACCATTTCTCTCTGGATAAGGAAGGGCTGCTTTGTACCATAAAGGCCCTGGCCCCCAGAGAAAACCCTACGCTGGATTCAATTTGTGATTTTCTGCCGGGGGCAGAGTGGATAGAGCTGGAAATGAACGAGTTGATGGGGGTAAATTTTGCCGGCAATCCCCGCGTCCGCCCTTTCCTGCTCTCCGACGACTTTCCTGCCGGCGTGTACCCTTTAAGGAAAAAACCGGAAAGTGATCTTCAACATGACTGAAAAACCAAAGGCAATGCCAAATAATTTAAAAGAAACTTTTATTCCGCTGGGGCCCTATCATCCCCTGCTGGAAGAACCGGAATTTTTTAAGCTTTACGTTGACGGTGAAACCGTAGTCGACGCCGATTTGCGGATTGGCTACAACCACCGCGGGATCGAAAAACTTTCCGAAAGTAAGACCTTTGACCAGGTCCCCTATTTGGTGGAGCGGATTTGCGGCATTTGCTCAACTTCCCACCCGCTGGCTTATGTACAGGCGGTGGAAGATCTGGCAAACATCAAAGTCCCGGAGCGGGCATTGTACATCCGCACAATTATCGCCGAAATGGAGCGGATCCACAGCCACCTTTTGTGGGTGGGGCTGGCCGGACACTTTTTAGGTTATAACACCGTCTTTATGTGGGCCTGGAAAGCGCGGGAGCCAATTTTGGATATTGCTGAACTTATTACCGGCAACCGTAACCATTACTGCATGATGATGCCGGGCGGGGTGCGCCGCGACTTAAAAGACCAAGACCATGCCCCATTCTTAAAGACGCTGGATGAGATTGAAAAATTTACCGACATGATTACCAAAGCCATTTTAGATGACCCGGTATTGCAAGCCCGTACCAAAGGCGTAGGCATTTTAACCAAAGCCGATGCCATTGACCTATGCGTGGTGGGGCCGGTGGCCCGGGCTTCCGGAGTGGCCATCGATATTCGCAAAGACCATCCTTATGCTGCCTACCCATTGGTAAATTTTAATATCATCACCCAGACCGATGGTTGTGTTTTTTCTAAAGCCGTGGTGCGCCTGCTAGAAATCATGGAATCAATTAAAATATTGCGGCAGTGCCTGCGGCAAATTCCTGCCGGGCCCATTGCAGTTGAAATCCGCGAATATCCGGTGGCCGAAGGAGTGGGACAAGCGGAAGCTCCCCGTGGAGAAGTAATCCACTACGTCCGGTCCAACGGGAGCAATTATCCCGAACGGCATAAAATTCGCGCACCTTCATTTAATAATATCCCGTCTTTCAAGCGGACCATCATCGGGCAACAGGTTGCCGATGCGGCACTGATTACTGCCGCAGTGGACCCGTGCTACTGCTGTACTGAGCGCATGGGCGTAATCAATCCGAAAACGCAGCAGGTAATTGTTGATGGGAATGAGCTGGTAAGATTATCGCAGGAAAAGACAGAAAACCTTAAATCCAAACAATGAATATATTATTATACACAATCTTAATTCCCTTGCTGGCTGGCATAATCTGCCGGTTCGCCGGAAAATGGGCGCGTTGGCTGGCACTACTGGCCTCCATCGCCGTCGTTTATTTTTCCGGCCTGATTATTTTTGCGGGAGAACGTTCAGTTTTTCTGCAGGACTCTTCCCCGCTTCACTTGCTGTTTGGGTTAAGGGCATATACTTTTAATGCCTATGTGCTTTTTGCAATTGCGTTTTTTGCCTTTTTGATCATTTTGTACTCGCAAAGTTTTATGCAAGGCCACCGAAAACTCAACTCATACTATTGCTACGTTTTATTAACCCTGGCATCGGCGGCCGGCACGGTTTTGGCAGGCGACCTGCTAACCCTGCTGGTTTTTTGGGGATTTTCCGGATTTACCCTGTACCGGCTGATTGGAATTAATGATACGGTTACCGCGGCCGCCGCCGCTAAAAAAACATTCATTATTGTGGGCGGGACCGACGCCCTGATGATTTTGGGCACCGCCATGGTTTTTTATATGGCGCGGACTTTCAATCTGCAAGCCCTGGGCCTGCCGCTCAATCATCCCTTAACCATCAGCGCCTATCTTTTACTGGTTTCCGGGGCGCTGGCTAAAGCCGGAGCTTTGCCGTTTTCTTCCTGGGTTCCTGAATCCGCAACCGTGACTCCCGCCACCGTCATGGCCTACCTCCCGGCTTCACTGGACAAATTGATTGGAATTTATTTCCTGGCACGGTTATCTCTGGATATTTTCGTTATCCAGCCCAATTCGGGCATCTCAATATTTCTCTTGGCAATCGGGTCGCTAACTCTTATTTGCGCAGTGTTGATGGCGCTGCAGCAGCATAATTTTCAAAAATTATTGTCATACCATGCAGTCAGCCAGGTGGGTTATATGTTAATCGGCATTGGGACCGCGGTCCCGGTTGGAATTGCCGGAGGGCTCTTCCATATGCTCAATAATGCCATTTACAAAACTTGCCTATTTTTATGCGGCGGGGCCATTGAATTTCGCACTAAACTAACCGAAATGAAAGACATGGGTGGGCTGACCGCCGCCATGCCAATCACGTTTTTTTCCGCGTTAATTTGTGCGCTGGCCATTTCCGGCGTCCCGCCTTTGAACGGTTTTGTTTCCAAATGGATGATCTACCAGGGGATTTTAGATTCCCAAAACAACCTCTGGGTTATCTGGCTTTTGTGTGCAATGCTGGGCAGTATTTTGACCATGGCTTCTTTTACTAAACTGTTGCACGCCGCTTTCTTTAGCCAAAGCACTGCCTCACGGCCAGGCGTAAAGGAAGTCCCGGCAACCATGTGGATTCCCATGGTAACGTTAGCAATTCTTTGTATCCTCTTTGGGGTTTTGGCTTTTCAGCTGCCTTTGCCATATTTTATTTTTCAAGCCCTGCCCACGACCGTTGATTTTGTTGGATCATGGGACCCGACACTGGCCGCCGGATTGCTTTGTCTGGGGCTGTTGACCGGTTTCCTGGCCTACTTTGCGGCCACCCGCACCCAAAAATTCCACACCGCCGCCCCATTTTTGGGAGGGGAAAAAATTCATACCAAGGTCTCCGGCAACGAATTTTACAATACGCTCCAGACGGTTAGGCCGGTGCGCTTTATTTATCGACTGGCAAAAAGCCAATGGATTGACATATACGAACCGTTAAAAGGCCTGGTTTTTGGACTAGGTGATTTTTTGCGCTGGTTCCACCGGGGATTGGTACAAACTTATCTGCTCTGGTGCCTGGCCGGGTTTTTGGCTATATTATATTTTCTGGTGAAAGGATAATTGGCTGACATGTATACGTGTTTGATTACCTTAATGATTTTGATGCTGGGCGGGGCACTCTTGGCCACCCTGGCGCGCAATTTAATGGTTGCGATTTCCTCCCTGGGCATCACTGGATTATTTTTATGCGTGATCTTCCTTTTGCTCAATGCACCGGACCTGGCCATTTCACTTTTGGTATTTGAAGCCATGGTCTTGTTGATTTTACCGCGCGCGGCCAAAGCTGCCAGAGATAACCAAAACTATCCTAAAACATTAAAAGATTGGGGCGGCGCCATTGCGGTTTTGCTGATCATTTTTGCCATTATCTTTACGGTGGTTGAGCTAATGCCGCAGTCAACCGAAACCACTACGGCAGAAACCAAAGCGGCTCTCCAAAACACATCACTTCTCTTTGGCGCGCGCCTCTGGGATCTAGCGGGACTGGTTGCCGTTTTAACTGCCGCCACCATTGGCGCGGCCGCGGTCTTGAGATTAAAAGGCAGAAAGGCATTGAACGAACGCGATGTCTACGATAACTAAAATATTAATCCGCACCATCGGCTTTGGTGCCCTGGCTTTTGGGCTGTACCTGGCGCTGGCTTGCTCCACTGGAGTTGGCGACGGATTGTCCGGCGGGCTGGTGATGGCCGCGGCTTTGTTTTTTATTAACCTGGGCGTTCCCAAAGAAGATCCTACCAAAACCTTAAGCGCCTATTTGACCGGCGTATTTTTTGCTCTGGCGGGTTTGTGCTTTTGCCTCCTGCTGGGCCGGGCCGCTTTCCCATTTTTACCCGGCGGCGATTTTGCACTGATCGGTTTAAACTTGATCGTGGCGCTATTGGTAGCCGCCGGACTAAATTTGGCCTTACGCGCTCTCTTGGCTTTTGAAAAATTAAAAGACCGAGGTTAGAAAGATAAGAAGGAATTTAATATGTTAATTTTTTATTTATGCGGCGGCCTGTTTTGCAGCGGAATCCTGTGCATGCTGATCCAAAAAAATCTGGTAAAAGTAATCATTGGCCTGGTGCTGGCCGAATACGCCGTCAGTTTACTGATGGTCCTGGTTGGTTTTAACGGGAGCCGCGTTAACCCGTTAATTACTGAGCTGGCGATGGTGACACTGACGATAGGGCTGGCATCGCTAATTTTGTTGACCGCCATCAGCGTGCGCGTTAACCATACAAATCAAACACTGGATATTTCGAAAATCAATCAATTGAAAGAATACTCTGATTAAAGGATAAACTATGCAGCCAATATTAATTGCCGCGTTGGTTTTGATCCCGGTATTTTCTGCCTTTGCGGTCTTATTGCTGGCACGCTGGGCGCGCTGGTTTTTGGATGCCGCGGCCATAATCACAATTTTGCTCTTGCTGGGATTAATCAGCGGGTTTTATATTGCCGGAGCAGCCACTGCCGGGCAGGTTTACTGTTTGGGCAACGGAATACTGGGGATCAATTTGATCCTGGACGGATTAAGTTCCCTGCTTTTATTAACCGTGGCCATCATTGCGCTCGCCATTGTGGTTTATTCTTTTGCATATATCAACAAATTCACGGCTAAAGGCAAATACTATGCCCTGCTCCTGCTGATGTTAGCCGGCATGAACGGAATTATATTAAGCGGGGACTTGTTCAATTTGTATATCTTCATTGAACTGCTGGCGCTGGCATCCTACGCGCTGGTGGCCTTTGGCTGTGAAAAAGAAGAACTGGAAGCCGCGCTAAAATATATGCTGTTGGGATCATTGGCTTCACTACTGATCCTTTTGGGAGTGGTTCTGGTATACACCTTTGCCGGAACACTGAACCTGCCGCAACTTTCACAACTTTTACATTCGACACTGCCAACTCCGGCCAGCGGCGCCGCGGCATTGCCAAACTATATCCTGCCCGGCATTCCTCTGGCGTTGGCGCTTTTTCTGGCTGGTTTTGGCATCAAAGCCGCACTGGTCCCTTTCCATACGTGGCTGCCGGATGCTCATCCTTCAGCTCCCGCACCAATCTCGGCCGCCCTTTCCGGCCTGGCCATCAAGGCCGCCGGAGCTTACGCTATCACCCGCATTGTTTTCAGCGTTTTTGGCCTGACACCGCAAGTTTCTCAAATTCTTATCACCCTGGGAGTAATTTCCATGGTGGTAGGCGTGCTTTTGGCGCTGGCCCAGTGGGACTTCAAGCGCCTTTTGGCCTGGCACAGCATCAGCCAGATGGGGTATATCCTATTAGGGATCGGGTTGGGAACGCCGCTGGGAATATTGGGCGGGATTTTCCATTTGATCAACCATTCGGTTTTTAAGTCGCTCTTATTTTTAAACGCTGGCGCGGTGGAATACGCAACCGGCACCCGGGACTTAAAAAAACTGGGCGGCCTTTCCAAAAAAATGCCGGTAACCGCCGCCACGTCATTGGTGGCCTCTCTGTCCATCTCCGGAATCCCGCCTTTTAACGGATTTTGGAGCAAACTTTTAATTATTTTTGCGGCCGTTTTTGCCGGGCAATATTTATATGCAGCGCTGGCGGCCGTGGTCAGCATTTTAACCTTGGCCTCTTTCGCCAAAATTCAAAAATACGTATTTTTTGGTTCCGCCGGCGTTGAATCCGCGGCAGTTGGCTCCACTTCCGCCGGGTCCACCCCTGACCTGCAACAGATTAAAGAAGTCCCGGCCCCAATGCAGGTCGCCATGGTCTTTTTAGCCGTGCTGTGTGTGCTCTGCGGAATTTTTTATCCGTTGATAATTAGCCAGCTGCTTAACCCGGCCGTCATCTCCGTATTAGATATCAACCGCTATGCCCAATATTCGGAGCTGATACCTACCCCAACCTTAGCCGCGCCGGCGGCTTTCGCCGGCACAATTACTGCATTAAAAAATCTGGCCCTGCCCCAGTTGTCTTTGGCGGCAATATTTAACATTGCGGTTGCCTGGCTGATTTTAGGCGGGGTTTTTGTGTTTGCGGCCTTTAAATTAAGGAATAACAAAAAATGAAAATTAAGTTACCTAAGGTTCGTGAAATTATTGAGGCCGTAAAGGCCTTATGGGTTGGTCCTTTTACCAGCAAATTTCCTTTTGCGCCGTCCATCCCGCCGGAGGGGTTTCGCGGTGTGCCCAAATATTATAAAGAAGAGTGCGTGGGGTGCGGGGCCTGCAGTGAAGTTTGCCCGGCACGCGCAATTGACGTGGAGGATAATGCCGCCGCTAAATTGCGCCGCTTAACTCATCACCAGGAGCGCTGTTTGTATTGCGGTCAGTGCGAACGCGACTGCATTACCGGCAAAGGTATCCGCCTAACCCTGGAATACGACCTGGCCACTACCGATATATCTGCTGCGCATACGGAAATTGAAAAAGAATTGGTCTTGTGCGAAAAATGCGGAGCCATAATTTCTGCCAAAGAGCATCTAACGTGGATCCACGACAAAATGGGGCCGCTGGCATTTAGCAATCCAACACTGCTAATCGCCGAACAAAGGGAATTAGGCCTGCTGGGCCGCGGAGAACCCAAGGATAATATTCACCGCCGCGGGTCATCGGTCAAAATCTTATGCCCCGCCTGCCGCCGCGAGGTTATTTTCCGCGAACACTGGTAAGCTTATTCCAAGGCAACAATTGGGCACCTGACTAATCGAAATGCCATCAAAGCTTGTTCACTCGGCCTAACTGTAGATAGTTCTTTTGCATTGCTGTATGAGCGAAAAATCTCAACATGCCAGATACGTTCTGATTTACTTTCTCCGAGTGGCCTACTAGCTAATTCCGCCCTGGACACGTCTTTATCAATATCGTGCGAACGTATACTTATTTTTACAATCGCAAAAATTCCATCAGGGCCGCGAACTAATTCGTACGCAGTAAAACCACTAGCTCTATTCGGAAGACCGTAACACAAAGCCATATTTTCTTCGAGTTGCACCAGGGTTGGTAACGCTACACCAATTCGATATTCATTGATATTTTCAATTACCTCTAATATTATCCCGGAATTGCGTGTCAGTGCAGGAATCTGCGATGAGCTCCCAGGTTCATTAAGCATAAAATCTTCTACTCCTGCCTCGCCAAAATAATCCCCCCAACTCGCATCCCCCTTCCCATCCCTCATTTCACCCGCGACCTCGATTACTTCCGCCACCGTAATCGGAAATGTCCGGATTAAAACTCCGTCCCTCCCCGGCGCCCAATTATCAAAAAATCCCGCCCGGTCTATTGCTTCAGCAAACTTGCGTTCGCGAGTTAGTCGATCAACAATTGGCTTCCGGTCCAGCCTTCCCAGCGGTATGTTACCTCTTACCATACCGATATCCCGGACTACTGCTAAAGGTAAGCGGGTTATTGCATCCGGCCTGCCATCGTAAATTATTGCATCTGCTCGACTGCAAATTCCGGCATCCGACGGAAGCCTAGGAAAGGATGGGTGCCTGGTTACTCTGCCAGACCGCCCTTCCACTCTAATGTTAGCTATCGGATGCCTTACCGTCCTACTTAAACTAGCCATACTATTCCCTCCGGTTGATTTATTTGACGCTTTTCCCTTACACCTAACATTTCATTATCGACACCGCACCTTTAAAATTTCAGTTATATTCGTTTTTATTTTGCTGGTTTCGCCATGTTTTACATCCTTTTTTGCGGGCAATAAGAAGCGGCAAAATTAGCGGTCCGGCATGCTAAAATAATCCTCTATGTGCTACGCCATCCCCGGTAAAGTTATAGAAATTAAAGATAAGTCCGTGATTGTCGAATATTTTGGCGAAAAACGGAAAGCGCTGAATGAATTTGTCGACCTTAAAATCGGCGATTATATTTACGCGCAGGGCGGCTACGTAATTTCGCGCGTGCCCGAAAAAGAGGCGCTGGAAACCCTGGAGGCCTGGAAAGACCTGTTTTTCGAGCTCAAAAAAATTGACTTAAAAATTTCAGAGCGCCGGTTTGCCGAAGAAGGGTTTTCGAAGGAATTTATTGATTTATTAAATCGCGCGGTAGGAAGCGATGCGACCACTACCTCACCCGCCGTTAACGGCCAAACCGGCGCGCCAAATTTAAGCCGCGCTGACTTACTGTACATATTAAATGCGCAAAAACCCAAAGAGTTGGACGCCATTTACCGCGCCGCCAACTTTGTGCGGCAAAAACACTTAGGCAACGCCTGCTGTGTCCACGGCATCATCGAATTTTCCAATTATTGCATCAATAACTGCTGGTATTGCGGCATTCGAAACGATAACCAATCTATAAAACGATACCGAATGGAAATCGACGAAATTGTCGAGGCCATGGACATGGCAGTCAACAAATACGGCTTTAAAGCCATGGTTTTACAATCCGGCGAAGATCCCTGGTACGCAGACGAAAAGTTAGTCGAACTTGTGAAAAAAATCAAAGAAAAATGCGCGGTTTTATTATTTATCAGCATCGGCGAACGCTCTCCCGAAACTTACACGCGGCTATTTGAGGCCGGGGCACGGGGGGTCCTTTTGCGATTTGAAACCAGCAATGCCGCACTCTATGAAAAACTGCGGCCGGGGAAAAAATTAGCCGACCGCCTGGCAATAATTGAACATTGTTATAAGCTGGGATATTTGATTTTAACCGGCAGTATCATCGGATTGCCTAACCAAACCGCGGACGATTTAATCAACGACATCGAATTAGCCAAAAAGCTCCACGCCGAAATGTACACTTTTGGCCCGCTCATCCCCCATCACGCCACCCCACTAAAAAACACCGCGTTTGGTAACCTGGATTTATCGCTGAAAGTAATTGCGGCCACCCGCTTCATTGATCCCAATGCCAAAATTGTGGTAACTACCGCGCTGGAAACGCTAAATCCCAAAGAAGGCCAACAGCAGGGGTTACTCGCCGGCGCCAACTCATTAATGATCAACTGCACTCCTAAAAAATATCAGCCGCATTACGAAATTTATCCGGATAAAGCTGGCATTAAAGACCCATTAGAAGAAAAAATTGAAGATACGCTGGCACTGTTAAAATCTTTGGGGCGGGCACCAACGGATTTGGGAATTACTTAGCTTTTTTCCAGCCGCCGTGTCGACCTAATGTTTCGACAAGCCCTTGTAGCGGATTATCTCTTGGTACATACCATCGCTCAGAAACCACGGCAAGCTCTTCATTGCCTGCGCACATGGATAAAAACCAAAACTGTTGATCCAAAACCGTCTTTTCACCATATTTCAAAACAAAATGATCCCGCCCAATTTGTATCGCCGCATTACTTCGTCCTTCTCTCATTCGCCCTATAGCATCAGCATACATGCTCCACACCTGTGAACAGGCAAAAACTCTAGCTACGTTATCCAAAAGCCTTTCATCTTCTGTCACCCTTGGGGTCACTTTCACATGCAACTGTTCAAGATGCTCCCAATCTCGACCTGCCATCGGAAAAATTCCTAAATCAACCCCACCCACAATTTCTAGAAGCCGGCCCGGCAACTCTCGGCGCATATCCCACGGCCGTACGCATACGCTTTTACCAGGAGTTGGCCTCCACCTTTGACTTGCAATTCTCAACTCACTTAATGCAACCGTTCTTGGTAAATTAACTGGCATAAACTACCCCCGTATTTAATTTAAGCTTGACCCTCTTTCTTCGTCCATTTACGGAAAAAATTGCAAAAATATGCTAAGATATTTTTATGTTAACGCCATCGTTAAAAAATTCTACCCTTCGGCTTTGGGTTGTACTCATTCTGGTTTTTATCTCACTTATAATATTTTGGGGTTGCACCTCGAGTGGCGGCGGCAGCTCCGAAACCTGGGTCACCGAAGGTATTTTCATGTCGCCGGATGAAAGTTTAAACCAAGACGGCGTGGGCGATATTTCTATCGCCACCGTGGAGGGAGGTTCTTTGCGGCTTTATGTTAGTATTGCCTACTCTGCCAGCGGCCCGGCTTACGGTTCCGCGCTTTTCTCCCATATTTCATCCAATGAAACTACCTGGGCCACCGAAGAAGGCATCCGCCTGACGGGGATTTCGGTCAGCCGACCATTGCGTCTACCGGCCGGCGGCTGGCGACTCTATTATAACCAGTCCGCCAATGCCGGCATTATCAGCGCATATTCTGCGGACGGCCTCTCTTGGGAGGCCGAATCCGGCACCCGCATTGCCACCGGTGGGGCCTATGATGCCGCGGTAGTAGATATGGGAACTACCTTAATTTTTCCTGACGGGACGTATCGATTATATTACGGCGGCTCATCCGAAAGCGGGGCTACCATCAATTATGTGATTTTGAGCGCCACTTCAGCTGATGGGCTTACCTTCACCAAAGAATCGGGCGTACGCCTCGCCAGCTCAACCGGTCGCGCCACCCACCCCCACGTATTTTACTTTGGCGGGCAATATATTATGTATTACTCCACCCACCAATATGTTTACAAGGCAACTTCCAGCGACGGCTTAACCTGGGCAGAGAGCGGATCAACCGGAATTTATGGGGCAGATCCATTTATCTTACAGCTTAGCAGTGGCAATTGGCGGATGTTCTATAATGATTATGATGCAGGTACTGACCGCGCTACGGCTTACACCGCAATTTGGAGAAGATAACCACTGGGTTTCATGGTAAATACAAAAGAAAGACGCTTGTATTACTACAAGCGTCTTTCAATTTTTTGTCCTTTGACTAGTTTTTAAATAATCCAGTATGCGCTGGATTTCCCCAGAATGGCAACATTATCCCGAGAGATGCGTAGATTGCCTCAATTTCTCTCATTGCTACTATCTTTTCGCCACGACCGGTTCCCCAAGGAGTAAATTTTGCTGACTCTGCTCCAAGTCCAACCGCAAGGTGTCCTGGCCATCTTTCCCCGGCAACCGCGTTCCCTCTATGAGAATTATTTAATCTTATACCATTGGCTCTGCCAGTTGCCGCAAAGTCCACCAGGGTCAAGAACGAACCGGATTGAGTATCTTTTAATAAAATCCACCCAGCAATTCTTCCGTCAACAACTAATTCTTGAGCTAGAGCTGGATTACCAACGGTCGTATCATCTGCAACCGCAGCAATCCCAGCATCTGCCAACAGATTGCCTGCCAACGCCATCGCCGCAATCTGGTCTGCCCTGGACAATTGACCCATGGCATCGGCTTCAGGCGCCAAATCCTCAACAATCGGCATATTAAATGCTCGGGCAATAGCAACAATTCTCTCGTAAGCTTCAGATAGAGGAAGTACCCCGGTTGCATTATCAGCCAATTCTGGCCCGACAAAGCAGAGAATATCCCTGAGTGAAGTTGCATCTGGCGTTAAAACAAGTTCTGACATAGCCACATCGAGCGAACTGCTTACTCTGCCTTCCATTCCGCTTTGTTCATAAGCTTTTCGCATCAAAGTTAAGACAGTATGCAGTGATGTCATATGCTGGGAAGTATAACCAGATTCAGCTCCGCGATGGATGGAATCTTCCGGGACCGCACCTTTAAGAAGTTTGAGATAAGCGGCACTGACTTTTTCGGCAGCCGCGATCATAGCATCAAATGTATCAAAGCGACGGTAAAGAGCTAACGCTTCCTGGGGAGCGATGACTGGTAAAGAAAAATCACTCGCTAATTGGACAGGGAAGGCCCTTCTTCCTTCAGCAGTTAATATTCCCCTTTCGGCCATCTGATCAAGAGTCAGCGCCAATCCATGACGACCGCAATCTCCCAAGACGCCTTGAACCATAGGCAGTGAAATTGGCTCAAATTCGCTATATCCTTTGCTTTGCAACGCTTTATTATAGAAATAGTTGATTACCGAAGTAACTGGCACGTTAGCTAGATCAGCTATCGCATAAGCCATCGCAATGGTAATGCCTAAACTATTCTGCGCTCCCATGTTTTCATAAGGGCCTAATCTGGGGTTAGCCGCTCTGGCTTCATCAGAAGCCAATTTAAACTCGGCTTCAATGCTCCCTAATTCTGCTACATTTCTTCCAACCAGCTTTGGTTTTAAAGTATCTTGCAAGAATTGACGAGCTTGGGTGTGACTGTCTTTTAAACTCATACCTTCAGCCGTCCCCATTAATCGAGCTGCGCTTTGCCCTTCAGATATTCCTGCCGGTAATGTTCCAATAAAGGGGGTTGCCCGTCCTTCAACGAATAGCAAAACTCGATATGTTTCCTTTGGAAATCTTCCCCCCATTTGGTCAGGGATAGCAACTATGTCTCTAATTCTTCCTGCTGATGGCTTACGACTTAAAAATCTTGCAATGGTAGCGTGGTCCCTTCTTAAGCTGCCCGTCAACCTAGTAAAATCAGCTGTTTTCCTGTAACCTTCCAAGGTAATTATTCTTCCTGCCATTTTATTTTCCTCCTAATTATTTTTATTGATTCTCTACGAATAGTAAGCGGCCCGCTACCTCCTTCGGTTAATAATATATTTATTCAGCACCTTCAACTTTCGACCGTTTATAAAATAAATTTCACTTTTGGAAGGAAATTTTTTGCGGTTTTCTTGCAAAACTTCAAATCCATCAGGCCTTCAGATCAGGGTGGTAAACTATATTGGATGGGCACGCTTCAGCTTACGAGGTCTATTTTGACAAGGCCATTTATTTTTGAAGAATTAGTTTAACAACGTCACGATCGTCAAGCAGAATATATTTCCCGTTAAAATCCTGATATTTTTCGTGCCCGCGGCCAGCCAACAAAACTACATCGCCACGTCTTGCCAATTGGATAGCTTTTTTGATTGCCGTCCGCCGGTCAATAATTTTAAAACAGCAATCATTTTGCCGCCGGTTAACTTTAGACATTCCGGCCCGCCCGCCAGTTTTTTCCCAACCCGCCACAATTTCATCCACAATTTTAGCCGGGTCTTCAGAGTGCGGATCGTCGGTGGTAATTACCACACAGTCCGCTAACCGTTGCGCGATCATTGCCATCACCGGCCGCTTGGTGCGATCGCGGTCGCCCGGGCAGCCAAAAAGTAAAATCAATTTTGCGCCGGTTTTTACTTTCATGCGTGCGGCGCCCAGGGCCTGAGTCAAACCATCCGGAGTATGCGCAAAATCGACAAAAATCCGAAAACCGCGGCGGTTTCGCACCTCTTCCATGCGCCCGGGAATAGTTTTGATTTTTTGCAGTGCGGTTTGGATATTACGGATTTTTATTTTAAGCGCCAACGCGGTCATTGCCGCCGCCAAAAGATTATAGACGTTATATTTTCCCGACAAATTACTATGAAAAACTGTTCCCTGAGAAGCTTTTTCCCTTGCCTTAAAACTAATGCTCTCCGCCGAAATTTTCACGTTTTGCGCCTTAAAATCCGATGCTTTGTCGATACTGTACGTTAAAATTTTTCCGGTAAACCCTTTGGTCACGCGGTGAGCAAGTTGGTCATCCGCGTTAACTACGGCGCAGGTTTTTTTAGGTGATTTTCCCAGCTGTTGAAATAATTGCTGTTTGCTTGCCAGATAGTTTTGCATGGAGTGATGGTAATCAAGGTGTTCATGCGTCAAATTGGTAAAAATTGCAACATCAAAGTCAACGCCCCCCAGCCGATATTGAGAAAGTGCATGCGATGATGCCTCTAAAACCACATACTGCACTTTCTGCTTAACCATGTCCCGCAAAATTCGCTGCAGTTCCAGCGGCGGCGGGGTGGTTAAGCCCTCGGCAATAACTGCTTTGCCCACGCGCGAACTAATCGTGCCAATTACGCCAACCTTGTAGCCGGCTTGCCTCAAAATTGCTTCCAGCAAATAAGTTACAGTGGTCTTGCCGTTAGTGCCGGTAACACCAATAATTTTCATTTTGCGCGATGGGTGCCGGTAATAATTGGCGGCAATTTGCGCCAGCGCTCGGCGGGCATTTTTGACTAAAATAATTTTTGCCGGCCGCAAAAGCTGTCCGGCAGGTTGCGTGGCCAGCGATGACGGCAGTTTTTCGCAAATTACTGCCGCCGTACCTTTTGCAATTGCTTTTCCAATGAATTGAGTTGCATCCACTTTGGTCCCGGGAATAGCAACAAAAAGCGCGCCGGGCATAACCTTTCTGGAGTCATCGGTAACATTGGCAATGTCAACCTTGGCCGGCAGGGGGTTGATTATGATTTTAATACCTTTTAATAACTGGCTAAGCAACATTATTGTCTGCTCCCATTAACCGTTTGTTCCCTCAATATTTTAAAAGCAATGGTCCAAAGCAAACCTTCTATTTTATAACGCGAAGCCTATTACCCCTGGAGCGAGGGACCGACTGTTTGAGCCCCGGCTGGCCGGGGCGAGTTTCGGGCCCGAGCGGAATGGGGTATAGGCGAGCGTTAATTTTACGTGGACCATCGCTTAAAATATTTATTGAGGGAACAAGCATGAAGTTACTCTCC
This sequence comes from Candidatus Margulisiibacteriota bacterium, assembly GCA_041645285.1. Classification (GTDB taxonomy): domain Bacteria; phylum Margulisbacteria; class WOR-1; order JAHJIW01; family JAHJIW01; genus JBAZQH01. Next base: position 11,759 of record JBAZQH010000001.1, on the reverse strand, counting down.
CAGCGAATCCACAATTTTGCCTTTTTTTATCAAACTGCGCAGGTTCTGCCACATTACCAGCCCACGGTCAAACAAGCGGTATAAAATGGGGTTTAACGGCAGGTCACACATGCCAATATTTTTGACTTGTTTTCCGCCAAAACCTTTTTTAAAACGATAGACCCCCCACAGCGGGTGGTCCGGCGTCGGATCCGAAGGAATCCCCCATAAGTCATATAATTTATACCCGCGCTTCTTGGCCCACTGGATGACCTGCCAATGCAGAGCATGGTTGGGCATGACATTGCGAAAACTGGTCAAGGAAGCACCGTACATATACCAGACCTTGCGGCCAAAAGCAAAAACCACTACCGCCGCCACCGGCTGGTTATTGTAGTGGGCAAAAAAGATTGTCCCTTTCCCCGCCTCCAGCACGGTTTCCTTCACCTGCTGATAATATTCCAGCGGGTGAATTAAAAACCGGTCGCGCGCGGCGGTTTCACGGTACATGCGATAAAATGTTTGCAGACCGGAGTCGCTTAAATCCTCGACCACCGTGACGCCTTTTTTCTCTGCCAGCCGCACGTTGTAGCGGGTTTTTTCCTCAAACCCCATCAAGATTTTTTCCAAATCCTGCTCCAAATCAATCACGTAAGTGGTGCGCGGCTGCACTTGCTTGCGCACAAAATCAAACCCGGCCTTCTTGATTGCCAAAATCGAACCAACATCTTTTTCCGCCAAGTCCGGATCCATCTTAAAAACAATGGCTTTATGCTCGTCGGCCTTAAACCGGATGGCATTGATCAGCAAATTAAAAGCAGCGTGGTTGCGAAAATCCACCACTGGCCCCCGCGGTGCATAAAAAATGCTGCGTTTTAAAAATGGTATTTCTTTGATTAAGATTGAGGCCCCGGCTACCAGATTACCCTCATCCATTATCCCCAGGCGGATCGGTTTCCATCCGTAGAATGATTTCAAGACGCCCCATTCAAAGCTTTGCAACACCGGCGATTCCAAATGGCGCGCGACAAACTCGTTCCACATATCTTTTTCGTTGACCTTAAAAATCTTCACCTGCATTAGAGCTACCTCACCGGGAACAAAATTCTCATGTCCGTTATCTTTTCCAGCGCTTTGTCCGCCGATGGCGGCAGCGGCTGATCCGGATCAACTTCAACTAAGGGCATAGCTTCCCATTTTCCTTTTCCCTGATCCTTACCCTTATCCTTCAGCTTAACTTCTACCAAAAAGCGCGACAATAATATCTCCCGCCAGTTTTTTTCGGACAAATCACTCCGGGTATAAGCCGGCTGGATAAAATACTTAAACAGCGGGGCAACCCCTTCCAGTGCCGGATCGATGACCGCAGGCGGACCCACCACCATCCACTGGGTCTTAGTGCGGGCCGAAACCATTTCTGCGTCCATGCCGTGTTGCGCCGGTATAATTTGGAACCCGCCGATTTTGTTAAGACGCGAAGTTGAAACGTCTATCACCGCCGCGTGATTGGCGCGGATGCGCCCTACTTCCGCATATTTGGTGCCGGGAAACCTCCCCACCCCTATAACCGGCCGCAGTACCTGCCCGATTATTTTTTGGCTGCCGTCGTGATCAACCAGGACAATTTTGCCGCCGAAACGATTTTCAAACGTAATGGCCCGCGGATATTTTTGGGGTTGCTCTACAATAATCAGGTATTTTGAACCAAGGACAGGAGAAAGGTTATCCGTCCGGGCGGCGCCTCCCGCATCAAACTGCTGGACCTGATTCCCTACATACGGAGCGTCTTTTTCCCCGAAGATAAGCTTTCCCGCCGGGATATCGGTTAAAATGGAAGAACTGGGGCTGTAAAACGAATTATAATCATCCGGCACAGCCGAAAATTCCTTTGGCAAAATCGAAAAAACAATCCCGCGATCGTCTTTTTTGTTATAGCCGCATTTGATATGGATGGCGTTTACCGCTACAGCGGCAACTTCCCGATCCTGCACCCATTTGCTGGCGGTAAATCCCTGATTATTAACTTTTTGCGCCGGAGCCAGAACCTGCCCGATTTTATTCCAGGTTTTTCCTTTATCATGACTAACGGTAATTGCCCCGCCCCGTTCATTCGTAATCTGGATACGGGCGGTTTCGATAAAATCTTCAGCTTGTGCTGAAAAAGTAAAAAATAATGCGAAAAACAAAGTTAATAAAGCAATGGCATAAGACTTAGCAGGGCGTATATGGCCGAGCGTGAAAGGAAGAATTGTTTTAGACATTGCTTTAGCTTTTTGTTTCAAGTAGATATTCCAAAATCGTCCGTACCGGAACCCCGGTGGCACCCTGCGGCAGATAGGCACGCTGCTGCCGTAAATATGCGGTTCCGGCAATGTCAAAATGTACCCACGGCGTATCTTCTACGAATTTTTGAATAAATATGCCGCCGATAACAGGAGAAGCCATGCCGGTTTCAGTGCAGTTAAGCACATAAGCTACTTCACTTTTTAAATATTCACCATATTCTTCAAACAACGGCAGCTGCCAGACCTTTTCTCCGCTCTTTTTTGAAGCCGCCACAATCCCGTCAACCATTCCCTGATCATTCCCTAGGATACCGGAAGCCGCATCCCCTAGTGCAATAATGCAGCCACCAGTTAAGGTTGCGATATCTATCAACCGGGTAGCTCCCCGTTTTTTTGCATAAGTAATGGCATCCGCCAAAATCAATCTCCCCTCCGCATCGGTTGAGATGATCTCGATGGTTTTTCCGGAAAGCGAGCCGATAATGTCGCCGGGCTTCAAGGCCTTGCCGTCCGGCATATTTTCGGTTGCCGGCACCACCGCCAGCAGATTCTTTGGGATTTTTAATTTCGCCGCCGCCAGCATAATTTCAATCACCGCCGCCGCCCCAGCCATATCGGTCTTCATCTCCCACATATGCCGGCCGGGTTTTATGTCGATCCCGCCGGAATCAAACGTAACCCCTTTACCCACCAAACCCAAAAGTTCCTTATCTCCCTTTTTGCCTCCGTCAAACCGCATCACAATCAGTTTTTCTCTTTCTTCGGATCCGCGCGCCACGTTCCACAGGGCTTCCATCCCCATTTTTTTGATGTCCGCCATGTCATAGATTTCACATTTGATTCCCGCCGCTCGGGATTGTGCCTTTGCATATTCGGCCAGGTAACTGGGCGTAACTATATTGGAAGGCGCATTCACCAAATCTTTAACCCGATTGGCCGCCGTGGCAAAAACTTCCCCCAACCCCGCCCCCTTTTTGAGATCGTCAAGCTTGTCTTTATCCCTGTCAATCAAAACAAATTCTTTGATTTCAAACGGCGGCTCCTCTTCCACCTTGCCAATGCCCGCATATGCATAATTGCCGATCAGCGTTCCTTCCACGGTAGCGCGCGCCGAAATTTCCGCCTCCAGCCCCCCGCCGCCCCCACCGTGCGCAATGGAACAGACCTTGGCCGCTTTTACCTTTTTGGCCAAGCCGATCACCGCCACCGCAGCTCCGCGCACCACGTTCATATCAAATTTTTCCGCTTTGCCTAACCCCACCACCGCTACCCTTTTGGCCGGGATCTTCTCCAAAGTATGAATCAAAGTAACCGTATCCTTTTTCCCTGTGATTTCACCTTCCTGTATCAGCCGCACAATGGCGCCGTCCAAAACTTTATCCACCGCCGCCGCGGCGCCGGAGGGCACTTTTACTCCTTCAAACAAATTAACCACCAGCAGATCGCACGCCACATCGGTCAGCGAGGCCCTCTCTACTTTAATTTTCATACCTCAAGCTCCTTGGCAAAAAAAATCGGGATTTCATGTTTGGCGGATGCGGGGGAATCCGATCCGTGCACTACGTTTTTGATTGTTCCGGATGCACTAATCACGTTTTCTTCTCTCAAGTCCCCGCGGATGGTGCCCGGCTGCGCTTTACGTGGATCAGTGGCGCCCATTAATTTCCTGATTCCTAAGATGGCGCCCTCCCCTTCCACCACCGAAACAAAAACCTTGCCGGAAGTAATAAACGCCACCAACCCCGGGTAAAACGGCTGGCCTTTATGCACCGCATAAAGTTTTTTCGCTTGTTCCGCTTCCATTTGGATAGTTTTTTCTGCAACCAATGTATAGCCGGCAGAGACAACCCGTTGTTTTATATCTGCAATGAGGCCGCGCGCCACCCCGTCTGGTTTTATCATGAAAAAAGTGCGCTCACTCAAAGCTTGCGGCCCCCAATGCGGGTGGCTTTAGACAAACTGGCGCGGGCAGTTTTGATGGCGGCTTTAACCTGCACCGGCGCCGTCCCGCCAAAGGTATCTTTCATCTCAACGCTGGATTCGGTAGAGAGAATTTTTTGCACGTCAAAGCTGATTTTGTCCGAAAATTTCTTTAGCTCGGCCACCGAAAGGTAATCCAGCTGCATATTGGAATCTTCGCAATAATTAATGATCTTGCCGACAATCTCGTGCGCCTTGCGGAAAGGCACATTTTTGCCCACCAGGTAAAACGCCAGGTCGGTTGCGGTCAAAAAACCCTTGCGCGCCGCTTCCAACATTTCAGTGGCGTTAAACTTCGAGGTTTTCAGCATTTCATCCATCATCGACAAAGAGGCCTTGAGCGTATCGACGGTATCAAACAACGGTTCCTTATCTTCCTGTGCGTCGCGGTTATAAGCCAGCGGCAATCCTTTCATCAATGACAAAATCGAAACCAGGTTGCCAAAAACCCGGCTGCTCTTGCCGCGGATCAGCTCCGCAATATCCGGATTTTTCTTTTGCGGCATGATGGATGAGCCGGTGGTGTACCGGTCCGACAATTCCACAAAATTAAATTCATAGGATGACCACAAAATCAATTCGGTGCAAAAACGAGAAAGATGCAGCATGACGGAAGCCGCGGCGTAGATAAAATCAACCGCAAAATCACGATCCGAAACCGCATCGATACTGTTTTTTGAAATTTCCGCAAAGCCCAAAACCTGGGCCAAAAATTTGCGGTCAATTTTAAAATTGGTTCCCGCCAGCGCCCCGGAACCCAGCGGCAAAACATCCACCCTTTTAAAAATTCCCAAAAACCGGTCTTTGTCGCGGTCAAACATTTCAAAATAAGCCATCAGGTGATGCGAAAACAATACCGGTTGGGCGCGCTGCAAATGCGTGTAACCAGGCATAATCACCTTGATGTATTCTTCCGCCAGGTCCAGGACGGTGGACTGCAGCTTTTCGAGCAATGAAACCACCATCGCAATCTCTTCTTTTAAATATAACCTTAAATCGGTGGCTACCTGGTCGTTGCGGCTGCGGCCGGTATGAATTTTTTTGCCGGTTTCCCCTATCAGGTCAGTCAGCATTTTCTCGATATTCATGTGCACATCTTCGTATTCGATCTTGAGCTTCAGCCGGCCGGATTCCAGGCCTTTGGAAATAGACAGCAGCCCCTTGATAATACGCTTGCATTCCTTGGGAGTAATCACGTGCGCCTTTGCCAGCGCATTCGCGTAGGCAATGCTGCCCATAATATCCTGGCGGTAAAGCCGCTGGTCAAAACTAATGGAAGCAGAAAACTTCTCGGCCGATTTGTTCATTGGCTCCCGGAACCTTCCACCCCAAAGTTTGTCTTCGGCTTTTTCTTTGGCGGTTTTTTCTTTTACGATTTTTTCTTCGTTCATAATTTTGCTCCTCTTATTTTTGCTCCCATTTTTAACTGCAAACCAAAAAGATTGATAAACCCTTCAGCATCTTTCTGGTTGTAAATTTCTTCTTTTTCAAAAGTGGCCAGGTCCGGATTATACAAAGATACCGGGGACTTGCGCCCGCAAACGGCGCACGCGCCTTTGAACAATTTTACCCGCACCGTACCGGTTACCACCGCCTGCGTTCGATCGATAAAATCGGACAGCGCCGCGCGCAGGGGAGAAAACCACTGGCCATTGTAAATCAATTCGGCAAATTTTTCCGCCACTAGCCGTTTATAATGCGCCGTGTCACGGTCAAGCGTAATGGATTCCAGGTCCTGGTGGGCCAGACACAAAACCGTGCCGCCGGGGGTTTCGTACACCCCGCGTGACTTAATTCCCACCAGCCGGTTTTCCACCATATCCACCCGACCCACCCCGTGTGCACCGGCCAGCTGGTTCAAAATATTGACCAAATCCAACGGGCGGCCTTTTTTGCCGTTAACCTTAACCGGAATCCCTTTTGCAAAATCAATGTCAATGTAGAGCGGCTTATTCGGCGCTTTTTCCGGAGAGACCGTCATCTCAAACATCGATTCGTCCGGTTCTTTCCACGGGTCTTCCAAAACGCCGCCTTCGTAGCTCACATGCCACAGGTTGCGGTCAGATGAATAGGGTTTCTTTTTTGTTACCGGCACTGGAATTCTCCGGGCCCTGGCATATTCCACCGCATCACTGCGGCTTTTGATTTCCCATTCCCGCCAGGGAGCAATAATTTGCAAATTTGGCGCCAAGGCCTTATAGGTTAGCTCAAACCTTACCTGGTCGTTACCTTTGCCGGTTGCGCCGTGCGAAACTGCATCGGCTTTTTCCCGGCGGGCAATTTCAACCTGCCGTTTGGCAATCAAAGGACGGGCAATCGAGGTTCCCAAATAATATCTACCTTCGTAAATTGCACCGGATTTTAACATGGGCATCAGGTAATCGCGCGCAAAAACCTCTTTCAAATCCTCAACGTAGGCCGCGCTGGCCCCGGTTTTTAGCGCTTTTGCTTTTGCTGCGGCCAGATCCTCTCCCTGCCCCAGGTCCGCCACCATCGCCACCACTTCACACCCGTAATTTTCTTTTAGCCAAGGAATAATAATGGAAGTATCCAAGCCGCCGGAGTATGCCAGGACTACTTTGTTAACTTTTTTCATAAATCACCTCAAAAGTATTGCCAAAATTGCCTTCTGAACATGCAGGCGATTTTCGGCCTGGTCAAAAACCACCGAATTCGGCCCGTCAATCACCTCGTCCGTAATTTCCTCACCGCGGTGTGCCGGCAAGCAATGCATGATAATGGCATCCGGTTTGGCCAAACCAACCAAGCGCCGGTTTACCTGAAAAGCCGCAAACTTAATCTTTCGGCTGGCGGCTTCTTCCTCCTGTCCCATTGAGGCCCATACATCCGTATAAATTACATCGGCTTTTTCCACCGCTTTTTTGGGGTCATTCATAATTTCAATTTTGGCGCCGCTGCCGCGGGCATCCGCTTGCGCCAGGCGGGTAATTTCCGGCCGGGGCTCAAACCCGGGAGGAGTAGCTACGGACAGATTCATCCCCACCTTTGCCGCCGCCAACATCAAACTATGGCACACGTTATTGCCGTCGCCAATATACGCCATTTTTACTTTTTTCAAGTTTTTCAAACTCCCGGCACCTTTCTTTTCCATTACCGTAAACACATCCGCTAACCCCTGGCAGGGATGCGATACATCTGAAAGCCCGTTAATGACCGGAACACTGGAATAGCGCGCAAATTCAATCAGGGCATGGTGGTCAAAGGTGCGCAGCATCACTCCCTGGACATAACGCGACAGGGTCCGGGCCACATCCGCCACTGACTCCCGCACCCCCAGTTGGACGGCATTGGGAGACAAATGAATGGTGGTGCCTCCCAGCTCAAACATGCCAACCTCAAAAGACACGCGCGTGCGGGTGGAAGGTTTTTCGAAAATCAACGCCAGGGATTTCCCCTTTAAGATGCTCTGTCGGGGTTTTTTCTTTAGCCGCGCGGCCAGATTAAAAATCTTTTCGATTTCGGCAAGCGTCAGTTCATGAATTGAAATAAAATGTTTTAGCATGGTTGTAATTAGCTTTTTAGTTGCTTAACTTTTTAGGAAATTAAAATTTATAGGATAGTTCACCGGTTAGCCCCATGGCCGTCCCGTAGCCCGCCTGCACTCTCCACTCTCGTATTTCCTTGCCTAAAAATATGCCCGCATCAATATGGCTGCCGCTGGCAGTATTGCCGGAAAGGCCGGGAATATCGGCAATGGTTTGTGAGTAGCTGACCCAGCCCAGGCTCAATCCGGTATACAGGTCTTGCCCAATTTTGACATCCGCGGCCAGTTTTGCCGTCAAAATAGAATATTGGTTGCCAAGGTAATAAGCCGCGTCCAATATAACATCATAGTCCCGTTCAACCGGGAAAAGGTATCCCAAACCCACCGCCACCGCCCCGCCACCGTACGCAGTAAATAACCTATATTCGCCCAGGCGCTCCGGCTTGAATATTATTGACGACTCCGGTACTGCTTTACTCGCCGGAACGGGAGTTTTTTGGACCTTGGCAGCAGCTCCGACCCCACCCGCCAGGCAAAAAACTAAAATTCCCAAACAAACCCATATAAAAACCCTTTTCATCATTTCTCCTCCTCGGGGAAAAAATCATACAAAATCAACGCCAAGCGTATTTATACTTTACTACGCAAATCATCCAAATTCAAGCGCCAATCATGCAAGTTTTTGCCCATTTAACCCGATATATACAACGGAAGGTCCCAAAAAACCCGCTAAAAACGGGGAAAGGAAAATCCAGCATGCCAATCATTGAACTAGATAATCCGGCTTACAATTTATCCGATCCAAAGTCGTCTCCGGCAGGATTTTTTTGTCCGGCCAATGTCTGGATTTCCGATGACCGGAAAGAGGTCATTGTGACCGGCGGGAATATTACTTTTCATGAAGGCCGTGAATTCAGCACCGGTTATATCAGCCAAAAATCAGACCTGGATTGCGCCTTGGAGGCCTTTGAACGCGGATTTCAGGGGTACTACAAGAAAAACAAATAATTATTCTATATTATCAATCTTCTCTTCCAGCTTCTCTTTCTGCTCCTCCAAATTTTGCGGCAGGGTAATCAAAAAGGTGGTTCCCGCATCCAGCTGGCTGCGTACCTTAATTGAACCCTTATGTTCTTCGATAATCCGCAGGGTGATGGGCAGGCCCATGCCGGTACCGGTCATCTTAGTAGTAAAAAACGGGTCAAATAAGCTTTTTAGGTTTTCCGCTGGGATCCCTTCGCCGGTATCTGATATTTCAACAAACACGACACCGGTTGGTTTTAATACTTCGGACTGAGCGCCGCTTTCTTCCTCCCCAAACGTCATTTCTCCCACATTGCCGTCGCGCCTGAATTTGCCCTTATTTCCCAGCATTTTACCCAGATGAATTACTTCGCCTACATCCGTCTTGACCGTCAATTCGCCGCCTTTTTTCATGGCCTGGATGGCATTTAAGACAATGTTCACCAATGCTTGGGACAGTTGACCCTGGTCGCCCACAATCAGAGGCAATTCCGCAAATTTTGTGGTAATCCGCACGTTGTTTTTCTTAGCTTCACTCTCAAAAAGCAGCAAAACATCTTCCAGCAGCGCATTGACATCCACTTTAGTCAACTCGGGCTTCATGGGTTTGCCAAATTTCAACAAGCTTTCAGCAATTTTGTTGATGCGCTCGATTTCGTGCGGGACAATTTGGACAAATTTCTTGCGATATTCTTCGTCGTCCCATTTTTGCTGCAGTAACTGGGTAAATGTCCGCAGTGAAACTAGAGGATTTTTAATTTCGTGCGCCATGCCCGCCGCCATGGTGCCCAGCGAAGCCAATTTTTCTGACAGGATCAAGCGATCCTGACTTTCCCGCAGTTCTTTAGTCATCAGATTAAAAGCCGAAGCCAGCGTCCCAACTTCATCAATGGCATCAACGTCGATCCGGATATTCAGGTTTCCCTGCCTGACCGCATCCGTCCCGGCAATCAAATCCATAATTGGCTTTTCCATGCTTTTGGCAAAAAATACTCCCACCACTACCGTCAACACTATCCCGATAATCACAAACATCAATGAGTTGGTTTCTACCCGCCGAATCTCAAAATAGGCCTGGGCGGTCGGTTCCTCAACAATCACCCCCCAGCCCACTGCCTTCACCGGAGCAAACGCCCCCACCATCTCTTCTCCTAAACTTTCGCTGTAAAATTCCCCGCCCCCGGTTTGTCCCGCCAAAACCTGTTGCACTACCGGGCTGGCTTTCAAGTCCTCTGCGCTTTTGGCCCGCACTTCATCCGGATGCACCAAAATTTTTCCGTTGCGGTCAACCAGATAAGCAACGCCGTGCTTCTGATAAGATATCTTACTGACCATTTCCTGCACATAGCGCAGGTTTATTTTTGCCACCACGGACCGGCCGGAGGCCGCCGCTGGAACCGCCACCATAAAGTAAGGCCAGCCGTCCTGCTCCCTCAAGACCGGCCCAAAAGATACTGCCCCAGCGGCAAAGGCAGTTTTCATTTCGGCAGCATTAATTTCCGCAGCCGACAGCTTAACATCAGCTTGGGTTAAATTGATCTCCATTTGCCCGCCGGCGGACAGCACCGCCAGGCCGCCAAACAGTGGATTGATCTCCAGCAGCAGCTTTAACTGGGAGCGGGCGGCTCCCGCACTGCCGGAAGAGAGCGCCGCAGCCCCGGCAATAATTTTCAAATCATGGACCGCAGCAGACAGAGAATCGTTAATTTTATCGGCCACATCCACCGCCGCCGTGCGGTGCGACAAAACCACAGCATCCATCAATGAACGTTTGCTGATGCCAATAATAATTAACGTGGTGGCCTCAAAAAGGATGACAATCAACAACACAAAAATCAAAATCAGCTTAAACAGTATGCGGGTCCTGAAATAACTCAAAGGAAAAGCCGCAATCTTGGCAAACGGAGAAATCATTTCCGCCAGCAGCAACCCCACCACCGCCAGCAGGGTAATCAACCATGATATCAGCAAATAATAGGACTGCCCCAAATTTGAGTACAAAACCGTGCAAAAATAAGCCACCACAATCAAAAAAGCGGAAAGCGACAAAATCACGGTAAGGTTTTTTCTGCCGGATGGTTTATAAGATAATAAGCGCCAGCCGGAAACAGCTGCCAGCGTGAGCCAGATCAAAATCCACATGGTCTTAACCGGAACCGGATGCGAAAAATCTACCAGGGGCTCAATCACGCCTTGCCGGTAAATTAAACTGACGGAAGATATTACAATGCGCCAGATGGCCACGACCGCCAGGGCCTCAATGGCCCAAGTTACGTATTTGATCCATTTGATCTGGTTAAATTTAAACTTGGAAATCAGGTAAAACCACAACCCCACCACACACAGCGTGGACACAGCCGAAATTGATTTATGGACCAGAATCAACTCCGATAAGCTGCGCCCCAGGTTGAACATCATCTGCGAAACCACGGCCAGGGAAACGTTGCAGAAAAACAAAAGAAAAACTATACCAAAATAAAGATCTTTACGGGAGTTTTCCATGAAGAATTTGCGAACAAAACTGATCCCGGCTGCCAGCAGCAGACCGGCCGTAAAAATTTCGGTAAAAATACTGATAATGGTTAAGGTTGACAACATATTTTTATTATTTTGCCACTATTTTTATTTTGACTTTGGAAAAATCCGCCGCGCCGGAATGGGTTTCGGCATAAACCGGAACCTCGACCGTTTTGGGGGAAATGCCCGCCGGAATCAAAACCCGACCCGAATACACAAAATCCCCGGCGATCTCGTCCCCATTGCCGCCTTCATCCGAAAATAACGTAACATTGCCGGCGCCCAATCCCTGGAGATTGGCAAAAACACGCTTGATTTCATACTTGCCTTCCGGATCTTCAATCTGCACTTTAAATAATATTTCGTGTTTACCGTCCGCCACGACCGACATCGGTTCAACTTTGGCGCTGATAATTTTAGGCGGATTTAAAACCAGCAAAGAGGTTTTTCCCATTGCCACCCACCCTTTT